>NZ_JANAVL010000003.1:171825-295016 GCF_024213455.1 Domibacillus sp. A3M-37 | reverse complement strand
CCGGTAGTTCAGTTGGTTAGAATGCCTGCCTGTCACGCAGGAGGTCGCGGGTTCGAGTCCCGTCCGGACCGCCATTTACTTTTATATTACACAAGTATTCGATATAATAACAATATAATCAGAAACCTTAGGATCATTACTATCCTAAGGTTTTTTTTCGAGGAAAGAAGGTGGACAGATGACATCCTCTTATACATGGATTATGAATAATTTGCAGGACTTAAATTGCTTTGCGGAAACACTTGCATCTGTTCTTCTTCCAGGAGACGTCATATTGCTTGAAGGTGATTTAGGAGCGGGGAAAACAACATTTACCCAGCATTTAGCAAAGGCACTCGGCGTAGCAAAAAACGTGAACAGTCCAACGTTTACCATCATTAAAGAATATGAAGGAATTTATCCCCTCTACCATATGGATGTGTATCGATTAGGGGAAGAATCCGAAGAAGATTTAGGATTCGATGAATACTTTTTTGGAAATGGCATTACCGTTGTGGAGTGGGCGCATTTAATTGCTGATCAGCTTCCGGAAGAGTATATACAAATTAACCTTTTCCACACAGGTGTGGAAGGACAGCGCAAAATACAATTAACAGTAAACGGGGATCGATATGACCGCGTTCTTGAGAAGGTGAAGACGATTGAAAACGTTAGCGATTGATACATCCACTTATACATTGTCGATTGGCTTAGCAGACGGGGATGTCATATTGGCTGAGCAGGTGACAAACGTGAAAAAAAATCACTCGGTTCGGGTCATGCCTGCTATTCAGTCATTAATGAACGATGTGGAGATAAAACCGGAAGATTTAGAAAAAATCATTGTCGCTAATGGTCCCGGCTCTTATACAGGTGTCCGCATTGGTGTGACGATTGCAAAAACGCTGGCGTGGACGTTAAATATTCCAATTGCTGCTGTTTCAAGTCTTGCGTCGTTAGCGGCGTCAGCACCGGTTATTGACGGGCTTGTTTGTCCAATATTTGATGCGCGGCGGGGTCGAGTGTTTACTGGTTTATACCGTTTATCAAATGGGACAGTGGAAACGATGATTGAAGACCGAAATGTGTTAGTAACGGATTGGTGCGAAGAGCTGCTTCAGCAAAATGAAACAATCCTGTTTGTCGGCCAGGAAAGTATTCTTCATGAAAAAACAATTGCGGAACAAATGGGTGAATCGGCTGTATTTGCCGGAAAAGCCGTGCCTTACACACGCCCGGCTGCTCTTTTAACGCTTGGAAAAGAAACAGAGAACGATCCGGCAGAAGTGGTGCCGAATTATGCGCGTCTGGCCGAAGCGGAGGCAAAATGGCTAGAAGCGAATGAAAAGAAGACGAATGGCGGTGAGTGATCTGCACATTCGACCAATGGTCATAGAAGACATTCCAGCTGTACTTGAAGTAGAACTGGCCAGCTTTACGATTCCGTGGCCGAAAGAAGCATTTGAACGGGAAATCGCGATTAATCAATATGCCCATTATTACACGGCTGAACAGGACGGCCTTATTGTGGGCTATTGCGGTATGTGGGTTGTGTACGATCAAGTACAGATAACGAACATCGCCATTTTGCCTGAGTTTCGAGGGAAAGGCTGTGGCAGCGAACTGCTTGGCTTTATGATCGAAAAAGCGAGGGGATATGGAGGGTCCGTTCTTTCACTTGAAGTTCGGGTCAGCAATATTTCTGCGATGACATTATATAAAAAATTCGGTTTGCAGCCGGGTGGAATCCGGAAGCAGTACTATACCGACAATCAAGAAGATGCTTTAGTAATGTGGGTGAATTTATGATGAAAAAAGACACATATATTTTTGGGATCGAAACAAGCTGTGATGAAACGGCAGCGGCCATCGTGAAAAATGGCACTGAGATTGTGTCAAACGTTGTATCGTCACAAATTGAAAGTCATAAACGATTTGGCGGCGTCGTGCCGGAAATTGCATCGCGTCATCATGTAGAGCAGATTATTTCGGTGCTCAATAAAACACTTGAACAGGCAGGATTAACATTCAGTGATATGGATGCAATTGCTGTAACGAAAGGACCTGGACTGGTCGGTGCTTTGTTAATCGGCGTCAATGCGGCAAAGGCGATTGCATTTGCTCATAATCTGCCGCTGATCGGTGTTCATCATATTGCCGGACATATTTATGCCAACCGGCTTGTGAAAGAAATGACGTTCCCGCTCCTGTCGCTCGTCGTGTCAGGCGGTCATACGGAGCTTGTGTATATGAAGGAACATGGATCGTTTGAAGTGATCGGAGAAACACGCGATGATGCGGCGGGAGAAGCATATGATAAAGTCGCGCGTACATTGCATCTGCCTTATCCGGGGGGGCCGCATATTGACCGTCTGGCAGCGGAAGGACAGGATACCTATGGGCTGCCGCGTGTCCGTTTAGAAGAAGGATCCTATGATTTCAGCTTCAGCGGCTTAAAATCAGCCGTTATTAATACGGTTCATAATGCGGAACAACGGGGAGAAGTTATTATTCCGGAAAATCTGGCTGCCAGCTTTCAAGCGAGTGTCGTTGAAGTGCTGACGGAAAAAACGGTTCGTGCCGCAAAAGAATACAATGTTAAGCAAGTACTGCTCTCGGGTGGTGTTGCGGCCAATAAAGGGCTGCGTACATCGCTTGAAACGGTTTTTAGTGAACTGAAAGAGGTGCAGCTCGTCATTCCGCCTTTGTTGCTTTGTACGGACAATGCAGCAATGATCGCGGCGGCGGGAACAATCTTATTTGAGCAAGGGAAACGGGATGGGATGGACATGAATGGTGATCCTGGTTTAGATATTGAAACGTTTTAATCAATGGGCATTCTAAAGAGAATGCCTCTTTTTTTGTGAATAAAGGGGGATAAGATGGTCCACATCCTGTGGGTAATGTGTATAAAACTGTGGAAACCCTTGCAAATAGCAGAATTTTCTTTGTTTTTCTGTGGATAAAAAAAGAGAGGCTGTGGATAGCCTCTCACTTAATTGGATTGCAATTGCTCCCATTCATCCATTAATTGTTCGATCGCTTTATTCGCTTCATCGAGCTGCTGCTGAAGTGCCAGTGATTTTTCGTGATCTTCATAAATATCCGGCAGACAAAGAAGCTCTTCCGCTTCGGTTATTTTTTCTTCGTACACGCCAATTTCTATTTCAATCTCTTCAATGCGCCGCGCTTTTTGCCGGTCTTTTTTTCGCTGTTCTTTATCTGTTTTATACGAATCAGCGGCCGCTGGTTTTGCAGCCTTCGCAACAGTTTGAACAGATTCAAGCGCGGCCAGCTCTTCTTGTTCAGTTTTCTTTTCAACATAGTAATCATAGTCGCCGAGATAGACGGTGACGCCTTCTTTGTCGAGCTCGATCACTTTTGTGGCAATCCGGTTAATAAAATAACGGTCATGAGACACGAACAAAAGTGTTCCTGGATAATCAATCAGGGCATTTTCCAGCACTTCTTTGCTGTCGAGGTCCAAATGATTGGTCGGTTCATCGAGAATAAGAAAATTCGCTTTTTGCATCGTCAGCTTTGCTAGTGCAAGCCGGGCTTTTTCGCCGCCGCTTAAGGCGGCAACGGGTTTCAGCACATCATCTCCTGAAAAAAGAAAGCTTCCGAGAATAGAACGAATATCTTTTTCTGATGTGCCCGGGTAGTCATCCCACAGCTCTGAAAGCACCGTTTTTTTTCGGTTTAAATGAGACTGCTCCTGATCATAGTAGCCGATTTCGACGCCGGCACCGTGCCCAATACGGCCGTCAATCAGCGGGAGGGCACCGGTAATGGATTTCAATAATGTCGACTTGCCTGCACCGTTCGGTCCAACGAGTGCGATGCTGTCACCTCGTGTAACGGAAAAGGACAAATCCATTCCAATTTTTTCGCCATTGTAGCCGATCGCTGCTTGATCAATGTTCAGCACTTCGTTTCCGCTTTGACGATTAATGTCAAAAAGCATACCAGGCGGTTTTTCGTCGCCGTCCGGACGTGCCATCATCTCCATACGATCAAGCTGCTTACGCCGGCTTTGGGCTCTTTTTGTTGTAGATGCCCGGGCAATATTGCGCTGAATAAAGTCCTCAAGCTTTGCGGCTTCTCCCTGCTGCTTTTCGTACTGTTTCATTTCCCGTTCAAACTGCTCGGCTTTTTGCGTTAAATATTTGCTGTAGTTACCGGTGAATTTGCGGATTTTATGGCGGGAGACCTCATATACCTGGTTCACGGTTTTATCCAGAAAGTAGCGGTCATGGGAAACAATCAGAATCGCGCCTGAATAGCCTTGCAAATAGTTTTCCAGCCAGGAAAGGGTATCGATATCGAGATGGTTAGTCGGTTCATCGAGAATTAAAATGTCTGGCTTTGTGAGTAGCAGCTTAGCAAGGGCAAGACGTGTTTTTTGTCCGCCGCTTAATGTGGAAATAAGTGTGCCATAATCATAATCGTGGAAACGGAAGCCGTGTAAAATCGAGCGCAAGTCTGCTTCGTATTGATAGCCGCCTGCTTCTTTAAATTCGTTTTGCAGCTGATCGTAGGCAGTCATGACTTGATTGTACCTTGCCGTGTCACTGTATACATCCGGGTTGGCCATATCCGCTTCAAGCGCCCGCAGTTTTTGTTCCATGTCACGCAAGTTGTCAAAAACGCTGTTCATTTCGTCCCAGATGGACAAATCGGATTCAAGACCAGTATCCTGCGCCAGGTAGCCAATTGTCACATCTTTTGGTTTCATAATGGCGCCTTCTTCATGAGAAAGCTGTCCGGCAATTATTTTTAATAGCGTCGATTTGCCGGCGCCATTGCGGCCGACGAGCGCGATACGGTCTCCCGTTTGCACCTCGAGCTTAATATTCGATAAAATAAGTTCAGCTCCATAATATTTCGAAAGCTGCTGTACTTGCAGAAGAATCATGTTTTTCACCTCACTCTACACTTTACTTGAGGTCCGCGCTCCCGGCAATGAAAAAGAAGCAGTTCTTGTGAAAAACGATACAAAGATTTATGATTGTATTAGGCCGTAAAAAGAAACATGGAAGCGGTATCACGTTGGAGGGAAGAAAATGAATAATGATTCTATGAAAATACCACAGGCAACGGCGAAGCGTCTGCCTTTATATTATCGGTTTATCCAAAACCTGCACTCATCTGGAAAACAGCGGGTATCATCTGCGGAATTAAGTGAGGCAGTTAAAGTGGATTCGGCGACGATCCGGCGGGATTTTTCGTATTTCGGTGCGCTGGGCAAAAAAGGCTATGGCTACAATGTCAGCTATTTATTGTCTTTTTTTCGAAAAACGCTTGATCAAGATGAAGTAACCAATGTGGCGCTTATTGGTGTTGGGAATTTAGGGACTGCTTTTTTAAAGTACAACTTTCTGAAAAACAACAATACGAAAATTCAAGTCGCATTTGATGTAGAAGAAAGCAAAGTTGGCACAAAAATTGGTGATGTGTCGATTCACCATATGGATGATCTCGAAAAGACACTGTCCGATTTGAATGTGCCTGTCGCGATTTTAACGATTCCGCAAGCAGCAGCGCAGACGATTACCGATCGGTTAGTGGCGGCGGACATTAAAGGGATTTTAAACTTTACCCCGGCTCGGCTCAATGTCCCGCCGGAAATCCGTGTTCATCACATCGATCTGGCGATTGAGCTGCAGTCGCTTGTGTATTTTTTGAAAAATTATCCGGACGAATCTGTCGAAAAATGATCATGGAATTAAGGACTTAAATCAGTTATGATAAGGAAAAGGGAGGTGTGTGTGCCAATGGTAGGTGTTGGCAGCATGGTTGTAATCGGCGCAGCAGCGCTTTTGATTTTCGGACCGAAAAAACTTCCGGAACTCGGACGAGCAGCCGGTGATACATTGCGTGAGTTTAAAAACTCAACAAAAGGATTAGCCGATGATGATGACGATCAGACAGAGGACAAAAAAGAGTCCAAGTAATGTTAGGATGATTGACAAATGAGTCAGCAGGACATGACGATATATGAACATTTAGAAGAATTTCGAAAACGGCTGGTGATTGTCGTTGTTTTCTTTTTTATTGCTGTGATTGCCGGGCTGTTTTTCGCGAAGCCAATCATTCATTACTTGCAGCATGCCGATGAAGCGGCGGCATTAACAATGAATGCGTTTCGCGTGACCGATCCGTTGAAAATTTATTTTCAAATGGCATTTGTAATTGGCATTATTTTAACGTCGCCGGTTATTTTATATCAGCTCTGGGCATTTGTAAGCCCGGGCCTGCATGAAAAAGAACGGCGGGTCACGCTCAGTTACATCCCGGCGTCCGTTCTGCTGTTTCTTGGCGGGCTCTCTTTTTCCTACTTTGTTTTATTCCCTTATATCATTCATTTTATGATGGAGCTGTCCGGGGATTTAAATATCGAGCAGGTTATTGGCATTAATGAATATTTCCAGTTTTTATTTCAAACGACTATTCCGTTCGGCTTTTTGTTTCAGCTGCCGGTTGTCACGCTGTTTTTAACGCGTCTTGGCATTGTGACACCGCAGTTTTTAAGCCAGATCCGCCGTTATGCGTATTTTATTTTACTCGTTATTGCAGCGCTGATTACACCGCCTGACATCATTTCGCATATGATCGTGAGCATGCCGCTGTTTATCTTGTATGAAGTGAGCATTTTTGTCTCGAAAATCGGCTTCAAAAAAGCACAGCAGGCAGAAGCCCGTGCAACAATGCAAGATGAAAAATCCGTCCAATAAACTGGACGGATTTTATTTTTGCTTATTTTTCAGTTTAAAATGTGTAAACATGAGACGGATGCCGGTGCCGATATCCATCGTTGCCAGCAGAATAAGCAAGTATGTGAAAAAACCGAACTCGTTGTTGTTCACATCTTGAATCGCGAGAAACACGAAAAAGATGCCGAGTATATTAAAAAAGATGCCTCTTGTGAAATACGACTGCACATTTTCTCCTCCTTAAAACCATCTGATCCATTGCGACATTTGTTCCATTTTCTCCGCTTTTCGGATCATTTCCTGAATCTCGTCCGCAAATACATACTGTATAAGCACAACGAACGTGTTCATCGAAACGTGCGCTACAATCGGCACGATAATTCTTTTTGTTTTCACGTAAAGAAATGCGAATGTAAAGCCCATCGCCGCATATAATATCGTGTGCTCGAGTTCCGCGTGCGCCACAGAAAACATAAGCGAGCTAATGAGCGCCGCAAAGAAAAACGGCAGCCGGTTGTAAAGCGAACCGAAAATAATTTTGCGGAAGACGATCTCTTCTAAGATAGGACCGAAGACTGCAACCGCCAAAATGACTAGTGGCACACCTTTGACGAGCTCAATAATGTCCTGCGTATTTTCTGAGCCTTGTGGGATGCCGAGTCTTGTTTCGATGCTACTGGCTATGATTTGAGCGGCAAAAGCCATGAATACACCAAGAATAGCCCAGAGCGCCGCGAAATGAAGCGGAACAGGCTTCTGGCGCTCAATATCATTTCTGTACGTCGACCGCCATAAAATAAGCAGGATAATGAGCGTCGCCAGCGAAAAACTGATCACCGTCCAGTATCCTGGGACAAGCGTTTCCATTCGGATGGGTTCGACCCCAAGCGCCACGCCGGTTTTATAAAGAAGCGGTCCCCCGACAATACCGGAGAGTTGCATCAAGATATACGTGATTAAAATAAACCCATATTCTTTTTTCACAAAAAAACCCCTTTATTAAGATCAAAGCCCTCAAATGGGCATCCTGTTCTTATTGTACTATTGAACAGAACACGCTTCAAATAAGCAGTCTGAAAATTTTTTAGCTTTACGCTTGCAAACGAGATACGGTTTCCTTTATGATAATACTTGTGTTAGCACTCATTAGAGTAGAGTGCTAATAAAACTTATTTAACCATTTTTGAGGAGGGTTTCACTTGTTAAAACCACTAGGTGACCGCGTAGTAATTGAACTGGTAGAATCTGAAGAAAAAACAGCCAGCGGAATTGTACTTCCTGATTCTGCAAAAGAAAAACCACAGGAAGGCAAAGTTGTGGCAGTTGGAACAGGACGTGTTCTTGACAGCGGTGAGCGTGTAGCACTAGAAGTTGCTGAAGGCGATCGCATCATCTTCTCAAAATACGCAGGAACAGAAGTGAAATACGAAGGCGTAGATTACTTGCTGCTCCGTGAAAACGACATTTTAGCTATTATCGGCTAAGACCCACACGATGTGGGTTAAAAAGGTGCTGCCGCAGGACGCGGCGTAGTTAGCCTTTGATCCCCTATACATGAAACGAAACGACTAATAGAATCATTAATTTAAAGGAGGCACTTTTAAAATGGCTAAAGATATTAAATTCAGTGAAGACGCACGCCGCGCAATGCTTGCTGGTGTAGACAAGCTTGCAGATGCCGTAAAAGTAACGCTTGGACCAAAAGGACGCAACGTCGTATTGGAGAAAAAATTCGGTTCGCCGCTTATTACAAATGACGGTGTGACAATTGCGAAAGAAATCGAGCTTGAAGACGCATTTGAAAACATGGGTGCAAAGCTTGTAGCAGAAGTAGCAAGCAAAACAAACGATGTAGCCGGTGACGGTACAACAACTGCAACGGTTTTGGCGCAGGCGATGATTCGTGAAGGTCTTAAAAACGTAACAGCAGGTGCAAACCCTGTCGGCATCCGTAAAGGTATGGATAAAGCAGTTGCAGCAGCTGTTACAGAGCTAAAAGCTATTTCAAAACAAATCGAAGGCAAAGAATCGATTGCACAAGTTGCGGCGATTTCATCTGCTGACGAAGAAGTTGGCCAATTGATCGCAGAAGCAATGGAGCGCGTTGGTAACGATGGCGTTATTACAATCGAAGAATCAAAAGGCTTCACAACAGAGCTTGACGTTGTAGAAGGTATGCAATTTGATCGCGGCTACGCATCTCCATACATGATCTCAGATTCTGACAAAATGGAAGCGGTCCTTGAAAATCCGTATATTTTGATTACGGATAAAAAGATTACAAGCATCCAGGAAATCCTGCCAGTGCTTGAGCAGGTTGTTCAGCAAAGCAAACCGCTTTTATTGATCTCTGAAGATGTAGAAGGCGAAGCGCTTGCAACACTTGTTGTAAACAAATTACGCGGCACATTCAACGCAGTAGCTGTTAAAGCACCTGGCTTCGGTGACCGCCGTAAAGCAATGCTTGAAGATATCGCAGTCTTAACAGGCGGCGAAGTGATCACAGAAGAGCTTGGTCTTGAACTGAAAACAACAGATATCACACAGCTTGGCCGCGCTTCTAAAGTCGTTGTGACAAAAGAAAACACAACGATCGTTGAGGGCGCTGGCGATTCACAAAACATCGGCGGCCGCGTCAGCCAAATCCGCGCGCAGCTTGAAGAAACAACATCTGAATTCGACCGTGAAAAACTGCAGGAACGCCTTGCAAAACTAGCGGGTGGCGTAGCGGTAATCAAAGTCGGCGCAGCAACAGAAACAGAACTAAAAGAACGCAAACTACGCATTGAAGATGCCTTGAACGCAACACGCGCAGCGGTTGAAGAAGGTATCGTATCCGGTGGTGGTACAGCGCTCGTGAACGTATACAACAAAGTAGCCGCAGTAGAAGGCGAAGGCGACGTCGCAACAGGCGTGAAAATTGTCCTTCGTGCCCTTGAAGAGCCAGTCCGTCAAATCGCGTACAACGCAGGTCTTGAAGGCTCGGTAATCATCGACCGTCTGAAACGCGAAGAAATCGGCATCGGTTTCAACGCAGCAACAAGCGAATGGGTCAACATGATCGATACAGGTATCGTCGACCCAACGAAAGTAACACGCTACGCTCTTCAAAACGCAGCATCTGTCGCAGCACTGTTCTTAACAACAGAAGCTGTTGTAGCAGACAAGCCAGAACCAGCTGGAGCTGGCGGAATGGGCATGCCGGATATGGGCGGCATGGGTGGAATGGGCGGCATGATGTAATATCATCCCCCGAAAAAGCGTCAAACCTTGATTTATAAGGGTTTGACGCTTTTTTATTTTCTTTAAATTTAAAAAAACTCATAGTTAGAAAATGAATTGCTTCTTATTCTTCTTAAAATTGATCCCCCGATTGAAATTCATGTAGAAAACAGCCTTGATGTACATTGTAGCCGGTGATGAGCATAAAAAGAGCAAAAACATAAAAGCACAGCTTATATTGCGATTGTTGCTTACCTGATTTTGCTGGTATTGCAGCCACTATTGGGATGGCTGGATGGATTGATTTAATAACGACAAAAAAGCGCTCTTTGATTTCAGAGAGTGCTTTCTTTATAAGAACAGGAGTTGAGATTGTGAGGAAATCCAGTGAGATATCATCCTTTTTTAATGATATCATGTTGAAATTTCAAAATTTTATTCAACAGTACGTCCAGCATGTAAAGTAAGAAGAATGAACTAACCGTTCCTTTCTTCTTATTGATTATCATTTATCCTATTGCAGGATTTTTAGTGTAAAAAAGCAGTCAGGCAAGGACCTGCCTGCTAAATTGAGGTGGACATTTTAAAAGTGCCATTTTGTAATGCCGAAATCATTATGCGCCATTTAAGAATCGCTTATGCAAATAAAATGAAAAAGTTGAGCTAAAACATGTAGTAGAGAGGGGATTAACAGAGTCATTTATGAATAAAAACCCTAGTACCAATTGGAACGCTAGATGACAATTCTAGAACATCATGATTAAACATCCTAATACATCCATGTGAGACATTCTTGCCAATTGAAGCTGGGTTATTTGTTCCGTGTATCCCATAATGAGGTTTTGACAATCCCATCCAAAGAACGCCAAATGGTCCGCCCGGATTAAGCTGTTTATTGATAATTGTGTATGTTCCAGAAGGTGTGGGGGACAAGATTTTACCAACTGCAATCGGATACGTTTTTATGAGTCTGTTTCCATTAAAAAGTTTTAATTGATGTTGTGATGTTGATACGTCAATCAACATCGCCATAAAAACCACCTCCATTTTAAAAAATCACCTGAAGAGGCGCTCGGGCGGAATATGAAATAGACCCGAGCGAAGTGGAAAAATCAATAAAATGAGTGAAGCAGCTAAATGTTTACTGTCTTTTAGAGATTTCTTTCGTTAAATAATCAATTTGTTTTTTCATTGCTGCTAACTGCTTTTGGAGTGGTTCGGAATTGGATTGATCTTGAGAGTCGCTGTTTGTTACGGCAACTAGAGCCGTTAGCGCGGAGAGTGCTGCGATAGCATCAGCAAAGGTTACAAGTCCTGAAGCAACAACATCGAGTTTAGATGCATTTACTGCAGAAGACAGCGAAGAATCTTCCTGTTGAACAACCCTTAGATGGCGTTTGCTCAATGCACTCCCTCCTGAAATGTAATGGGTACGATCTCCTTATAATATTATGTGGAAAATGCTGCGTTGTGATAAAGAAAAGGATTTTTAGAGATTTACAGTTAATACGTTAAACCTAGGCTGTTAATATACCTGAAGTTTAATTAAGAGGATGTCCCAGTTAGTTATTCGCGGCGAACTTTCTTTAAATACGACACAATGATTTTAATTTTTTATTCAATAGTCCGTCCAAATTGCTAACTATCACAAAAAGGACGTTCAAAAACTGAATAAGGGGTGACAGCCTTGCAGTTTTCAGAGGGAGATTGGGTCATTGTCGATGTTAGAGGCGGACCAGCTTCAAGGGATTTTCGCTCCGTCGGAAATTGCTTGAACAGACGATCGGGCAGGGAGTAACGGTAATAGAATATAAACAGGGGGAGTGGGGGGAGGAAGCGGTGATCTTAGGTTTACACGAACAGTAATGGGAATTTGCAAGATAGAATAGTAAAGGTTTGAGGGGGAATTTTGGAAAAAAAGTAACTATTCCAGCCGAGAATAGTTACTTCGAAAATTTCTGAATAAGAGCAATGGAGGTATCCGGCTAAATTCATCATATGAAGCAACGATTGAGAAAATGACATTTGGTTCGCTGAATAGTGAACTTTCGCATATTATTTATGTCTTACTTTTTTTAGATAAGACAGGATCGTTGTTTTTAAAGAAGCTTAGGAACTGATGGCTGCATAACCATAAAACCATCCCATAACTAAGCCGGCAACTAAATGATCTATGTGGCTTATAAATATTGAAATTAATAAGCCGATTACCAGCACTATTGTTGGAATGAATGGTTTAGGAGGTTTAAAAAAGATTTTTATCAGCTGTGTTAGTACTAAGACAGCAGGAACCGCAATGACAGAGTTTACAGGAAAATCTATGAATTTACCGCCTTTTTATCCCTAATAAGGTTTGTGTTTTGCTTATTCAAAAAAGAGGTGACAGCCTTGGAGATCGGAGCGTGGAAGAAAGTCAAAATCGGGGACGTTACAGTCATCGGATATGTCAGTCACATCGGTTATTCCGGCATTCAAATTGAAATAGTGAGAGTCGCCAGAATCAAAAACGGCGAAGTGAAATGGACAAAGCCAACAAGGCTGCTATTTGAGAAGCATCGTCTTGAACCCCTTGGCAGATTGTTGGATGAAAAGCAGGATAAAACAGCGCTTATTGATCTGGCGCTTCTTACGAAGGACAAAGAGTGGTTTGAGGAACTTACAGGAAAGAGAATGGGAGAGAGACAATGAGATGGCTTATCGATCAGTAGTGGTTGAGCAGCAATGGACACAAGAAGAAGTCAAAGCCTAATGTGCGAAAAAATTCGAATCTAAACTTCCAGCCTATTTGCGGAAAACGAAACAGAAAGATCAGTCAAAACGAACAGTCAATTCAAATGGGAATCTCAGCAAAGCACAGTATATCCTTTATGCGAGTTGATCGCTCAATCGTGTTACAGGCTCTAGGAATAAATTATAGTATATCAAAATAATAGGAGGTGGTAGAGTTGCTAGGAGCTGAAAACTTGATTAGAAGAATCGATTATAGCCTGCCTGAAAAAAATACTTGAATTTTTGGGGCTTAGGTTTCCATGTGGAGTGAATTGGATTGATCATACAGTGGGAATTTATGCGGGTTTTGATTATCCGAATGTAACGCCTGAAAAGCAGGCAGTAATTTACGAGTGTGCGTATCTCGCTGGAGTGGCCGCTACGACTCCTTTAGCTTTAAGGTTGCAACACCTCGACTGCATATATATAAACACTTTCACGATTACTTTCTACTCTAACGCCTATTTCTTTTTTTATTAATTCCTCCGGTGCTTTACCTATACTGGAATTTATTTCTACAATTTCATATCGATCTGGTCCAACAGGCATATACAAACTTCCCACTCGTTTTGATGTTTGATACGTCACTCCAAATCTCATTTTCAACATCTCCAGTCCTTTTCTTTTGAATAAACTTATCATCTCCTTTCTCTTAATTTTTAGATAAAAAAAGATGTTTTATTTTTTTCGGTAAGTCATTCAAAAATTAATTTATTTTGACTTTGTGCTTATTCATCCTTTTAATGATACCGGGATGAATGAGAGGTTGAATTCAATTGATTTTACTTCTAAGTTATTTCTCCCAGCCATGCGCATAAATTAAATCATCTTTTTAAAATTGGCATCTGTTCTTTTATACGCCTTAGACAATAAAGACTTAAAATAATCTTATTTTTTGAAAAGGAAATGTCTTTCGAAGAAGAATGTTTAAGCATAAAAGAGGTAATGAAATGACGGGGAACGTTCGATGTCGAATCTGTAATGAACTCATTAAGAAAAACGATATTATTGCAATCACCAAGATTTATAATATTGCTCATATTACATGTAATCCGACTGATTTAGGAGAGGGGATTGAAAAAGAAGGGGTTTTTCAAGTGCTAATGGATCAATACAAATTATCCAAGTGATTTTTTCTAAACACGTTTTTTCTTCCAATCGTCATCATGAGCATAGTAACTCAAAGAAAGATCACTTCATTTTTAGAATTGCCAGGTTTCAAATAACCAGCACTATGCATCGTATGATTTCTTTCATTACTTAATGAAGATTGCTTAACTTTTCCAAAAAAGTTACCAACAATAGAGGAAAGTAGTTTTTTCTTTTACTAAATTATATTTTTCGCAGCAAGCTTAGTCTACAATCTATTGCGCCCATATTCATGAATAGCATATAAAACAGTATCAGCCTGCTAGAGAGTGATCGCAAGGTTGTTAACAAAAAATTTATTCATGCGATTGGGATGTTCATACAGTCCATGTTGTCCATTCATGAATATCTTAATTATTAAGAAGAAAGGAGGTTAAAAGATGAAAAGTGGATGGAGACACTTTGATGCAGACGGAAACGAGAGATCTAATAATAGTCGTTCTGAATCGGATTCCCGCTCTGATGCAAATGTTGACTTTGAGAATGAGGTCGATTTCAGAAGCGATGTGGATACTGACAACGAAAATGAAGTGACTAACTTAGATCGCAATACAAATATTGCACGACTCGTTAATAGTGGAAACACTAGACTGAATATCAATGTTGATTCTGATTCGGATGCACGGGTTCGTTCACGTGCAGATGCAGACCAAGATCAGAATCAAGAACAGGAACAAGAACAAGATTAAAACAGTCAGTAGAAGGCACAGAACAAGATGACTTAGGGCAGTCTTTATATAGAAAACGAGAGGAGGGTAAATATGTCTGAAATGAGAAGAAAATCAAATATGAGAAGAAACAACCAATCTGCTGGCCGTAATCGATCTAATTCTCGTTCAAATGCAGAAGTTGATTTTGAGAACGATGTAGATGTAAGAAGTGATGTAGATGTCGATAATGAGAATGATGTTAGAAACGTAGACCGCAACACGAATATTGCGAAAATTATGAACAGCGGGAATTCTAGAGTGGATGTAGATGTCGATTCTGATTCAAATACACGAGTTCGTTCTGAAGCAGACGCCGACCAAGAACAAGATCAGGAACAAGATCAAGAACAAGAAAGTAACAACAGAAGACGTAGGTAACGTTCTTCAAGAGTAGCTGCGTAAGAAAAGGAACTTTTAAGATATTTATATGGTGGGATATCACAATATCCCACCTTTTATTTGAAAGGGGGTTACATAATGGCCTCAAGACGATCATCAATTTCTAACTCCGATAAGTTTTCCTCCCGTGAGGATCTTCGGAACCGATTATCCATTGGAGATAGCGGAAACTCTGATGTAGATGTGAATGTCATTGTTAAAGTGGATACAATACCTATTGCTTTCGCTATGCTATGTTCGATGTGGGCATCTAAGCAAATGTCAGATGAAGACTTTGAACTGGCAGTCCGAAAGTTAGAAAAAATAACTGGACAGCAAGTTAATAGAAGTTTCTTTAGCGAGAACGATATAACTAACGCAAAGATCTTCGAAAAGGAACAGAGGAGGAGATAAAGATCTTTTTGAACGGGGTTGACTCATGATTTTCTATGGATGCAGCATACCCGATCAGCAAAAATGGGAAGGGAACTAAACTTCGTCAGTTGTTTATTAGCAACTGTTCTTTTTTTAGTTGATCGGCTTCATGTTCTCGAGAACTGTCATTCAAGATATAAATAATGATAGAATGCTTTTCAGCCTCTACTCGTAGATTAGCAGAACTTATTTAACATAATTCAAGTATTAGTGCTGCCACCTTATTTATGGGAATGGGAAGGAGATTCGTTAATCGTCATTATTCCCCGAAAAGTACAAAAGAAAAAGTAAGGGGAATAAAGGAATATGATGTCTTTGAAGTCCATGTGCATGTAGAACCAAATTAAATTGTTTACGACACTTAATCTAATCCATTTAGGGAAAGTATTTTTATTAAAAGGAGAAGATTAATTTCTTTAAAGGTATGGGCAAAAATGTAAAAAAATAATTTTTTTATGCTTTATTTGGCTTGTAAAATGAATTAATAAAGGCAGAGAAGCCCCAAAAATTTTTTTGAAGATTTCAGTTAGCATCAGTGCCTGATGCTTATTTTTCACAGTGATTTTTATCTATTTTTTTAAACTAGTAGTTAATATTCAAACACTGAAGTACGATTTATGTACCTTTCCGATTTTCCATATGTATATAATGACTGTCACCGACAGTCATTTTTTTATTTAAATCGCTTTATAATCTGTGTTAATTTGCTTTTTTAAGACTGGCCTCAAACATATCAATGATATGCAAGAACCTTTCGGCTTCACGGAAAACATGATCGGCCAGCAGAGGATGAATATTGCTTTTAATTTTACATTCCTCGATTAAATCCCGGGCTGTTTTCTTGAAATTTCGTAAAGAGACTACGGAAACCCGATTCTCATCCAGGAATTGGTTTAAGATTGGTCTTGTTTCGGATTGTGGACTCATCGAATCTAAATCAATCGCCTGGTAAAGCAGTTGGTCAAAATCATAACTAAACTCTCGTGCCTGCTCAACTAATTTTCTTTCGGAAGGATCAAGTAAATGCCCAATAAACTTGGCATGATCAGCCATAATTTTAAGGAAAAATACATTTTCCTTAATAATCGCTTCAGGTAAAGGTTTTAATTTACCTTCGTTTAATTCTTTTAAGCGCTTAGCAAAATAGGCAGCTTCACGACTTGTATGATCCACTAATAGTGCGTAGTTGTTTGACCTGATTTTACAACGTAAAATCAATCCCAGTACCTTACGTTTAAATGCCCAAATGGACGCAGCGGCTTGATAAACTTGACTGTTAAATTTTTTAATTAGTTGGGGATCTGTATGAATCGTGTATGTGCTCAATTGTTGTTCAATCTGTTCAAATACTCTAATAAATTGTTTTGCTTCCTCGATCAGTTCTTTGTCCTCATACGTAAACCCGAGACTTAAAAATAAAGCATGCTCTTTCATGATTCTGGACCAAAACCGTATTTCGTCTAAAGATCTGCTTACGAAAAGAGCATCCATCACTTATCCCCCTTAAATAATAAATGAAATTTACTTTAAGGTTATTCAGTGACCACATTAAACATGCGCTGGCTTACATTATGCATGTGTTCGTCAAGAAAGCTAAATAAGAATGACCAGAGGAGTGTATAAATCTTTATAGAGCAAATCCAAGGGAAATAGGACAAAAGAACCATTCAGTAAACTTTGCCTCAATTTTTTTTCCCTTTTTCCTTTACACCACATTAGGAGAAATCGAATAAGATGATGGAGAAGCGAAAAACGTAAGGGGAGGCTTTTACTTTGAAGGATTTTCACCCTGAAGAACAGTTCTCGTCATTAAGTGACAGTGATCATGTAGATGATGCAATGGAAGTACAAATGCCATATTCTTATCCAAGACCAAGACAGCCATATTATCCATATCCGCCGTATTATCAGCCATATCCACCATACTATTACCCATATCCGCCGTATTATCGGCCATATCCACGTTACCCCCATTATCCTGGGCGCGGAGGATATCCTCACGGAGGGCAGTCAGGCAGATACTGATGATGGCGCAATTATAGTGAAATACACCCCTTAGTGAAAGGCTGTCGGTCGGACTATCCGACAGCTTTTTCGGAGTTTCAAACGCTAGTGTTGCCGCTATATTTGTGGGAATGGGGATGAGAGCCGTTAACAGTCGTTATTCCCTGAAAGGTATGATAATGTCTGCCATCAGGTAGGGGGATAGCAGGACCAGTCACCCCACGGATTTCGTGTTCGTGTCCATCATCAAAGGAAGTAACCGTAAAGTATCGATGAGTATGGGGTACTCCCGTAGGAGCAGGTTCCGTTGTGCCAGCATAGTGATGATGGTGTCCGGCATTAAAAGAAGTCACTCCTGAAAAATGATGGATATGGACGGGCCGGCCATTCCATGTCGTAATATACAAGTGGTGAGAATGGTCAGAATTTGAATCGTCTAAATCAATAATGAATCCAGTTATCGGTATTTCCATATGCATTTTCACCACCTTTCCTATCGCTTCTTACACGTTATGAAAGTGAAGCCTATAAATTCCTGGATTTTAAAAAGGGATGAGGGAGGTGCAGATAATTTCTCTTACTAATATGCGGTAAAAAGGGATACTCCATAAACAGCAGCATATAGAGCATAGTCGAATCGCATTGTACATCACGGCAAGAAGTCTTAAAGAAAGCAATCCTGATTTCAGTATGGCTCTGGTTATAGAAAGGGCTCTCCGTATTTTTCGGCAGCTCTCTTTGCCTGTCATAACGATCAATTTCTTAGTGTGAAAAGTAAAATTTATTTTGCTATTAACTTATTTCTCATAGCTGCTAGACATAAATTAATAAACCTCTGTTTTCCTAGTAAATAACTTAAAAAATTCATTTTTTTGAAAGGAATATCTCCTTTGAGAAAGAATCTTTAAGTTATGAAAGACTAATTAACGGGAGAGTTTTTGGTGTCGCATCTGCAATAAAATTATTAATGAAGAAAATAGACATTTTTCCGCATTTAAGGGGGCTAATCATGATAACCATTACAGATGAAGACAGAAAAATCGTTCACGACTATATCATAAACAATCTAACAATACGAAGCCTGCAGAGTGAAAGAAAAGAGGCTGAAAAATCGAATATAAAAATGAAAAAAGTCTATTCATCAGCTAATCAGTATCAGGAGATTCAAGCCCTAAAACAGTTGAAAGAATTGAGAAAAGAAATGAACCGGCGAGGGTTAAGAATCGTTGGGGAACACATGATAGATCACGATATTATTGAATTCCGTTATTTATGCCAAGGTGTTCCCGCACATATATGCATACAAGAGAAGGAACTTCAAAAGCTTATCAAAGAAAAGCAATTCGAATTGCTGCGCTGAGCAACCTGTATAAAATTATTCAACAAGGAAAAATAAACCTTCAGAAAACCAACAAGCATCTTGATCCTGTACAGAATCAAGATGCTTTTTATTTAAGAAACTACCTATCTTACGGATCCTGCCGCCGTTACATAACTGATCTCACCCTTCTTCCAGGCAATGAACCCAATCCTGGAATCGGTTTTTAACTTTGATGAAATAGCAGAGAGCTTAATCGTTTCATCTTGTAGATAAATGTACGCCATACGTTCATTGACAGCTAAAGCAAGCTGCTTGTCAAATAATTCATCCGGTTGCCAAAACGTGTATTCATCCAATAACATATTTACATCGATCAGCGCCTTGCTGCGGTCATTTATAACAGCAGATTGCCCGCTGTCACCATGTACAATCCAGACGGCCTTTTGAATCGCTTCCTCCCATGAAGGATAGGTGTTCAAGATCATCTGTAGCTGCTTATCCATTTCTTCAATTCCTTTACGCTCCTTTGGCCCATTTTTATGAAGCTGGTGGTCCATATCGGGGAAGTAGGCCAGTGTAAAGGGCGGTAATTGATCCTTTTGAATAAAGTACTTCAATTCATTTGCCGCAAATTGATTGTTTAATCCGATTGCTTTCCACATACGATTAGACCAATCATTTTCATGGTTGAATTGTGACAAGCTTCCCAAGGATAGAAGCGTCGGACTTTGTAGGCGTAATTAAAAAATACCAGCATAGACCAGCGATCATGAATATGAAAAGAATAACGGATATAACAATTTTGCGTATCATGACTTCACCCTTCTCTTTATATTGTGATTAGTATGGATAAAAAGAGAAAGGTGAATACTTAACTAAAAAAATAAAAAAGCTTATAGAACGGCCTTGATACAGGCCATATCTATAAGCTAAGCTGCTTTAATTTGATTTATTATTGCTCGGATTGGTTATACTTTGTTTCATATTGTTCGGTTTTTGGTTGGATGACTGCTGTTGGGAACCTTGGTTATTCATTATCCCTTGGAGGGGCTGTGCCATGTTTTGCGCGGCCTGCCCATTCATCATTCCCTGCACAGCCTGTGGAATTTGTTGGGCTGCAGATCCACTCATGAAACTCCGAATGGTTTGCAGGAACGGCTGGAAGGTTCCATTGCGCATTCCTCTTGCGAGTCCCAAAATAGCCGCCGCCGTTGTTACCCAAGTAAATAATGAAGAAAGCATCCCATTACGATTATTCATGAAAATAACTCCCCTTCCTTTTATTTGATTTCGGTAACACTGTTTTGAAAAGACTGACCAAACGTTTTTAGTATGTTGACACAGAAGGCTGGTTATTCGGGGTATTATTTTCCATGCTCTAATTTATTATCCCGTTGTTTTTTATTTCTGTAATTGCTGGAAGCCTGCTTCATTAAACTAATACGAGGATTTATGTGAGAAATTAACATCTGTATGATAATAAGGCGTTTTGAATAAGTTAACAGGAAGGATAATGTTATTACAGAAGAGATGACGGTGCTTTCCGCCCTCGCTCTTTGGCCGTTCTTAGAACATGGTTCTTTTATTTAATGAGCATCAGGAAATACTCTTCGAACCATATCGCTAAATTCATCAACTAAGCCTCCGACTGGATCGCCTTCCCGAATCCGTTGACCATAGTCCTTCATTTGGTCTACAAAATCCGGATTGGCGGATACATATACCGTTTGAATAGCTGAATCTGAAGACTTTACTTGTTCGGCAATCTTGTTCTCTACATCCTCTGTTACTTCTTCATTTTTCCCATCACTCATAACGACAGCTACATATGCCGTTTGGTCTGCAACAATTACGTTTGCACTGTCTATTTCGTCTAATTTAGCTACGCGATCGGCAGCTTCTTCAGCAGCTTCAAACCGTGTTTGATCGTTATTATCCAGGTCAGTATCGTTTGTGTCATTATTCTCTTCATGGACGACATTTTCTGCTCCATTATTGTTATCCTTGTTCGTTGCTTCTTCATCTTGATTATTATTACATCCCATTAACGAGAAAATGGCCAGGGAAGCTGCCGCTAATATGCTTATTTTTTTCACTGTTATTCCTCCTCAAAGTAATGACCATTTTTAAATTAACCAATGAAAAGTTTTTTATCCATAGGAAGCTGGATAGTGAAAAAAGCAGCACCCGCTAAGAGTCCAGGTGCCATTTTGGATGGAGTAACATAGGTGTTTCCTTTTTGCTGCAAAAATATAGACATGAAACAGCTTTACATGGATCAAAAAGAGTAAAGATGTGTATGGAGCCTTTTTCACAATCTGGATAAATTTAAAAAACATAAAAAAGGTCCATTCTCGTCATCCTAAAACCGTTCTAAAAAAAACACAAGGAGGAATAAGCGATGACCGTTATCAGTGACGTAAAACAAACAATGGCTGGACTCAAAACCGTTCAGGCGAGTTTCGAAACATTTGCGCTTGGCACCGAAAATCAACAGGCAAAAACACTTTATCAGGATGCTGCTCAAAAAACACAGACGATTATTGATAATTTCTCTCCGCGCATCGAGCAAATCTTGCAAGAAGAACCTCAATATAAACAACAATAATCACCAAAAAAGGCTGGCTAAGGTAACCAGCCTTTTTTGTCTGTTGTTAATGCTATCTAATAATGACCCATTGCTGACGTCCTTGCCTGTCCAGCGATTGACGGATATAATGTCCTCGATAAAGCTGGGAAAGGAAAAGGACGTCTTCCATTATGTATAATCATGGCTGTGATTATACGGAAGACGTCCCCCAAAAAACCTATGATTATCATATCAAAATATAGGCTGGTGGAAAAGTAAAACGGATGATTGAGCACAGCACCTCGGCTGAAGAAGGGTATGGCTGTGAAACCTGCTGGGATACCCGGATCTTGAAAGAGGTCCTGGAAGGAACATTCTCGATTAAGATGACCCGGATGGGCATTGGCAAGATGCTGAAACGCTGGGGCTTCAGCTATACACGCCCGACGTATACATGGAAACGGGCAGACCCCAGGAAACAGGAAGCCTTTCAAAAAGAGCTCAACATGATAAAAAAAACGCCACAGACGAGTTAGTCTTTCTATATGAAGACGAAAGCCATATCCGGGATTACCAGGCTTTGCACTCAATATGGAGTCTTAAAGGCAGACAAAAACAGATCCCCACTTACGGCCACCACGCGTCTGTCAGCTTGTTTGGCTGTGTGAACGTCCAAAATGGCGAGTTCTTCTGCATGGAGAAAGAGCCGTGCAGTGCGCAGACGTTTCTGGCGTTTCTCCGTTATATTCTAGGGATGCATAAAGACCGGCATATCGTCATGATCCCAGGCAATGCCCGGATTCATCATGCCAGGCTCTTAAAACCCTTTTTAGAGGAGAACAAACACTGCCTCACGCTGCTTTTTCTGCCTCCATATTCTCTGCAGCTTAACGCCGTTGAGCGTATGTGGGACTGGCTGAAAGGAAGTGTCATCGTCAACCGGTTCCATGCCACCCAGAAAGATATCCGTGCATCCGTCCGTTCGTTCATGGAATAGTTGGACACTTGCCCGGAGAACGTCCTCCAGCGAATTGGTTCGTTAGCTATGTTGAAAGATTGAGTTGTAATTATATTATAAATTCTATCAGACGCCACAGTTTGTATATATAGGAAGCCTTCAGTTTCTGTCTAGATAAACCTAGAAAATTCAATGAAAAACTATAGTATTTAGTAAACATAACTTAATTATGGAAGAAAATTCACTTTTTTTTAAATAATTTTAATAAATATATTGATTATAACCGTTATTTTTGATATATTCTAAATATAAATTTAGTAAACATAACTAAATTTAAAGTAAAGGTGGATAGGAAATGGCAACTATTAAAGAGATTGCATTGAAAGCAAACGTATCAACAGCAACGGTTTCTCGTATTTTAAGCAACGATCAAACGCTTTCTGTTACAGAAGATACAAGAAAACGGGTGTTTGAAGTGGCTGCAGAGCTAGATTATAAGCCGCCGAGGAAAAAAAACTCAAAATCAACAAATGGGCTAAACTCATCGGAATACACAATCGGCGTTATTTTAACTACTTCTGAAGAAGACGAATTTAACGACCCTTATTTTCAACAAATCCGACTCGGCATTGAAATGACATGTCAGCAATTTGGTTTAAAGATCGGCACTTTGCTGAGAGTAGAGAGAGATCAAATTTTTTCAGGTTTGAACGGTCTTGATGGACTTATCGTTGTTGGCGCAATCGATACAGAAGAGGTAGTCAGCCAGTATTATGAAAATAAAAACATTGTGTTTGTGGACAACTTTCCGGCAAACAAAAAGTACGATCTTGTGCGCAGTGACCTTAAAGGAGCAACTATTGAAGTGATTCACACACTTCTTGAATCAGGTCATCAGATGATTGGCTATATGGGCGGAAGTCATTCTATCAAATCCATTACCGGTGAAGCTGTTACAGAGGTAGATGAGATCCGCAAAGCAACATTTCAACAAGTGATGCAGGAAAAAGGTCTTTACAATCCGCAATACGTTTTAAAAGATCATTGGAATCCAAACGGAGGCTACCAATTGATGAAGGGGTTAATAGAAAAAGGAAACATGCCGGATGCCATGATTATTGGGAGTGACCCGATGGCTATCGGAGCGCTCCGTGCGCTAAATGAGGCAGGTATTCAGGTGCCTGAGGATCTTTCAGTGATTAGCTTTGATGACATTGAGAGCGCTGCCTTTTTAAATCCGCCGCTCTCTACTGTAAAAATTCATCCGGATGAACTGGGAAAAGCCGCTGTAAAGCTGCTTGCGGACCGTTTGATAACTAAACGAACTGTGCCAGTGGAAATGACACTGGGGACGGAACTTATTCTACGGAAAAGCAGCCGTAATAAGCAAAGTCAAAATGAAAGCGAGCAGATAAACGGAGATCTGTCAGAAAACTTCTAATCCTTTAAGTATTGTCCAACCATATTAATCATTTACTAATAAACTAACAGGAGAGTGGATCAGATGAAGAAAAAAACAGCTTTATTCATGACAGGAATTCTCGCTTTCTCAGGACTTGCGGCATGTTCAAATGGAGAAGGTGCTTCAGAAGACGGAAAAGTAGAAATTGAATTCTTTCAATATAAGACAGAAGCAAAAGGAACGTTTGATGAATTAATTACTCAGTTTGAAGAAGAAAACCCTACCATTGATGTTGTGCAATCTAACCCGCCTGATGCGATGACAGTTTTGAAAACAAGAATCGCTAAGCGGGACATGCCCGATGTCATTGGTATGGGTGCAGATGTGACCTTTAAAGAATTAGTTGACGCGAAAGCGGTTGCAGATATGTCAGACAGTCCTGCTCTTGAAGGCATTCAACCAGCTTATGTGCAAATGTTAAAAGATGTATCGGGTGCCAAAGAAGTCTATGGTGTGCCATATGCCGCAAATGCAGTAGGCGTTATTTACAATAAAGCTATTTTTAAAGAGTTGGGTCTTGAAATACCGCAAACGTGGGATGAATTTATTGCGGCAGCGGAAAAAGTAAAAGCTTCTGGAAAAATTCCATTTTACTTTACGTTTAAAGATGCCTGGACTACCCTTCCTTCTTACAATGTACTCGCTGCAAACACACAAGGGGAAGATTTCTTTAAACAGCTGAATGCTGGTGAAACGACGTTTGCTGAAGGACATAAAGAAGCAACAGAAAAATACTTGAAATTACTCGAAAATAGTCATCCAAATCAAGATGGAAAAGCTTATACAGATGGAAATACAGCGTTTGCAAATGGTGAATCAGCGATGTACCTGCAAGGCGTCTGGGCTATTCCTGAAATCAAAAAAGCAAACCCGGATATTGACCTTGGTGTTTTCCCGTTCCCTGTAACTAACACGCCGGGTGAATCAAAAGTGGTGTCAGGCGTTGATTTGCTTCTTGCAACGGCAGCAACAACGGAACATCCCGAAGAAGCCCAAAAATTTATTGAGTTTTTAACTTCTGATGAAGTAGCGAAAGAGTACATTGCCCAGCAAAATGCGTTTTCTGCTAAAGAAGGCATTGTACAGGAAGATCCGACGGTAGAAGGATTAAAAGAAAGCTTCGAAAAAGGAGCAGTGGTTGATTTTCCAGACCATTACATCCCATCAGCAGTAGGACTAGACAGACAGCTTCAAGTATTTGTAAAAGATCAAGATCCAGCAGCATACTTGAAAACATTAGATGCTGAATGGGCAAAGGTTGCAGACCGCAAATAATTATGGCCGGATAGGGGCCGGCAAGAAACCGGTTCCTATTTTCTAACAAAAGGAGATGACCTAAATGGCCCAGAAGCCTCTTTCACTTAGCCAGTCTGCTATTCCAGCTACTGCAAAGAAAAAACGATTTAATAAAAAGGACATTCCTTTTTACTTAATGACTCTTCCTGCCGTTCTTCTATTCGCTTTGTTCCACACATTCCCAGCTCTTCAAGGTGTTTATTATTCTTTCACAAACTGGGACGGCATTAGCTTTGTTTATGATTTTGTCGGATTTAAAAATTACATTAATTTGTTTAAAGACGGAAATATTTTAAACTCTTATCTATTTACATTTAAATTTGCGGTTCTCTCAACCATTCTGGTTAATGTGTTGAGTCTCGTGATTGCGCTAGGATTAAATTCGAAAATTAGAGGAAAGAACTTTTTCCGTGGCATTTACTTTTTGCCAAACGTTCTAGGTGTATTAATTGTCGGCTATATCTTTAATTACATTTTCGCTAACGTTATTCCGAAAATGGGGGAAACGTTAAATATCGGATTTTTATCAGTCAATATCTTGGGAAGTGAAAGTACAGCATGGATTGGAATTGTCATTGTGGCAGTCTGGCAGGCTTGTGCGTTTAATGTCATTTTATATTTGGCGGGGCTCCAAACCGTGCCAGCTGAATTGTATGAAGCGTCAAGCCTCGATGGTGCAAACAAATGGCAGGAATTCTGGAAAATTACGTTCCCGATGATTGCCCCGTTTTTCACGATTAATATGGTTCTGGCAATGAAAAGCTTTTTAATGGTATTTGACCAAGTGCTTGCTCTGACAGGAGGCGGCCCGGGACGCGCCACTGAATCGATTTCAGTTTTAATTTACAAAGGCGGTTTTGGTGGAGAATTCGCTTATCAGTCCGCAAACTCGGTCATGTACTTTATTGTTATTCTCGTTATTTCAGTTTTACAAATTAAAGTGCTGCAAAAAAGGGAGATGGATATGTAATGGCAAAGAAAACAAACTGGACAATTACATCACTGATTGCCATAGGGTCATTATTTATTTTGTTTCCTCTTTATATAGCAGTTTCCATTGCCTTAAAAACACCGCAGGAACTGGCGAAATCGCCTTTTTCACTGCCGACAGGCTTTCACTTTGAAAACTTTGCCAAAGCAATTGAAGCCACCAACTTTTTTAGCGCCTTTACCAACAGTGCGCTCATTACAGTTGTAACGGTTGTCTTTACGATTCTGACAAATTCACTGGTTGCTTATGCCATTGCCCGCAATATGCACCGCCGCGTATTCAAAGTAATGTATTATTATTTTGTTTCCGCTCTTTTTATTCCATTTCCAATTATTATGTTGCCGCTTGTTAAACAAGTATCGCTGTTTGGAATGGATAATCCAGGTGGTCTGATCTTTTTATACATTGTATACGGGGCGGCGCTGAATATCTTTATTTATGTTGGGTACATTCGTTCTATTCCGCTTGAGCTTGAAGAAGCAGCGATTATGGATGGATGCAGCACGTGGGGTGTATTTTGGAAAGTTATTTTCCCGCTGCTTTCGCCGATCAATGCCACAATCGGCATTTTAACATGCTTGTGGGCGTGGAATGATTTCCTTCTTCCGCTTATTATCTTAAGTGATCCAGCTGATTCTACGCTTCCGCTGGCACAGTACATTTTCCAATCGGAATTTGGCGCGGATTACAACTTGGCTTTTGCTTCTTATTTGTTGGCGTTGTCTCCAATGGTCATTGTGTATATTTTTGCTCAAAAATGGGTTATTGGTGGCGTTGTTCGAGGCGCAATCAAATAAAAAGTGTGATAGCTGCGGGACAAGCGTATACCTGCAGCTTTTTTACTCGATCAAATTAAACAGAGGTGAAAAACATGACAAACAACACATTAAAAAACGAAAAAAAAATGAGTATTCACTATATCGAATCAACTAAAACGTTTCACTTGCAGGCAGGTAACACAAGTTATGTGATGCAAGTAGTCAACGACGGTTTTTTAGCACACTTGTACTGGGGACGAAAAGTAAGTGACTATCGTTTTGCCAATTATCTGCAGTATGCCGACCGCGGATTTTCCGGAAATCCATATCCGTCAGAAGACCGGACCTTCTCGCTCGACACACTGCCGCAGGAATTTCCGGTATACGGCACAACGGATTACCGGGCACCGATTGTACAGGTGCAGTTAGAAAACGGCACGACAATTACCGATTTCCGCTATGATTCTCACCAAATTGTGAACGGAAAGCCGTCACTCGAAGGACTCCCGGCTACATATGTAGAGTCAGATGAAGAAGCAGCTACGTTAGAAATCACTTTAAAAGATAAACTGTCAGGCATGAAAGCGATTCTTTCATATACGGTCTTTGAAGGCCGCAACGTAATGACGCGATCAGTCCGGTATATTAATGAGGGTACTGAATCGCTTCGCTTGCTGCGTGCCATGAGTGCAAGCCTTGATTTCCGTGATGATGATTTTGACTTTCTGCAGCTGAGCGGCGCCCATGTCCGGGAGCGCCATATTGAACGGCAGCCGCTTCGCTCCGGCACGCAGTCGGTGGAAAGCCGCCGTGGCGCGAGCAGCCATCAGCTCCATCCGTTTATCGCGCTGCTCCGCAAAAATGCCGATGAGCAGCATGGGGACGTATACGGCTTCAGTTTTGTGTACAGTGGCAACTTTTTAGCACAGGCAGAAGTGGATCCGTTCGATAATACGCGTGTGACAATGGGCATCAATCCGTTTGATTTTGCATGGAAGCTTGAAGCAGGAGAATCATTCCAGGCACCGGAAGTCGTCATGGTGTATTCGCATGAAGGGATTGGCGGAATGTCGAGAGCGTATCATGACCTATACCGGACCCGACTGGCCCGCGGCGAATTCCGTGACAAGGAACGGCCTATTCTCATTAATAACTGGGAAGCCACGTACTTTAATTTCGATGCGGAGAAAATCGAAGCAATCGCTAAGGCGGGGAGCGAACTCGGCATTGAATTGTTTGTTTTGGATGACGGCTGGTTCGGCCAGCGGGATGATGATAAAACATCGCTCGGCGACTGGTTTGTAAATAAACAAAAGCTGCCGAACGGGCTGGAGGATTTAGCAGACCGGGTCCGGAAGATGGAGATGGAATTCGGCCTTTGGTTTGAGCCGGAAATGATTTCGGTGGACAGTGCGCTGTACCGCCAGCATCCAGACTGGTGCCTGCACGTACCGGGCGCGTCCCGGTCGGAAAGCCGCAACCAGCTGATTCTAGATTTTTCGCGTGAAGATGTGTGCGAGTATATTATCAAATCGGTCTCAGCTATTTTAGCCAGTGCACCGATTACATATGTGAAATGGGATATGAACCGCCACATGACGGAAATCGGGTCGGCACTGTTGCCAGCGGACCGTCAGCGTGAAACCGCTCACCGCTATATACTGGGATTATATAACGTGATGGAAAAAATCACTACGTCTTTTCCGCATATTCTATTTGAAAGCTGCTCGGGTGGCGGAGGACGTTTTGATCCGGGCATGCTGTATTACATGCCGCAAACATGGACAAGCGATAATACCGATGCGGTGTCCCGCTTGAAAATTCAGTACGGAACAAGCTTAATTTATCCAATCAGTTCAATGGGTGCCCATGTATCTGCTGTTCCAAATCATCAGGTAAACCGGACGACTTCATTAAAAATGAGAGGAGACGTAGCGGCATCGGGCAACCTGGGCTATGAACTGGATTTAACGAAGCTGAGCGCAGAAGAAAAAGAAGAAGTAAAGCAGCAAGTGAATGATTATAAGCAAATTCGTTCACTCGTACAGTTTGGCGACTTTTACCGCCTGCTCAGCCCGTTTGAAGGCAATGAAACGGCTTGGCTGTTTGTCAATAAAGAAAAAACGGAAGCCGTTGTCTCTTATTTCCGCGTACTTGATGCGCCAAATGCACCATTCAGGTCCTTTACTATGGAAGGTCTTGATCCGAACAAAAAATATCATATTCAAGAAACTGACGAGGTCGTTGGAGGAGATGAATTGATGTATGCAGGTATAGCGATTCCTGCAAACTTAAGTGGAGACTTCCAAAGTCTTGTCTGGCATTTAAGGGAGGCAAAGTAAATGAATGAAGTAAGAGACAAAAACAATGAGTTATTCCAGAAGGATATCGAAAAAGCAGCAAACAGCCCGTACCGACTCGGATATCATATTATGGCGCCGGCACGCTGGATCAATGACCCGAACGGGCTGATCCAGTGGAATGGGGAATATCATGTGTTTTATCAGCATCATCCGTTTGATGTAAAGCCGGGTTCAATCCACTGGGGCCATATGAAAAGTAAAGACCTTGTTCATTGGGAGCATTTGCCGATTGCGATTGCACCAGATGAAGAATACGACAAAAGCGGCTGCTTTTCCGGCAGTGCAGTGGACAATAATGGCGTGCTGACGCTTGTATACACTGGCCATGTGGACGAAGACGGTGTTATTACCGAAACGCAGTGTATTGCGGAAAGCAAAGATGGCATTCATTTCACGAAGCATCCGCAGAACCCGGTCATTGCCCATCCTCCGGAAGGCGCGTCCCATGATTTTCGTGACCCGAAAGTATGGCAGCATAACGACAAGTGGTATATGGTGATTGGCAGTCAGAAAAACAAGCTTGGCAACGTTCATTTGTACGAGTCAGACAATTTGCTTTCCTGGACAGACCGCGGTGCTATTGTGAAAAGTGACGGAAAGCTCGGTTTTATGCTCGAATGCCCCGATTTTTTTGAACTAGAAGGAAGACACGTGCTGGTCTTCTCACCGCAGGGTGTGGCAGCAGAAGGAGATCGTTATCAAAACTTATATCAAACAGGTACGTTGATTGGCGCATTTGATTACGAAACAGCTGAGTTTAAGCACGGTGAATTTACAGAGCTTGACGCGGGGTTTGATTTTTACGCCGCTCAGACATTTAAAGACGATAATGGACGCCGTATCCTCTTTGGCTGGATGAATATGTGGGAAGCAGATATGCCTGAGCGGGTGCATGGCTGGGCGGGTGCGCTGACAGTTCCGCGCGAATTAACATTTAATGAAGCCGGCAAGCTACTGATGAAGCCGATGGAAGAATTGAAATTGCTTCGCGGCGAAAAATCCGCTTTCGGACCGAAAATGGTATCAGAAACTGAAAAACTAGACGTCGCGGGAGACCGCCTGGAATTGATCGCTGAGTTTACAAAGGGAACAGCCGCTTCATTTGGCTTGAATGTCCGCTGCTCAGCTGATAGCGAAGAAAAAACAGTCATTCGCTTTGATACAGCAGAAGAAAAAATCATCGTAGACCGCAATCAGTCAGGCACAGGAGAAGGCGGCATCCGTAAAGCTAAAGCGGACAGCGGCGGTATGATTACATTGCATATCTTTATTGACCGCTCATCAATTGAACTGTTTGTAAATAACGGCGAAACTGTGATGACAAGCCGCATTTATCCGAAATCGAGTAGCAATGGCATTGAATTGTTTGCGAACGGCGGAGAAGCAAAATTGCTTTCTTTGCAGGCATGGACACTTAAGGATGTTTGGCACAACCAGTAAGGAGATTTTGTCCAAAGCCGCGTTTTTATTTCAAAAAAAGGGGATGACCATGATACAAAAACAAATTGTTATTGGATTAATTCCAGGTCTTGAGTCAAGGATCGCTTCTTAGTTTGTTAAAAAAGCTTCCTCATTCGGCAATGAAATTTTTTGATCAAAAAGGTAGATGGTGCACGCCCAATTTCATTGGCGATCGCTCGAATCGAATAACCCAGCCCACCCAGTCCTAGCATGGTTTTTTTAAAAGGAATCATAACATCTAAAAAGACTGTTTCTTTAAGAAAATAAGGGAAATTATTAGATTAAAGTAGTGGAATCTGTGTACATGAGCGAATGTGATTTTAGGGAAGTGAAAAAATGAAGAACAAAGCAAAGTTTAATGTCGGTCATTGGGTACAGGGCGAAACATGGGATAAACAGAGAATTTGCGGTTACGTTATAAATATAGAAAACCCTGAAGACATTGCAAAAGTATATATTGTTGACTCTATTAATAAAGAACTGCCAGGGCGTATGATTCGTGTTCTGTCCAAATCACTCCAAAAAGTGCCGGAGCAGGCACCTGCTAAAGCAGCACTTGAACAGCTGATTGACATAGCCCTTTTAACAAAAGACGAAGAATGGTTTAAGCAGCTGTCAAAGCAACTTTGTGAAATGGGAGTATAGTATTTCTAAATGTATCTATTTTTGTTTTGTGAAAAAAATGGTTTTAAAAGAGACGCTTTTTGATGAAATTAACCCACATTCCTTTATTTGAGCACGCAAGGTATCGATTTGAAAAACTGAATAGTGGTTGAAAAAACACTGAATTAATTGTAAGGTCAAGCATATCACGCTCCGCTTACTGTGTTTGTATATTGAGGGGCTTCCATTGCTTAGTTTCGAAATCACCAATCTATATCCCTATAAATTTCCGAAAGAAACTGCCCCTCAATTGTGCCCTTTTCGAAAGGCTCTGTTAAAGGCCATTGTTGATATTTGATGCCTATCCGAGTTGTTGTTATAATCCCTATAAAAACAAGTGTTCGGGTGGGTGAGCAAAGCGTTTAGTAACTTGTTAAAGCATATCGGCAAGCAAATTGTCACATACAGATAAAGAACGCCTGATGTTGTGCTGGAAAGGTTAAAAGCTTACTCAAAGAGTAAGCTTAACTATAAACATTATCACATGTTCCAGGTGCTGGTTCATAATAACAATGATTTTTATATTGACCAGCAAAAGGTTGACCGTACCATGTTGGAGGGCATGGAGCATATGGATTAAAATACCAAAGAGCATATTTCGCTGGGTGATTTCTCCAATAATCCAAATTCTGTTTGGCTAATCTTCTTTCGGCTTCTCTTGACTTCTGATAAAACAAAGTCCCTTTTTGAACAGCTTCAAAGGAATAATTACTTCCTTGTATTTGATAAATAACCTGGGGAATTGTTCTTAAATTTTCAAAGTCTGAACAATCTGCTTTAAGACGATTCACAATGACATTTCCAACGTATAACATTCCCTGTTTTCCTTCGCCTTCAGCTTCTGCTCTCATCATCCTTGCCATTAAGTCAACGTCCGAACTTCGGTAACCTACTCTTGGCATTTTTTCACCCCCAAAATATAGTATGAAAAAAAGCCTGCATTGGTCTAGACTTTTTTCAAATAAAATCACCTTTCATCTTACGTCTCCAAATATAGTTAGGATGACCTTCTTTTTTATGAAATGATATAATATTCCCTTACATAAATAAAAAATTGTGAAGTAGTCTATACCTTCCTATAAACTAATGAAACGTGATTATACCAACGAAAGTACCACGCTATGCTCTTCAAAACGCAGCATCTGTCGCAGCTCTGTTCTTAACAACAGAAGCTGTTGTAGCAGACAAGCCAGAACCAGCTGGTGCAGGCATGATGTAATACATCCCCCGAAAAAGCGTCAAACCTTGATTTATCAGGGTTTGGCGCTTTTTTAATTTCTTCCTAATCAAAAAAACTCATAGCAAGAAAATATATTGTTTTTCGACCCTTCTAAATCTAAACCGCCGTATGGGAAATTATGAAGCAAACAATAAATTTATTGAGGTGCAAGATGGTACACAAAACCTTCTCTATTGCGGATAAAGCAGGAATTCATGCCCATCTTGCTTCAATGCTTGTACCAACCGCTTCAAAATTTAATTCTGAAATTTCATCTCCTTACTTATTCTCAAGGTAGATAAAGGAGGTGCTCCTTATGAAAGTGCTATTTGCCATTGATTCGTTTAAAGGAAGTATTTCTTCTTTAGAAGGCAGCAAGACCATTTCTCAAGGCATAAAGATGGTAAAAAAAAAACTACTGCCGTTTCCTCCTGGCGGATAACTGCATACATTGATATGAAGTGAATATCAAGAAAGGGAGTGGTATAGATGAGTGATTCACCTAAAAGTCCAAAAGTACTTTCCGACAAAGTCATTGATTTGCTTGTAAGTAATACCTTTCAAAAAAACGGGGTCAATATAGAGAAAGCCAAACAAAAGTTATCAGACGAACAGAAACAAGTGTTTAAAGAATTAGTAGAAGATCTGGCTAAGCAAGTGGACTCGTTTGTTAAACAGCCGTCCTCCAAACAAAAGGATTCAAAATAAATATTTTGTTTTCTAAAATCGCCTGTTTATAGGCGGTTTTTTATTTTTTTTTGAAACAGTTACATACGCCGTTACCTAAAGACTGATGACCTCATACGGTATTGTATAACATGAAAAAGGAGGTTTATTAGGACTATGTCAAAATATCAGGACGAGAACGAGTCCACTGAGAAGAAGTGCAACTGTAAGAAGTGTCAGAACAAAAATCGGCAGGGTGCACAAGATGACGAGAATATGCGCGATGATGCAGAGGTTTTGCAGGATGGGAATCAGAATTCCTTCATCGACCAAGAATCCGATGAACTAGTATGGATTAAAGATTCATGCAATATTGAAGTTCATTCAACAGACACGCAAGCAGCCGTTTCTCTTCAAGTGGGCTTGCAGCTAGCCATTGCTTTAGTGATCAGCATCACTGTTGGCGATTCAGATGAAGGCCAAACTGTAGCGCAAGAACTTCTCCAACAACTTGATGTTGAGCAAGTGAACAAACAGAAAATTATTATTGAAAATTCAAAAGACGTCACTATCACAACGACTGACACAGACTTGGCTGTCAACATTCAGGCACTCCTAGAAGTGCTGCTTGCATTAGTGGCTACATTAGACGTTTTGTAATCAAAAGCCCTTTTTTTATTAAAAAATCGAGAGAGGTGAATAACATGAGTGAGAAAAAGTGGAGAGCATTGGATCATTGGGATAACAACAGTAATGAAAACGATGCAGACGTTATGCAGGAAGCGGATCAGTCAGCTGCTACTGAACAGAAGTCCTTCGAATGGATCATCGTTAAAGATTCTGAAGATGTGGAGGTCCAAACAACAGATACGCAAGCAGCGTTATCCTTGCAATTAGGAATCCAGGCAGCCATCGCCGTCGTCATCAGCATCACTATTGGTGATACGGATCAAAGCGAAGCCGTGCTTCAGGAACTCAAGCAATTCATGAAGACGAACCAACAAAATACTCAAAAAACGGTCATTGAAGGGTCAAAGCATGTAAAAGTTACAACAACTGACACAGACTTGGCCGTAAATATCCAAGCATTACTTCAAATCCTCGTGGCCATTGTGGCCAAACTAGATGTTTTGTAATAGTTAGACGAGTTCAGAAAGAGAGGATATAGGTCAGTACATGGTCGAATAGTTAAGCAAGATAAACAAGAGAGCCATGGAGGCTGCTTAGAATCCTTGCACTTTCATATATTCACGTATTTTGTTAGATGCTTGTCCGAAATATTTGCAATTTTTTGTGTGCCATATTCTCTGGCCAAAAATCTGCAAAATCTATTTATTCCATCAAAATATCGTTCGTACATTTTAAAGCTGCCCTGCCAGCTATGGCGGGCATTTTTCTATTTCTGCTAATTTCCATTTAAAATGAAAGTAGAAATCTTGATTTAAAGCCGTTTTTTAAACGCATTTCTTCCTGTTTTATAGGCAGCATGATGTAATATTTCATCCATCAAAAAAAGCGTTAAACCTTGATATAAAAAGGGTTTAACGCTCTTTTATTTTTTGGCTGCGAAAGAGGCAACTTTCATATAGGCGCTACATAAAAGTTTGTACGTTCAAGCCTTGTGAATAAGCCGTTATTTCTTACGCCAGACGAAATCAAAAGTCAGTATATTTCTAGGGAGAATAGCATTATATAACCAACTGATCACTCTCGTGGAGATCCATTGACAGATGATGGCTTGAACAACAATTTCCCACGCTATCACATACGCTGTTATGCAAAAAATAACACCATTGATCCAAAACAATGGTTTGCCGGGACTGACTTTCTTATATTTGGAAATGATTAAGGCGATGACCCCGACCCCTCCGTTTGAAACTCCCTGCCTGAGGAGAACAGCAACGCCCGTGCCAAAGAAGACAGAACCGAATAGCAGATCAATCCATACATTTGCAAGAGGCGTGTCCACATAAACGGTAAAGATGTTGACAGAAATTGAAGTGAATGTAATGCCGAGAAGAGTACCGAGCGCACTGATGCCCCCTAAATAATGGACGGCAAATAACAGCATGGAAGAGTTAACCATCCACAATGCAATACTCAGCGGAATATGAAACCAATAATTCAGCAGCACGGAGAAGCCGGCTCCCCCGCCGGAAGGAATAAAATGTGGAAATAAAAATACACCCATTGCGAATCCCTGCATAACCGCTCCCACAATAACCAGGAAGTACTTTCTGAATAAAAAAAGGAAGGCTGGTGCGGCATATAAACTGCCATTGATTTTCACAAGAAATCATCCTCAATTAAATATGGAATGGCCTGCTAATCCCGCTCTTCTAGTGTATGCTTCCCTGTATAAAAAGAATACATAAGGAAATCATACATTTAATTAGCGAAAAAAGGTCAAGTGATGATTGGGGTGCAGATGTGGAAAAAGATGCAGCAAAAGTAAGCAGATGGTGTGTTATAAGTATGGCCTCTATTCCCCTCGTAATGACGCTCGGAAATTCCATGCTTATACCGGTATTGCCTATATTGGAAAGAAAGGTTGGGATTTCTTCCTTTCAATCGAGCATGATCATTACCAGCTATTCCGTTGCAGCTATTTTTCTTATCCCTATAGCGGGGTATTTATCAGACCGGCTCGGCCGGAAAAAAGTCATTTTGCCGAGTTTGGTCCTTGCATTAATTGGGGGACTGATTGCCGGGTTTGCTTCGTGGAAAATGGAAGATCCGTACACGTGGATTATTATCGGCAGGATTCTGCAGGGAATTGGGGCCTCAGGGGCAATGCCGATCATACTGCCTTTAGTGGGCGATCTGTATAAGGATGACGCTGAAAAAACAAGCTCGTGTTTAGGAACCATCGAAACGTCAAATACGTTTGGAAAAGTATTAAGTCCCATCCTAGGTTCAGTATTTGCCGCTTTTTTATGGTTTCTGCCGTTTTTCGCTATTTCTATTTTCAGCTTAATTTCTATAGCATTAGTTTTTTTCTTTATTAAAGCACCGAAAGAAAAAGAGAAGCCAAAAAAGTTCAAGGAATTTTTAAACAATACGAAAAAGACACTCAAAAAAGAAGGGAAATGGCTTTTTACTGTATTCCTTCTTGGATTTTTTACGATGCTGGTGCTATTTAGCGTTTTGTTTTTTTTATCTGATAACCTGGAAAAAGTGCAGGATATTAAAGGGATAAAGAAAGGGTTCGTGTTAGCCATTCCGCTTTTTATACTTTGTATCGTTGCTTTTGTTACGGGCCGCAAAATTAAAGGGAATTTACCGACGATGAGAAAAATCATCATCATTTGTTTAATTCTTTTATCGATCAGTGTTGTTTTTGTCGGCTTTGTCAGTAAGCAGCTTATTCTCCTCTTAATTGTTACCAGTATCCTGGGAGTGGCCATGGGTGCGTTAATGCCCGTACTTGATGCCATTATTACAGAAAATATCAAAAAAGAGGAAAGAGGCACGATCACTTCTTTTTACAGCGCGGCCCGATTTGCCGGAGTGGCAGCAGGTCCGCCGATTATGTCTCTTATCATGAAAGATTATCTCAATATTGGTTATATTACGGCAGGTGTACTAGGACTGGTCCTTTTATTTATTGTGATCAAGTTTATTAAAGTCGAGGAAATCGAAAATTAATGTACCCGTTTACTAAAAAGGACCGAACAGCTGATTGGGCTGTACAGGTCTTTTTTTAGTTTGGTTTACTTTATTCCCTTCCTTAAACAAAACAGGTCTTGTAAGCCCGATTGGTTTGATTAAACTGATCGATTTTCTAACCTCCATGTAAATGAATGAGAAACTAGGTAAAGTCCTAAATACAGTGTATTCAGCCCAAGGAAAATAGTTCAAATAAACGGGTGTGTGACATACCAGTCAAAATAAAAAATCAAGAACCATCTGAAAAACACGAGAATAAATTAGGTATATGCTGATAAATAGAGATGGGAGGCCGGTTCAAATCCGAGCTTAGCAGTAGAGGCAAGAACATGTAAAGAGGAGAGGAGCAAATGATGGCAGTTAAGATTTATCAGGGCCACTCTCACCATTTGACCCGCGCCGATGTAAATGTTGTTATTGATGTGATACGCGCTTTTACTTTTGCCCACTATGCTTTTATAAGGGGGGCAAAAGAAATTTTGCTTGCAGAGACAATCGATTCAGCCTTCCATTTGAAGGAAAAACATCCTGAATACATGCTGGCCGGTGAAGAGAAGGGGCTGCCTATTACCGGGTTTGACCTTGACAATTCCCCTCAGAGCCTTCTTGAAGCGGATTTGGCAGGGAAGACGCTTGTCCAGAAAACAACGAATGGAGTGAGGGCTGCATTGAATGCTTTAAATGCAAGGCATGTATTTGTAACTGGTTTTTCTAATGCAAGAACAACAGCAGAATACATTAAAAAAACGTATGGGGCGGATCAAAAAATCCAAATCATCGCTTCTCATCCTACTGGAGATGAAGATCTTGCCTGTGCGGAGTATATGAAGGATATCATTGAGGACCGGGAATGCCAGCTTGTGACGTGGCCCGCTCCCAGAATAAAAGGATCAGAAGCGGCCCAAAAATTTTATGATGACAGCAGGCCGGAATTTAAAAGCGGAGATATTGATTTGTGTGTGGAAGAGCTGGAATTGGATTTTTTAATGAAAGTGAATCAGGAAAATGATTTATCAAAAATTGTGGGGGTGGCGGTATGATCTATACGGGGCTCAATCTGCCGGAAAGAACCAGTAAACCGAGGATGGATGGAATTACCGTACTGATTGATAATGGGGTTCCCTTGCGCTTTTTTGAAGATACCATCAACAGTTCAGGCCAATATATAGATTTTGTAAAATTCGGCTGGGGAACATCGGTTGTGACCAAACATTTAGAAAAGAAAATTGCCTGTCTTCATGAAAATGGCGTGAATTTCTTTTTCGGCGGGACGTTATTTGAGAAGTTTATCAGCCAGAATAAAGTGAGTGAATTCGAAAGGTTTATTCGGAAATTCAACTGCAAATATATTGAAATATCAAATGGAACAATGGACATGGCCAACAGTGAGAAAGCCTTATACATTAAAAATTTTTCAAAGGATTTTATTGTTTTTAGTGAAGTTGGCGCAAAGGACAGTATGAAAGCTATGAGCCAGAATGCATCCGAATGGGTTGAATGGATTTTGGAGGATCTGGAGGCTGGCTCCGCAAAGGTCATAACCGAAGCCAGGGAAAGCGGCACCAGCGGGATTTGCCGGGGTAATGGAGAGATGAGGCTGGAAATTATAGATAAAATCATAGAAGCCAGGATCGATTTGAAAAAAATGATTTTTGAAGCACCATCAAAAAAAATGCAGACCACTTTTATTAACATTGCTGGACCGAATGTCAACCTCGCCAATATTTCGTTCGCGGACCCGATTCCGCTGGAAACGTTGAGACTTGGACTCAGATCTGACACGTTTTATTTAAGTGAAGAGTATGCACTAAGTGAAGAGTATACAGTAAGTGAGAAATATGAAGTCAAATAAGGGAGGGGCAATAAAGTTTTCCATCTTGTGACTAAGCATTATTCAACGTTAACCAGTTGGGGTGTGCAGACGGAAAAATTCCGGCTCAGGCTGTTGACAAACGCCCGCTTTCGGCATCACTTGCCATGCGTGAATGCTCATGATCCCCAAACGGTCACTCCGCTTCCCGCCCGGAGGCGTTCCTGGAAAGACAACCGTTTTCAATCAGCCTGCTTTCTTGCTTTGTCCACGCTTTGAGCCGGGAAAATTCCGGCTTTTTTCTTTTCCTCCATTTAATAAGAATCCCTCTTAATATTGAAAGCAGCAGCAGGAAGGAATTTAAAAAAGGCGGAGATTAGCAGCTGTCAGGTATTGTAGGAATTTGATGAACGATTCATGTAGGTTTATCCCTTTTTATCTAGAAATATGTAGAGGAAAGGGGGAGTTGGATGGAAGAGTGGAAACCATTATTGGTGGAACGAGTAAGCAACATTATTACAAGCAAACGAACGACTAACTTTGAAGAAGCTGCGTTGTTGTTTGAGATGCGGTTTAACATGTTAACCCAAGAAATTGTAGAGAAAGATGCTTCTGTAGTTAAGATTGATAGATATGAGGGAAAAGGCGCTTTTTTCTCCATTCTCAATTACCAATTAGATTTACTGAAAACGGATAAGGCTATTGAAGTTAGAATAGGCACTGAAAGCAATTTGGAGCCGATAGCCGAGATAAGATTCGAAAATGGCTTTGCAGTTGTTGAAGTGAATACGGTTAATAAGAAGCATTATCTGAGTGAAAAAAGCATTGATTCTTTATTTAAAAAAGCTTTTTCAGTACTAATTAAGGAATAAAAAGCACCTCATGAAGGTGCTTTTTATTTGGTTTAATGGATATTAAATGATAAATTGGTAAACTTATATTAATAAGGAAAGTACCATAACCTAGATTATCACCAGTTACGAAGAAATCTAAACAACACGAAAAAAAAGCCACAGGGACGCCGCAGCAAAAAGAAATCGCATGAGTTAGGTTGCAATGAGTGATGAGGTGTCCGAGGTGTCTACACCGTCGCATATTAATCGGTACCTGCTGCGGAGGAAATATAAACTATATAAAAAAAGCGGCCCGTCAGTAGCCACTTGAATTAGATATCCGTATTAGAAACGTAAAAGAGCGCAGCTACCCGTTATGGTAGTGACGCTTTCAAAATAATGCCTATTAGGAGAAGTTAAATCAATATATGTGTGGCTTGGCCGCTTTAGTACATCCTAACTCCGAATCGCAACGGTAATGATTTCGTATGCAGGACGCGAATACGCACGATATGGCCGCTGCGATGTGTTGGAAGCAAATATTCTTTATATAACGTAATGTACAGGAGGATTGCGATGCGTGGCGATCCCTAGCGCGGAATTCTAAAAACCTACGATACATCTTCTTTCGTCTACTGTAGGTAACCGCCCAGCTGCTCTTAAGAACATTCGGTTAAATTCGTAAACTCTTCTTAGTTCACACGCTGTAAACACGTTTCTAACTTGTGTCGTTTCAAATCCAGTATGACAGTAACATTGATGACGACGCTGCCAACAACTTGAACCCATATTTCCTCCCTCCCTTTCTTTGAATTACATTATATTATTCAGAAAAAAAGCAAACTGGAAGGACTAACAACATAGTTTAGATAATTGTTTTCTATTAAATAAACCAACTCCCGCGGCAATTCTCCGTAAATAAGCACAATGTAGCCTCCGCGTTGTACTATATTGCACATTTCACCGGCTGCAGGGTCCTGGCGCGGACCGGCTGCGGAAAACTCAGGGGGTTGATTTATTTCCGAACGTTTCCGTTTTATGGCTATTTCCGAGGGGTTAACATTAGGCATGGCGCAAGGGCTATCGTCTATACATAAACGCTGTACCAGTCGCCGATGATGACACCTTACAAACGTTGATGTAGCGTGGATGTATAAGAAATGAATAATGCGTAGTTAGTACGTAGTTAAAGAACGTTGATGTGGCAAGGGTTGAGACGATATGATGTTTACGTAATGTTAAATGTCAGATACAACAAAGGCGGATCAAAAGCCTTAACTGAATACACTAATTTTGTGAAGGAGTTGATCGAGCGTGTCGAAAAAAGCTAAATTTGCGGGACTATTAAATGAAGAAGAAACACCAATTACAAAAAAGAAAGAAGATGTTTTAAATTCAATATCAAGCAATACAGAAATACAGAAAACTGTAAATACACCAGAAAAGAAAAAAGTAACTTATGAATTGAATATAGAGCTTCATAAAAAGCTAAAGTTATTTGCTGCTATGAATGACAAAACGATGACCCAAGTAGTTGAATCGGCAGTAAAAAAGTACATTGAAGATCACAAAATTCAAGAGATATATTATAAATTTGAAATAAAGGAGTACAGGAATATAGGGATAGGGAATTTGTAAATATAATAAAGTGATTTGATTCTGGAGCATTTTGCGGATCAGATTGAGGAAGCTTAAATGAAGACAACTTAAAAATCCCGCTGAAGGAATAATAAATTCAGCGAGGTTTTTGTTTTGGTTACTGCTATTTGTGATATGGCCCTCCTTAACGGTTATATCAGTGTTTATTCTTTTTCAAAACAAAATCGGGCTCTTCACGAGCACTTCTGAAGTGGCATTTCATTTATTCTAGAGACTGTCATACCTGGCAGTTCAAGAGCTAAAGAATTATTCACTGCAAGACATGTGGCTTGCTCTGAAGGGGCTTTGAAATTGATTGCTATTAAGTTACTTAAGAAGTTCAATAAATTAGATATTTAAAGGAAGAACTCATGTTACAACCACAGGAATAGTTATTTTTCCTCCAGCAGTCGATAGAATCGTAACATTCGCTGGAACGCTAATGAGATTTAGTGTCAACACACCGTCAACTGGAATAGGTAATTCGCCTTTTCCCAAGTCTGCTACCGTTAAGATGATTGGATTAATGGAATCGCTTGAGGATGCTTCAATTGTGAGAATTTGAGCGTCGTTATCATAATTTGCAGAAGCTGATATAAAGTCGACTGGGACTGATTCTTTGATGCTTGCAGGGTTATTATCACTAACATTTGTAACTGTCACCGTGCTAGGCGGGTTTTCACTTATATAAGAAACACGAACAAAATAAAGTCCGTTTTCACCTTCCAATCTTGTAGGATTAACCCCCCTTCCAGCTACTTCAATTTCTTGCGGCGTAACATCTGATATAGCAAACACATCCAATAAGCCGCCAGAACTTTCACTCTGCGTGTAAGATGTTCTTACCACATCAACACCCGAAATAGTAGAGAGTTTTCCTAATAAGGCAAAGTCTCTTGTTTCAATACAGTTATTAGGATTAATTCCTCGTGTAGTTGAACGGTCTGGTGATCCAATGCCAATTCCAGGCCCTTCAATTCTAAATATATTTTGAGGTTCACCAAAACGATCAACAAGCAAACTTCCAATAACGGGATGCAGTACATTGGGGTCACCAATATACCCTTCTGGAGCTAGCGGCAGCACACGGGGATCCCATTGTAAAAACGGATGGACACGACTGGTCAACGCAAGTTCAAAATTCCCGCCATTTAATCCACCTATATCTTCTGTAAAATTGATTTCACCAAATCCTTCTCCATCTGGCTCAGCAATGAAAGTATCTACTCCATACGGGTGTGTTACCGTATATTCCTCATTGGGCTGTAATCCTGACACACGAATTCGCACACGTCCGAATACGATTTGTTCCCCTGCCCTAGGTATTCCACTAACAAATGTTGATTCTAATGCTAAAACAAGTCTTGCCCTTTCCCCTGTGCCAGTTTCCATTTCGGCTTCGGTTAAAAAATAAAAGGCTTCACCTGGGTAATTATCTGGAAAAGAAACAGGCTGTCCAGGGTTAGGTAAATCAGCACGGCTAAGGCCGGAAAACGGATCATCTGGATCTATGTTCATTTGTAGACTTAATCCATTCTCATCTTTATACCATACAGGAAATCCATCTAACGCATTAACTGGACCTTTCTTCATATAATTCCTCCTTAAAACAAAATTTATAGAATAATAAAACCTGGAATCGAATAACAAAAAGCTATTTACAACTCTTTCCTACTATTATTAAATGAGAAACGGAAAGAAAAGGTGCTGAAAAAAACGAATATTTTTGGTCGGGGAGTATGGAACAGGTTAGTCGAGAAAGCAGCAAAAACTTCGTTATTAAAAAAGAGTCTATTAAAAAACATTCCCTTTATATGAAGGAAATGTTTATCTGTTACTTATTTATTATAAAGACTATATCTATTTATCACATGGTTCATTCCTATTTATCTTAAATGTCCGATGTATTTGCTCCAGCAAAACCAGCTTCATGAACTGATGTGGAAAGGTTATTTTGGAAAAAGGAAAGGCAAGTCATTTCTTGAAACAACTTTATCTTTGAGGGTAAATGACAATGTGGTCTTTAAACAATTCGATTTATTTGTTATTAAATTTTCCCTCACTTCAGTATAGATTATTTCAAGACCTTGTTAGAAAATATAAAAAAACCATCTTAGATCATCAGACGGTTTTTACAATCAAAATTTTTACTTTCTGGATTTGAGTCAATAATTTGGATACAAAAAAGTTAAGTCTTAAGCTGCTCTTCTAATCTGGTCTTCATAGCCTGAGGTGTTTGATAGATGGTACTGCTGAGGCTGTTTAAACAGTCAGTGAAAACTGAATAGGGACAGCTCCGTTCTTTTGCAAACGGTGTATTTGGCTTGAAGCTGGCTGAAGATATTAAGCGATGATAGAATGGATCGAATGTAAAGGAATGATTTTTCTTTCTTTATTTGCCATGACAATTGTTAATGTTTCCTTGTTAATTTCATGAACGAGACCGTGGATTTCTTTTGTCGAAATCATAATCTTTACTTTTTTATCTAAAAGATGCAATAAAAAAATAGGCATGGTCATCTTGAAAAAAAGTTGCGTTAATTCAGGAGAAGATGCAACGGTTTCTCCGAATTTGAAGGTGATAGATCTTCGCAGGCAGGGATCAATATTCAATAACGCCGGTTCTTTTATGGCTTGGGGATACCGGTTAAAAGATTTTATGGAATGTACCTTTGAAAGGGGGATAATGATGTCTTTTTCTTTTTTCTTTAATAAAACGAAATCACGGCCAACAACGTAAACACGTCCCGAATGTTTTCTAAAAAGAACGCTGCTTTTAAGCATCCTCTTCTTGGAAGGAACTTTTTTGCTGATCTCTGCTTTAGGCCAAACATCTCTCACTCTTTTTACCTTCGTCATGGCCTTTTTCTTTCTAACAGAAATGTTTATGGCCTTTTTTCTATTAGCAAAAGCATTCTCTCTTTTTTTCCTTCTCTTTTTTACTGGCTTTTCTTCTGCTGTCTTTTCCAATGAAGTTTTTTCTTTGTTTAAGTGTGAATCCGCCTTGGCTTCATCATATATGATGACTTCTGCCCATTGGCCGATTAAGCCCTCAAATGATTTTGCCCGTCCTTCTTCTGGACGCTTATTAGATAAAGCAAGATTAAGAAGTAATTCGTTTGCAGCTTCAATCTTAGCCTCCAGTTCCATCTGTTGTTCTTTAGGGAGGCAGGAAGAGGGGGAAGGGTATTTTGGTGTTTGTAAATAATGTGGACAGCCGTTTTCCGGGCTGCAAAAATCATCGGGTGTACCAGCCTCAATATATTCAGGACAACAAAAATCTTTAGCCTTCTTTTTTTTATGCATTTCATCACTTCCATTCCAATCGTGTTATTTTTTTCTTTTACATTTATGATTAAGCAGCTCCTGCTGGATATTACTATTTTATGTGAACAATTTGTGGTTGTGACCTAAAGGAAGCGGTTCGATTTCCACTTATATTTTTAGTGTAAAAGGGCTGTAGCTTATCCACATTTATCGGCCAAACATAAAATGATAACAGGCTTGTAAAAGAAAATTGATGTAGTAAAGATTTTCAAAAGGAAGGGGGGAAGTCAATGAGTACACAGCATTGTCGTTGTGGGGAGTACAAAAAGCATTATTCACATCATAGTCATTGTGATGAGTGCAAAAAAAATCATCCGTATCACAGTCCGTATGGCTGCAAATCTAGTTTTAAAGCTGATGATTTCCGCACGCGCGACCAACGCTTCTTTTCTTTTCAGCATGATCACCATATGGATTTTCATAGTGGATGTCAAAGCTGTTTTAAAGGACGGTTTGAGGATCATTTTGAAAACCGGTCTCTGTGCGATGACCGATTCAGCGTTCGGTTAGGAGGGTTAAAAAGCAGTATGGCTTTTCGGATGCGCCAGCTAATGGATAGCAACGTCAAAATAACGTTAGAAGAAGGGGGCGATTTTCAGGGGGAAATCACCTTTGTTGGAACAGATTTTGTTGAGATTGCTTGTTTAGATAAGAAAAGCAAGAATAAAAGTGATTGGAAGAAGAAGTATTTCCTCATTCAATTTGATAAGATTAAATGGGTGGAAATGATAGGGATACATTAAATGTACTTCATAATAAACTTCATCAAAAAACGATGTTCAGTTTAATGAACATCGTTTTGCCCTTATTTAGTGGGAATTTTAAAACCAGAATCTCCTGATTTTGCCGAATGTCAACTGTCTAAAATGGGCAGATGGGGTTTTATTTTATCATGGACCCGGATAATTCCCCACATTCCCTGCTCGATATCCCAGCGGATATTGCCAGACCGATACAGATAGTCACCTGGATAGTTGAAAAATCCGCCTGCACCGCCGATTAAAAGCAAATCTTCCGTTACGCCCGGAACCATATGGCCGATATAGGAGTCAATCCGGGAATCAATGTCTCTGGGGTCGAACTTCCAGTTATGGCCGTGAAGGTGAAAGGTGTGCGCTCTTCTGCGTTCCGATGGATTGGTAAGGCGGACGATGACAGGATCACCCGGATACGCTTCAAAAACGGGTGTGGCTGGATCTCCAAACACTTTTGAACTAAATAAATCACTTAAAACAGGATGTTTCCGGTAACGGTTAATCAGTCTTTCCGATCGATAATTAAAACCGCGCGAGCCGTTATCATACGTATCTACTACTTCGTATGGATCTAGTTCTGGAATCACACCCGCAAGCGGATCGACAATTAACTGGTCCTGCTTATCTACGAGACGGACACCATCATGCATAATTAGAACAAATTCTCTAAAACCACCATATAACGGGTGTCTGAGAATGACATTTGTGCCGGTTTGGACAGGTTCAAGCGTATGTGGATCATGATAAGTCGTAAAGCGCGGTTCCGTAATAAAGGCCCCGAAAGCCCCAAATGAACGATGGCTCCGTAAATCCGCCATATCCCACATTGCGCACGTTCCTATATTTTCTTGTACATGCCAGCGATACGTGATGGTTTCTCCGGGTCCAACCGTTTGATCGGGATTAAATCCTACCGTGTCACCGCTCGAAGTAGTGACATCATAATCAAGCATGTTGACGTGCAGCGAGATTCTTAGGGACGGCGGGTAAAACACCTGTTCCTTTACCGGCGGATACGGGTGAATACCGTCTGGAAATGGAAACAATTCAAGTTTCAGCCGGCTGGTCAAAGTAACCTCAACCAGATCACCGGAATTTCCTCTCAACACGAGCGGATCTGGATTTTTTTTGCCGCAAAGGATATCATCCACGTCTTCTTCCAGGGCAAAAACGATACCGAATGGATCATGATCGCCAAAGGAATTATAAACAATTGGCGTTTGAAACGCGACAACCCGGTACCTTCTGATCAATGCATTATGTGTCACTTCAGGCGGCAGTGTAGATTGTGGATTGGCGAGCGCCGGCGGATTTCCGGTCGCTTTAGGCAATGGCTTTGTCCGCGGCGGGGGCAGCGGCCGGTCCGGCAGCGGAATTAAATTATTTACTTCTTGATCAAATGCACGGATCAGTCCCCACGTACCATTCCAGACATCTTCTTCCGTCTCAAAGGCCCACAAATAATCTCCTGCCCTCGGAATGTCCATTTCAAGTGTGAACGACTCTGAAATCCCAATATGCTGTTGGGAGCGAACTTGTGAATCATTGCTGGGACGCTCCGCTTTCCACCTTAATCCATGTACATTAAAACTGTGGGATTCTTCATGGGCACCCTGCAACAGCCGGATACGAATCGGATCTCCTTCATACGCCTGCAATATAGGGGTGAAGGGGTCTCCATTCACATAGGAGCTGAAGGAATAGGCCGGATCGCAGTCCTTCCCAAGCCGGAACTGCAGCGGTTCATTTTTGTAGTTGACCGCAAAAATGCCCGGATCATCCAAAGAACCTGGGAATTGTGGCGGCTGAATCGGACAGCGGTCTTTGTCAAACAGAAGAGCGAAATCCTGGACAAATAACGCAAAGTCGCGATAATCCGGAATAATCGGATGGACAACGGTAATTTCTGTTCCATGATCGACTTCCTCACCGGTTCTTGAATCGAAAAATTTAGAAAACCGGGGCTGAACCACACAAGTGCCAAAAATGCCATGCTGCTGGTGGGAAACCGGAAATAAGTGGTCATGAAAGAAAAAGGCTTTTAATTCGGTATCGGCATACCACTCATAACGCATGGTTTCACCGGGCAGGACCGAACTGTCATAATTCCATCCAACATTTGCCCCGTCAGAAACCAGAACATCAAACTTCACGAAATGGACGTGAAAGCCCACCTCATAGGTTCGTGTAACCAGCTGAAAGGCGTCTCCATCGAGCACATGGGGCAGCCGGTTTGTGAAATTTAGTCGAATGCACGAACCGAACGGCGCATGCAAAGCGAGTGGTTCTGGCTCTTTTTTTCCGGACAGCACATCTTCAAGATCTTCATCCATCACATAAATTCTTCCTTTTGGGTCATGCCAGCCCTGTTTGTTGTAAACGATCGGAAGCTCAATAACCGACACGTTCCATTCCAATACAACGGGATTTCCTAAGCAGGAATCGGTAAAAACCGCTCCTGGTCTTGCATTCGGCACAGCCGCATTTCTTTCGAGTTTCGTCATATCCCTGCCGCCGACAATGCCAAGAGGAGGTCTTGGTGCCTTGCAGCCGACTTTACCAGGGATAAAGTTAGGGAATCCCGGTTTTTCTTTGGTCGGCAGCGGCGGGCAGGGACGGCCTGGCAGCGGCTGGAGCGGAGCAATCGGCATGCCGTTTGGATAACATTGACTGCCATCCTGCAGGGTGTCAAAGATGCGATTCATTCCCCACATTCCGGCCTCAAAGTGAGGATAGAGATGGCAATGGATGACCACATCACCGATGGCGCCCTGGAGGCTGCCAAGACCGTATAACGGCTGGACATTGTAGTGCGACTGAGGGCTGATCGACTGGGCATCCACAATTTCTGAATAAACATTACCTGAATCTCTCAGCCATTGGTGGACATGATAGTGAAATACGTGAGTTTCTTTTGAGCCTCCATGAATAAGGCGAATAATCGCGGGGTCGTCCCGGTATCCGCGTAAAATTGGAGTAGCAGGATCGCCGAATACCCATGAGTCATGGTGTACTTCCTCGCCTTCGCTCTCAGGGGCCACTACGCCTTCTTCAATCAGTTTCATACGATTATGCAGCGGTTCGTACCGGTAATTCACACCGTGGAACGATTCGCCTTCCTGATTGGTGACAGGGTTGATCGGGCGGTTGCCGGTTAAATCATCCACTTCCATTTCATCGTTGAAAAACCAGGCATATTCCCGAAATGAAGGGAGGAAAGGGTTATGAATATCCGCAAAAACGCCGCAGTTTAACGGCCCGCCTGTCACGGGGTCAGTCCACCAGGAACCTCTTTTTTCAACGAGCAATGTACCGAAAAGGCCTTGAATGCTGGAGCCTTCTTCTGTACTGGAGACATTGCCAAGGTCAGTGAAAAAACAAATTCCTTCATGTGTCGCATGGACCCGGTAAAGAATAGTTTCCCCGTACTCCACCAAAGAGGTTGGGTTAAAGCCGACATTGGCGCCGTCTGAGGTTAACACATTATAATCAAGATCCTGAAAATGCATGCCTGTCGCAAAGGGAAGCTGATTTTCAAACAGAATCTCAACAGTGTCTCCTTCATTGGCTCTAATCGTCAGCGGCTGCACGAGTTCCACAGGAGTAAAAGGATTTTTGCGGACAAGCTCTTTTACTGTTGATTCATTTTCTTTCAGGACATACATTCTTCCGTCCGGGTTGTGGTCGCCAAAGTTGTTAACGACGATGCGAATCGGAATGGCCACCACATGATAACGCCTTGTCATCCATTTTCCTCCTTATTATGCCATATCGTTTAATTCTGGAATACACGGCTCACCAGGAAACTCGATATAAAACACTTCGATGTTATCAATGTGGATCAGCCAGGTTCGATTTTCTAATGGGGCAAAATGGGTTGTTTCCACCAGGAGCCTTACTTGATCTTCCATTAGCGAGACGATTTCACCGATAAACATAAATGGATAAGAAGGCGTCAGTATAAATGCCCTATGTCCGATCCCTGCCCGAAAATAATCCACAAGTGCCATATCATGATTAACGTTATGGGAGTTGGAATCATAAAATCTGTGGGGCATCTGTTACACTTCCTTTCTTCCTTGTCTTATGCGAGCGGGATTCTGGCGTTGCAATCAAAGCATGGTGTGAACTGGGCGATTTTTTCTAAGGGAATGGACAGCGGTGTTGGAAACTGAAAGAAAGGAGCATTCAAGATTTTAATGGTGACCGGATAAATCGTTAGATGGCTTGCTTCTACTTCGATGATTGGACCGCAAAAAATCGGCCTGAATGTCTGGCCTAACAAATTTAACTGTGCTGTCTGGGTAATAATCAATACGTTTTCTCCAATTAATTTTGTTAACTCTATTAGGAAGACATCCTCAACTTCACTGTCATTATTATCATCACCGTCTTCCTCATTATCACCTTTATCTTGATCATGATCTTTTTTGGCGTTACTATCATCCAGGTTATCCTGAACCTCATTACCATTAGGTTCCACGGTTTTTTCCGGATCCAAGCCATCCTCTATTTTTTCATTTTCTTCAGGAACTGAGGCATCTATTTGTGCTCGCTCATCCTTCGGTTCCCCGCTTAGTGATTGTTTCATCCTATCGCTCCTTTACCAGGAAAATATTGAATGAAATTCCTGTTATAGTTAAAAGAATTTAAAAACAAACTGTCATTTAAAAAACCGCCGAAGAATTTTCCTGCTAAGTATGGGAAGGAGACTAAGGAAACGTATGCTGTGAATGGATTTAATATTCTTAAGTTCAATTGTGTTTTTCTCTTTGAAGAGCGCCAAGTGAAGTTTTTGGTTCTCAACATTTTGGATTTTGCCGAACACAATCTCGTTATCCGTCCGGATTTTCATCCATAGTGATTTCCACGAATGTAAGTTAGTCGATAACGTTTCCTCGTAAAACTGCTGAATTAAGACATCTCGTTTGGCTACTGTTTCACCAAAGTTGGAAAGTAAATTTTGTTTTAAATGATTGTCATAAATAAAATTCTGATGAGTGGTTGAATAAACAGGGACTCCCACTGGAATGTTAGCGGAGTCAATGGCTTGAAAAGGAATCCAAATCCGTTCTTTCAAGTTCGTCAGCATAACAAAATCGCGGCCAACTGCACTCACTTTCCCAACTGTTTGAAAGGTTTCATCACCACTTTTAAAAAAGACCGTGACTTGTTGATTTCGTTTCATTTTAAAAAACTTTTTCAACATTAAGGACTTTCTTTTTTCAGGGGCAGCTTTTGTGATCTGCAATAAATTTGCCTGGTCCTTGTATTCATTAAATAGACGTATTTCTTCTGTGGGAGTGGCCCCAGAAGGAGATGTTATACCGTCGCTTGTTTCGTAGATCACATTTTTACTTCTTTGTTCACGCCTCCTTTTCTCTAGCAATACGGGAATATACTGATCAAGCCTCATGCGGGTTTTCATTGTATTTCCCCCCTCGCGTAAAACTACTCAAAATTATATGTAAATAAGGCTTAATTATTCTTATATAAAGAAGACTGAATCACAGAATTCTCTTAACTTATATCAGTGCAAAAAGCGATGATTGCTCACTTTAATTTAATAAACTTTTTCGGAATTGATTGGATGACTTATACCACCTTCTTCATGAATTTATACGATGTATAACCAAGTAAAGAGCAGCTTGGGGCCTAAAGACAAGGAGGCAAAAAGAACTCATGCGCAGTTGGGTGTGTTACTACTGTAAGTACACGAACGATCCTTATGTGAAAAATTGCAAAAGATGTAATGCACATCACTATTGTGAGGAGGAAAAACAAGTGGATTACGAAAATAAAAAGTATAAGAAAGTTTATACATCGGGTCCTATTGTAATTGTTAACAGAGAAGGAGCCAAGGCTGCACAGGATTTATGGGTATCTGTTACAAACTTCAGCAAGCAGCCCGTTACTGTCAAAATAGAAGTGTTTAACTGGGGTGATCCTGCTGTATCTGCCGGATTAACAACTGTGCCACTTGGAATGTCTGTTCCAATGAAGGCAATGTCTGTACCGGTTATGCCCGCAGAAAACGCTGAAATTCATGGATCTCAAACAAAGCACTTTTTTGCTGACTTATTAGCAACGGGCCCTTTAGCTATCCCTGTATTTTCATATGAAATCCGTGTAACCGTCATCAGTCATGATTCCGAAGACAAAGTCATTTTTAACGCTGCTTTCTACAGCACTGAACTAGAAGAGCAGGAAGAAGAAGATGTTTTAGATCTGGAAGAACCGGTTGAGGAAGAGGAAGAGGAAATGCCGCCTCGTATGGAGGCTTTACTGTTGCTCAGAGACTTTATGCTTCTAGAAGAATCAGACTACTGAATCAAAATATTATGTCAGGACCCCGGGGTTTCCCGGGGTCTTATTTTTGATCATGGAAGAATACTGTAAAAGCAGCTGTATATCCAGAGGAGCAAAAAAACAGTCTCACTTTATCAGCTTGTTCATATGTTAAGGTGGGGTGTTAATATGGAGATGTTTACACTGTCTTGCCTTATCTGCCTGGATATATTCTTATACGTTGGTTTTTTTATTTATTTATCTCGAAAAAGAAAGCTTATTGGGATCCAGCTGGGGATGAATATCAGCCAGGTGATGGGAGGGGTAGCGGCTCTGTTGTCCGGCATCGTTCTTATTTTAGCATTTCCATTTCATTTTACTTTGATTACCATCGTTTCTGCGATGATAGGCGTCTTTACAGGGGCACTCTTTGGCTTGCTCTTTGATTATCAAACATTTATGACGGGTTTAACAAATGGAATGATGGTTGGGCTGATGGCTCCTATGATTGGATCGGTGTTAGATATTCCTGGCCAAATTATTTGGTTAGTCCACGGGTTGTTTTTTACTTGCCTGATTTTGGTTATGATATCCATTCAAAGGTCGTGAAGTGAATGATACTGATCACTCTGTTATTTATTTGGAGTGTAATGGTTTTTTTGAGAACATACCATACTTTTAAGCAAAAACAGGTGATCTTTGATGATCATTTTACAATGACCATTTGTATGATGACAACAATGGCCTCATCATTTGTTTTTGGTCTTTACGTTACATTCCTTCTTCCTGACTTTCAGATGGTGTCTATTTTATTTGGTGTATGGATTGGCTGGAAAATCGGATCTGAATTGAGGAATCCGGCTAAGCTGAACGGTCTATACAATGGAACTATGGGCGGAATTATGGGAACGATGCTTGGTGCTGTCATACAAAATCCGGATTTGTGCAATATTCCCATTGAATCAGAGACAATGATTGCGGGCAATATGTATGGCATTGCTTTTTTTGCTGCCTGTCTATATACCTTGATACTGATTTTCATTCAGTATTCATTTCGAGTGTAGAGAGGAGAAGAGGCAGATGAAACGAGTTGGAATTGTTGCATTGATCGGTGTAGGATGTATCGTTATCTATATGTTTTGGTCCTCTTTTTTGGAATTGCCAAAGCTCGGAACAGTGGAAGAAGCTTCGCTGGAAGAAGTTAGCGGAAAGGAATTTTCCGTGAAAGGCAAGCCAATGCTCGTGACGTTTTTTTACACAAAATGTCCGGATGTTTGTCCGTTTACGATACAGGACTTGAAAAAGCTCCAGCACGTTTTAAAAGAAAAAGGCATAACAGAAAATCAGTATTCGATTCTATCCGTCACACTTGATCCGAAACATGACACGGCGAAAACCATTTTGCAGTATAAAGCAGCATTTGATATAACCTCTTCTAACTGGCTGTTTCTCCGGGGTTCTGAACAAGAAATAAAAAGTTATGCGAAGCAATTTAACATGTTTTATGAAAAAAGTGGGGAGGGAGGTATCACACATTCAACGTCTATGTATGTAGTGGATTCAAGTTACCATATAAGAGCCCGGCATGATATGGCCACTGGCACTGAAAGAGTAGATATCGAAAAAGTAGCGGATCACCTGATTCAACTAACAAAGTAATATATTATCAATACTTAGTTAGGATTGGGAAAAATGAAATTACATCACGAAGTCTTAAAGTGATTGTTAATGATTGTTCTGCAACAAAATTAGTGGAAATTCAAGGCGTTCTTTCTCATGCGATTGATAATAAAACAACGCTTATAAATTTCAGTTACTTGGACAGTCAAATTCACTCAAAAAACCTGACAGATAAAAGCAGACTTTAGCAATTTTCAGGCTGTAGACAAATTCCTTTCATTCCGGGAGACAGGTGTACGTGTTGCTTAAATGGAGCCGAAAAGGCGGCGTTCGCAGAGTTTCGCGCATCAAGGGGCAGGCGCAGAGATCCTCTCCACCGCTCTGCGGTTCCGGCGATCTCCGCTTCCGCTGTCTGCTAGTCCCACAGAAGTCTTCACGCCGCGCCCGCCGCCCATGCGTTTTTGACAAGTGAGTGCAAAAGAAGCAAGTCTCAGTCTTGCAGAAGCAGCTTCCATCCTTTTGCTCATCTGAAACGTAAAAAACAGACTAGCCGGCCCACTCATTGCTGGTCAAAAAACACGTGGTGAAGCCTGCCGGACGGAGACTCCTGCGGGACGTACAGTGAGCCGGGAGATCCCCCTGCAGGCGCCAGACGAGGAAAAGCTCCCGCACTGCCCGTGGAAAGCGCAGTCCGGCCGGCTTTACCTTTCGGCTCCAGGTAAAAAAGCAAGGCGGGTTATCTGGGAGGTTACGCCTTTTTTCGGCAATAGACGTTTTTGCTGAAAAGAGGCTGTTGACTTTGTCTACAAACTGAAACCTTGATATATAAAGGTTTTACTCTTTTTTATTTTTGTTAAATCAACTTTATAATTTTAAAAAACGATTTATTAAGTAGGCCAAAAGGTTAAAAGCCCTTTTTAATGAGGAAAAGCCTATTATGTCCTCTTATTTAGTCTTTTACCTTCCGCACATAGTCCATCAAATAGCAGACAAATACCTCATCACGGACCAGCCATGCGGCATATTGCCGTTTTAAGAAGGTTTCCCCTTCCTGAAAGCTCGTAAAGGTTTCCGGCAGGTTTATATAATTGTGTTCAATTTTCCATTCCTGTTCATGAAGCGGATAAAGAAGAAAGAGTTCTTCCTGCCGGTTTTCATACAAAGCACCAAACGAATTGTTTTTCATATTATACCGATTTCGTTTCGCATCTTCTTTTAACGGCTCAAGGTCAAACGTCTCTGTGACAAATTGACGGAAAGCATCAGCTGTTAATGAACAGCCGGCAGCTTTTGCATGTCCGCCGCCGCCAAAAAAGCCCGCTGTGCGAGAGACATCCACCGAATCGTGTATGGTCCGGAAGCTGATTCGTTTGCTGCCGACATTGACAATGGCAATGTAATCAAGGTGGGAACAGTCTTTACTTAATTCATTCCCGAGCTCAGAATGATACGATTCGGCAAACACGATACCAGCAAACTGATTTTCAATAGGTGCCTGCACAAGCTCCCGCCTTTTCCGACGAATGTACCGCTCTGTTTTGTTTTCTTCCATGCTCAGTATTTTTTCTTCAAACTCATCAAAGAAAAAGTGGCCGCTCGTTTTCAGCCGGGTTATCATTTTTTCTTCAAAATCATCGATGGAAACTAAAAAGAAAAGGGCATTCAATCTTTTCGCATTTTGATTATCATATTTCTCCCATTCCCACGTATCATACTGTCTGACGAGTTCAACGAATTCGGCAATAGCGGCAGAAGGAATTAAATGTTCATGCGTCAGCAAGTACTCGTAGAACAAAGAAGTGGCCGAGGCTAAACGCCCTTCTTTTTCCTCCACCACTACATGTCCCCATCCATAGTTATTCAAATGAAGAGCGGTTTTATGGTGGTCAAGCAGCTGGACTTTTCCGCCCGCTTGATAAAAGTCATTGAGCTTTTGTTCATTTTCTTCGTTAACAGATAAATCAGTAATGAACAGAAAAGTGCTTGGATCACCATTTTCCAAGAACCATTCGACTTCCTGATTTAACCCGGAAATGGAGTTGTAGCGGACACTGACGTCTGAGCCGAAAGCAAGCTTAGCTAAAATCCCGCAGGAAACCCCATCCAGATCATTATGGGACAACAATTTGTACATGTTTTTCACCTCAGAACGTAGTATGGGGCCAAAAGGCGAAAAATATTGAAAAGTGGATCGTCTTTCTTTAGGGTATGCCGCTTTTTATTCTGGGCAAAATAAAAAGAAAAGGGGTGAAGAGATGACATTAATCCGTCTTGGATATGCGGCGATGAGCATGAACGTGAAAAATGGTTCACCTTCTCAAACGATGACGCATGCCCAGTTTTTAAAAATTAAAGATAGAGAAGCGGCGATCCGCAAACTAGAGCGCATTGCTGCATCGAATTTGGCCAATTGTCTGCGTCTGCTTCGGCACAATGCTGCTCACGATATCACGTTCTTCCGGCTGAGTTCGAAAATCATCCCGATGGCCAACCATCCGGATCTTCCCGAATGGAATTACATAAGACCGCTTCAAGAAAGTCTTGGGATGATCCGCTCTTATTTAATGGAGCATTCTAAGATGCGGATTGACTTTCATCCGGACCACTTTGTTGTGTTAAACACCGGCAAAACAGATGTTTTGAAGACGGCTGTCCAGACGCTGAACATGCATAAATTACTATTAAAAGGAATGGGCATTGACCCGGAACACCGGTGTGTGATTCATGTGGGCGGAGGATACAAAGACAAGGAAAAAGCGCTGGAGCAGTTTGTGACGAATTGGGGCAGCATTCCTGTTTCGCTGCAAAGAATGATTATGCTTGAAAACGATGATAAAACCTTCACGATAAACGATACGCTGTATCTTTGTGAAAAGCTTGGCATCCCTGCCGTTTTCGATTATCAACATCATATGGTGAATCACGAGAAAAAGGAGTGGTGGGAAGAGGGGTGGCCACGTGTTGTGAAGACGTGGGAGAGTTCCAAGCTGCCTGTTAAGGTGCATATGTCCAGTCCGAAATCCGAAAAAGAATTCAGAGCACATGCCGACTTTATTGACGTAAACGAATTTCTATCCTTTCTTCATCATGTTAAAGGCAGTGTTCCGCAAATCGATGTAATGATTGAAGCAAAACGAAAAGACGACGCGCTTTTTGCTTTAGCAAGGGCTCTGAAAAAAGCAGGGATTGAGCAGGTGGACGAAGCAAGTTTTTCGGCAGGATGAAGATGAACGAAAGCAGCTTAAATGGTCTATTTAAGCTGCTTCGGCTAAAACTTTAAGCTTTCACCCATTCGGTTTCTAATTCAATTCCAGAGGCTTTCATCATTGTTAAAACAGGGCATCGGGCATCGGTTTTTTCCTTTAATTCAGCGAGCCGCTCCGGCGATTCACTTGTAGAAACGATTGCTTTAAACCATACTTTTTCAAAAAAGACTTGTACCCCTGCTTCTCCCCGCATCCCGAGTGGATCAAGCTGGCCTTTTACATCAATGTTCATGGACTGCAGGTCAAAGTTCATTTCCTGCGCCACCATATTGGCGACAATATTTTCGCATCCTGCCAAAGAAGCCAACAGGGAAGAAAGCGGATCAGGTCCTTCGTTGTTACCGCCGACAACCGGCGGTTCATCAATAATGATTTCGTGCTGTTTTGCTTTTACAGTGGTTTTCATTTTGTCCGTTATGCCGGTAACGTGAAACGTCATTTTATCCTTCAGGTCCATTCATATATCCTCCTGTTTTATAATGACTGCTTTTGTAGCTTGCCGCAGTTTGAAAAAATTAAACGTTATACAGACAGCAAGCAAGGCCGCTTCGTTTAACTTTGTCAAGCCATTCTGTAACAAAGAAATCGCGTGGAGGAAATGATGATTAATTATTTCAGGCCGTCTTCCCAATTCTCTGCAGCAAAGTCACCATTTATTTTTACGGCTGCTTCATATCCCTGACTCGCTGCTCCGATTAAACTCGTAAATGTATTTTTGGCATCGCCAATAATAAACAAACCTTTAAGATTTGTTTGTCCGTGTTCACTCGTTATGTATTCATTTTTATCATTAATTGGAACGCCGAGACGGGCAGGAATCATAGAGCTTTGCCTTTCACCGGTTGATGAGATAAATCCGCCGGTTCGATTGAAAAATTCTCCATTTTGTAAAATGACTTTTTCCAGGTTCCCATTGTTTGACTGCAGTTCAGAAATGGGGGCTTCAATCAGATTAATCTGGTGATGTGCTAGCTGCCGTTTTTCTTCTTCCTCGATGAGGGCAGGACCGTTTGTAAAAACGACTAAATCCTTGCTCCAGTTAAAAATAAGCTTCACAAATGGAAGAAGGGCCGCCCCATTGCTAAATAGGGCGAGTGGCTCATTTTTTCGTTCCCAGCCGTCACAGTATGGGCAATGAAAAACCGTTTTCCCGTACACAGATTGTAATCCGGGAATCACCGGTAAATGATCTTTCATACCAGTGGCAAAAATTATTTTTTTGCTGATCACGGTTTGCCCGTTTCTCGTTTTTATAATAAAAAGATCGTTGTTTCGTTCTACATCGTCAATTACATCTTTTATGATCGTCACATTTTTATACGCTTTGAGTTGTTCTCTGGCAATTTCTCTAATAACAGTTGGACTTATTCCATCTCTTGTCAAAAAGCCATGCGATTTTAACGTTACATCATTTCTTGGCTTGGCTTCATCAATCAATATCACCTTTTTTAAAGACCTTCCTAAAACAAGCGCTGCATTCAATCCGCCTGGTCCACCGCCTGCAATGACAACATCCAATAAATCATTATCCATTATCTTTTGCCCCCCCCCCCCAATTAATGGTGTTATCGTTTCGCACCTTCCCGGAACAGCTAAATGTCAAACATTTAATAAAATAAAAAGTATCAATAGCCTTCATTTTGTTCATGATAATATGAAGGAGGTGAAGGATGATGGCGAAAGATGTTCTTTGTGAAGTGAACAACTGTAAGTATTGGGGGTCAGGTAATAAATGCAGTGCAGATTCCATCTATGTAGTCAGTCATAAAGGTAAACACGCCTCTAATAATGAAGAAACAGATTGTAAAACGTTTGTACCGGAAGTGTGATTTTTTGAAGGGCGGCCATTTTTTGGCTGTCCTTTATTTTTTGTTAGTATTGATAATAATTTCATTTTCATACGCGTTTGCGGAATTATCTTTTAAAAATGAAGGATAAGGAATAGAATGGCTGATGAAAAACCCGTGCTTTTGTTGGTTCATTCACATACAGAAGTGGTATGATACAAGAAAGAGCTAAAATGAAAGGGGACTTCTTGTATTATGCGTGAATTGCAAAAAGTGATTATTGAAGAGCTTCAAGTAAAACCACAAATTGATCCGCAAAAAGAGACTCGCCGGAGTATTGATTTTCTAAAAGACTATCTCCGTCACCATTCATTTTTAAAAGGGTTTGTTCTTGGCATTTCCGGCGGACAGGATTCGTCGCTTGCCGGTCGACTTGCTCAATTGGCGGTAGAAGAGCTTCGGGAAGAAACAGGGAAAGAATATACATTTTATGCGGTACGCCTTCCATATGGTATGCAAAAAGATGAGCACGATGCTCAGGATGCGCTTGATTTTATTCAGCCGGATGAAAGGCTTACAGTGAATATTAAAGAAGCAGTGGACGCCAGTGAAAAAGCGCTAGAAGATATCGGCATTGATATTTCTGATTTCGTCAAAGGGAACGATAAAGCGCGTGAACGGATGAAAGTGCAGTTTGCGATTGCAGCAGCAAAAAGTGCGGTCGTTATCGGCACGGATCATTCAGCTGAAGCAGTTACCGGCTTTTATACAAAATTCGGCGACGGGGCAGCGGATATCGTACCTTTATTCCGATTAAACAAACGGCAGGGACGGTCTATGCTGAAATTGCTCGGCGCGCCGGAGCATTTGTATTTGAAAGTACCGACAGCCGATCTTGAGGATGATAAGCCGCTTATTCCGGATGAGGCTGCACTCGGCGTTACATATGAACAAATTGACGACTACCTTGAAGGCAAAGAAATTCCGGCAGAAGCTGCAGAAAAAATTGAAGGTCATTATGTAAAGTCAAGACATAAAAGGCACCTTCCTATTACTGTTTTTGATGATTTTTGGAAAAAATAACGCTTTCCGGCTTCTGCCGGGAAGCGTTTTTAAATCTGAATTTTCAATAAACAGGGCAACGCCTTGACCGTCTCCTGCGAACCATATAAAATGAGGTCAAAATGTGTGAACACGAACAAAAAATTGATGAGTGTTTCCGATAATACGGAATTGAAGGGAAGAGAGTGGAACCATGACAGGAAAATCAGAATTGCAGCACCAGGAAATGATTCTTGTACTTGACTTTGGAAGCCAGTACAATCAGTTGATTACGCGCCGTATCCGTGAATTTGGCGTATACAGCGAGCTTCATCCGCACACAATTACAGTAGATGAAATTAAAAAAATCAATCCAAAAGGGATTATTTTCTCCGGCGGTCCGAACAGTGTATATGCAGACAATGCATTTAGCTGTGACGAGCGTATTTTTGATTTGAACGTTCCGATTTTTGGGATTTGCTATGGCATGCAGCTTATGACAAAGCATTTTGGCGGAACAGTATCAAAAGCGTCTCACCGTGAGTATGGAAAAGCGGCAATCAACGTTCAAAATGAATCAGCTCTTTTTTCAGACCTTCCAAACGAACAGGTTGTCTGGATGAGCCACAGCGATCTTGTGACAGAAGCGCCGGCTGGTTTTACAGTTGATGCGATCAGCCCATCATGCCCAATTGCTTCGATGAGTAACAAAGAGGAAAACCTATACGCAGTTCAATTCCACCCTGAGGTAAAACATTCTGTTTATGGAAACGACATTCTGAAGAACTTTGTTTTCGGCGTATGTGATTGCACGGGTGACTGGTCAATGGAAAATTACATCGAGGTTGAAGTGGAAAAAATCCGCCAAACAGTTGGGGATAAAAAAGTGCTTTGCGCAATGTCAGGCGGCGTTGATTCATCGGTTGTAGCTGTATTGATCCACAAAGCAATCGGCGACCAATTAACGTGTATTTTCGTTGACCACGGTCTTCTGCGCAAAGGTGAAGCAGAGCAGGTAATGGATACATTTGCGAATGGCTTTAACATTAATATCATTAAAGTAGACGCAAAAGAACGTTTCATGAAAAAATTGGCAGGTGTGTCTGATCCCGAGCAAAAACGGAAAATCATCGGCAACGAGTTTATCTATTTATTTGATGATGAAGCATCGAAACTAAAAGGCATTGAGTTTTTGGCGCAAGGAACACTTTATACTGACATTATTGAAAGCGGTACGGCAACGGCGCAAACGATCAAATCGCATCACAACGTAGGCGGACTGCCGGAAGACATGCAGTTTAAGCTAATTGAGCCGCTTAATACATTATTTAAGGATGAAGTGCGTGCGCTCGGTTCGGAGCTCGGCATTCCAGATCATATTGTTTGGCGCCAGCCGTTCCCGGGACCAGGTCTTGGCATTCGTGTGCTGGGAGCAATTTCAGAGGAAAAATTGGAAATTGTTCGTGAATCCGATGCCATTTTGCGTGAAGAAGTGGCGAATCACGGTCTTGAGCGTGAAATTTGGCAGTACTTCACTGTGCTTCCAGATATTCGCAGTGTAGGTGTTATGGGCGATGCGCGGACGTATGATTACACGATCGGCATTCGTGCCGTTACATCGATTGACGGGATGACATCAGATTGGGCTCGTATTCCATGGGATGTGCTCGAAGTGATTTCAACGCGTATTGTCAATGAAGTGGCACACGTAAACCGAGTCGTGTATGACATTACAAGCAAGCCGCCAGCAACGATCGAATGGGAATAAAGGCGAACGAATAACGAAGAAAAAATAAATTTGTTCGTGTTTTGTATTGACGGATTAATATTATATGAGTAAAATGAAAGAGAACTTTATTACTTTTACATGCATCGTATATCGTCGAGAATAAGGCTTGACAGTATCTACCGGACTGCCGTAAATGGTCCGACTACGAATGAATGGAAAGAGTTGGTCTCTTTCTACATTCTTTTGTTAGTCGTACCCGGAGCAGCCGCTGCTCCGGGTATTTTTCGTTCGAATATAAGATCGAAGGGAGAAAAAAGAATGAAAAAGTTTTTCCGTATGGATGAACTCGAAACGACGTACCGCCGGGAATTTATTGGCGGCTTGACGACGTTTTTATCAATGGCATACATCTTAGTCGTCAATCCGCTGACGCTGTCTTTGCAGTCTGTGCCGGATCTGCCGGATGCTATGCGAATGGATTATGGGGCAGTCTTTACAGCAACAGCATTGGCTGCTGCGATTGGGTCCATTATTATGGGGCTGCTAGCTAAATACCCTATTGGTCTTGCGCCGGGAATGGGCTTAAATGCCTTTTTCGCATACACGGTTATTTTAACGTACGGCATTCCATGGCAAACTGCTTTAACGGGTGTTTTATTTTCAGGTATTATTTTTATTATCCTGACCTTAACTGGATTGCGGGAAACGATTATTAACTCGATTCCAACTGAACTGAAATACGCAGTTGGTGCAGGGATTGGCTTGTTTATTACGTTTGTTGGCTTTCAAAATGCCGGCATTATTGTCAATAATGACGCAGTGCTTGTCGGCCTTGGTGACTTAAGCGCCGGTCCAACGCTGTTAACAATTTTTGGATTAATTATCACTGTTGTTATGATGGCAAGAGGAATCAGCGGAGGCATTTTTTACGGCATGCTGATTACAGCAGTAGCGGGCATGATTTTTGGTCTTGTCGATTTTCCAGAAAAAATCGTTTCCGGTGTTCCCAGCATAGCTCCAACATTTGGTGTAGCACTCGAAAATATTTTCCAAACACCAGGCGAAGTATTTACACTGCAAATGCTTGTCATTGTGTTAACGTTTTTGTTCGTTGACTTTTTCGATACAGCTGGTACGCTAGTGGGTGTTGCGAGCCAGGCGGGCTTAATGAAAGATAATAAGCTGCCGCGTGCAGGAAAAGCGTTATTCGCGGATTCTTGTGCGACAGTAGCCGGTGCGCTTCTTGGTACATCAACAACAACATCATACATTGAATCATCCGCTGGTGTTGCAGCAGGAGCACGTACAGGACTTGCGGCTGTTGTCACAGGTGTTTTGTTCCTATTGTCGTTATTTTTCTTCCCGCTTTTGTCTGTCATCACATCTCATGTGACGGCGCCGGCGATTATTATCGTTGGGGTGCTGATGGTCTCAGCACTTGGCAAAATTGACTGGACGAAGTTTGAAATTGCGGTTCCTGCATTTTTAACGATTATTGCAATGCCGCTTTCATACAGTATTGCGACAGGGATTGCAATGGGCTTTATCTTCTATCCGATCACTATGATCGTGAAAGGCCGGGCAAAAGAAATCCATCCTATAATGTATTTCTTGTTCGTCGTGTTCATTCTCTATTTTATTTTCTTACACTAAACCAGGGCACCTCTCTCACAAACAGAGAGGTGTTTTTTTTATCTGGCCTCGTGCTATACTGTAAAAAAAGAAGAGCAATGGGGATATGCCATGGAGAAATTTTGTGTGAAAAAAGTATTGAATAATAATGTGCTCATCGCAGCCTCAAGTGATGAAACGGAAGTCGTTCTTATCGGGAGAGGAATTGGCTTTGGGCGTCAGCAGGGGGACAGCATTGTTCGCAGTTCTGTTGAAAAATTGTTTGTTTTAACCGATCGGAGCGAACAGGAGCAATATAAAAAATTGCTGCCCCACTTGGATGACGAAACATTGAAAGTGATCATTGCGGCTGTTGAATTAATTCGTGAGCGGGTCGGGGAAACGCTGAACGAGCATATCCACGTAGGCTTAACAGATCACTTGCTGTTTGCGGTGAATCGAATGATGCGTGGAATGGGCATTCGTAATCCATTTTTACTTGAAACGAAAGCGCTCTATCCGTTTGAATATGAAGTAGCGTCAGACGTGACAAAGCTGATTAACAGCAAGCTGACGATCAGCCTGCCTGAAGGGGAGACAGGATTTATTGCGCTGCACATCCATAGTGCAATCGCCAATAAAGATGTCCGGGACTTAAGCCGTCATTCAGAATTAATTGCGACGCTTATTCGAATGATTGAGACTCAGCTTGATGTAGAACTGGATAAGGAGAGTATTGATTACATGCGGCTGGTACGCCACATCAGATATACGATTGAACGGGTTGTCCGCGGAGAGAAAGTGGATGAGCCAGAAAAAATTGCAAACCTATTGAAAACGGAATATCCGGTGTGCTATAATTTGTCATGGAAGCTGATCAAAGTGATGCAGCAGACATTAAGAAATCCTGTGTATGATGCGGAAGCGGTTTATTTAACGATGCACCTGCAGCGGATTCAGACAAAAATGAAATAATTAATTTGTTCTTTACGTGTTACTGATACGATCAGGCATGAGTAAAGGAGATACAGAGAAAATGGGGGTTTCAGGACTTCTGTTTTCTAATGTCTTCTTTTCTCATGCCTTTTTTCGTTTCTGTCTGTCTGATTCATCTTTGAGATGCGCATACTAATAAAATAGAGGAGGAAATACACATGTTTAAAAAGCTTTTCGGCTCGCTTCAAAAAATCGGTAAAGCACTTATGCTGCCGGTTGCGATTTTGCCTGCTGCCGGTCTTTTGCTTGCAATTGGTAACGCACTGCAAAATCCGACACTGACGGATTTAGCACCTTTTTTAACAGCGGACTGGCTCGTTATGGTTGCTTCTGTTATGGAAGAATCCGGATCGATTATTTTTGGCAACCTGCCCATTCTTTTTGCTATTGGGGTAGCAATTGGTCTCGCCGGAGGAGACGGCGTTGCCGGACTCGCGGCACTTGTTGGTTATTTAATTATGAATGCCACAATGGGTACGGCCCTTGGGCTTGAAGCTATTTCAGTTCTTGAAGGCGGAGATCCTGCTTACGCACTTATTCTCGGGATTCCAACGCTTCAAACCGGTGTATTCGGCGGGATTATTATGGGGGCTATTGCTGCCTACATGTACAATAAGTTCTTTAACATTGAATTGCCGTCCTATCTAGGTTTCTTCGCGGGTAAACGGTTTGTTCCAATTGCAACAGCCGCATCGGCGGTTATTCTTGGACTGGTATTGATTTTTGTTTGGCCGCCAATTCAAAACGGCTTAGATGCATTCTCACATTTCCTATTAGGCGGCAATCTTGCAGTTTCGGCATTTATTTTTGGAGTTATTGAACGAAGCTTAATTCCATTTGGTTTGCATCATATTTTCTATTCACCGTTCTGGTTTGAGTTTGGCCAGTACACAAATGCGGCGGGTGAACTTGTCCGCGGTGACCAGGCGATTTTCATGGAGCAAATTAAAGATGGTGTACAAAACTTAACAGCGGGTACGTTTATGACGGGTAAATATCCGTTTATGATGTTCGGTCTTCCGGCAGCGGCGCTTGCAATTTACCATGAAGCGCGTCCGGAGCGCAAAAAAGTTGTTGCGGGAATCATGGGTTCTGCAGCACTAACTTCTTTCTTAACAGGGATTACAGAGCCGCTTGAGTTCTCATTCTTGTTTGTAGCCCCTGTATTATTTGCGGTTCACGCAGTCTTTGCGGGACTTTCGTTTATGACGATGAGTCTTCTTGATGTAAAAATTGGGATGACGTTTTCGGGCGGTTTGATCGACTACACGTTATTTGGTCTTTTAAATCCGCAGACGAATGCATGGATCGTTATTCCGGTTGGTCTTGTGTTTGCGGTTATTTACTACTTCGGTTTCCGTTTTGCGATCCGCAAGTTCAACCTTGCAACGCCAGGACGTGAGCTGGAAGATGATAATGAAGATGCGCCGGCTGTTGTAGCAGGCGAACTTCCATATGAAATTTTAGAAGCGATGGGCGGCAAAGAAAACATTGATAACCTGGATGCGTGTATTACACGTCTTCGTGTATCGGTTAATGACATCGGCAATGTTGATAAAAAACGCTTGAAACAGCTTGGAGCAGCAGGGGTTCTTGAAGTCGGTAATAACATTCAAGCCATCTTTGGTCCGCGCTCAGACAGTCTTCGCCACCAAATGGCGGACATTATGAAAGGCAATTCGCCTCGTCCAGTTGCTGTTAAATCGGACAAGGAAGTACAAAAAGAAGTTGAAAATGCGGCACCAGCTGCAATTCGCAACGATGTGGAAAGCAAGTTTGTCGCACCAATTTCAGGAGAACTTTTGCCAATTACGGAAGTGCCTGATCCTGTTTTCTCTGGCAAAATGATGGGTGACGGTTTTGCGATCAAGCCGAGTGACGGCACAGTAGTATCACCTGTAGATGGTAAAATCATTAACGTCTTCCCAACGAAACATGCGATTGGCATTACAGCAGACAATGGCCATGAAATATTGATTCACTTCGGTATCGATACGGTTAAATTGAAGGGTGAAGGCTTTGAAGCGCTTGTATCAGAAGGCGACAGCATCACAGCAGGCCAGCCGCTTCTGAAAGTGGATTTAGACTATATCGCAAAAAATGCAACATCAACAATTACACCGATTATTTTCACAAACCTTGCAGAAGGCCAGTCTGTGACGGTTGAAAAGCCAGGAACTGTGAAAAATGGGGATAAAAACGTAATTACTATTAAATAAGAAACAACACGCCTCAGCTGATCCTTAAGCTGAGGCTTTTTTAATTCGTGTTGATATGGTAAACTGCCGTCAAAGAGGGGTGAAGAAATATGATGGACAACGCCTTGTTTATGGTCGTTATTATTTTGCTGATCAATATTGTGTACGTATCGTTTTTTACGATCCGCATGATTTTGACGCTAAAAGGTTATCGGTACACGGCAGCATTCGTCAGCACCATTGAAGTAGTCATTTATGTGGTCGGGCTTGGTCTTGTACTTGATAACTTGAATGAAATCCAAAATTTAATTGCCTATGCGGCTGGATATGGCATCGGTGTCGTGGTCGGCATGAAAATCGAAGAAAAGCTGGCACTCGGTTATATTACTGTGAATGTTATTACGAAAGAATACGATAAAGACTTGCCAAAAGCGCTTCGTGATGAAGGGTACGGTGTGACGAACTGGACAGCAAACGGCCTTGAAGGAGAACGAATGGCCATGCAAATTTTAACCCCGCGCAAATATGAGTTAAAGCTGTATGGAAGAATTAAAGATCTGGATCCGAAAGCGTTTATTATCGTCTATGAACCGAAGTCGATTCATGGCGGCTTCTGGGTAAAACAAGTGAGAAAAGGAAAATTAATGCGATGAGCAAAAAGAAGAATTTTCGTGTGGAAGAAAATGAAACGATTGATGACTGCCTGGAGAGGATGAAGCGGAAAGGCTACATGCCCGTCCGGCGCATCGAAAAGCCGCTGTTTGAAGAGCGAAAAGAAAATGGAGAGACAATTCATGTCCCGATTGGCCGCGAAATCGTCTTTGAAGGAAGAATAATGGCTTAAATACGAACATTAAAATATAAGTGATAAATATCGTTCGATTTTTTGTTGACAACCCCTTCTGTGGATTGTTAATATGTAGATGACAATAAAGCACCTCATATAATAGCGGGAATATGGCTCGCAAGTTTCTACCGGCTGCCGTAAACGGCCGACTATGGGGAAAGCATTCGGAATCTCGATCGACTGCGGACGAATCGCTTTCTCCTATTTACCGGAGGAAGCGGTCTGTCCGTTTTTTTATGTCTAGCTCCAGACGCCATCAGCTCGAGGGCTCACAGGATGTGAGTCACAAAGGCGTTGCGGCACGATGCCGCGCTCTTAGCCTTTGCTCTAAGACAAATTGTCTTATGCTTGTCGCTGATAGGCAGGCGTCTGCCACTTTTCTTTTGTAAAAAAATCTCACACTGGAGGATCAAGATGACGATTGAAGTTGGCGTTATTATGGGTAGCACATCAGACTGGGAGACGATGAAACACGCATGCGACGTGCTCGACGAACTTGAAATTCCGTATGAAAAAAAAGTCGTTTCAGCACATCGCACACCGGATTTAATGTTCGAATACGCGGAAACGGCACGCGAGCGCGGCCTTAAAGTCATTATTGCCGGCGCAGGCGGGGCGGCTCACTTGCCAGGCATGACAGCAGCGAAAACAACGCTGCCGGTCATCGGTATACCGGTTCAGTCAAAAGCGTTAAACGGGCTTGATTCTCTCCTGTCCATCGTTCAAATGCCAGGTGGTGTTCCGGTTGCAACAACGGCTATTGGGAAAGCAGGAGCCACCAATGCCGGCCTGCTCGCTGCGCAAATTTTGTCGATTGCAGACACTGAGGTAGCGGAGCGGTTAGACAAGCGCCGAAAAGAAACCGAAAAAACCGTATTGGAAAGCAGTGATCAGCTTGGCTAGAACGATCATTGAACCAGGAAAAACAATTGGCATTATCGGCGGAGGGCAGCTGGGGCGGATGATGGCGTTGGCCGCAAAAGAAGCGGGCTTCCGCATCGCCGTGCTCGAGCCGGCAGAAGGTGCACCTTGCACACAAACAGCTGATATCGTCATTCAAGCCCCTTACAACGACAAAGACGCGCTGAACCGGCTTGCTGAAGTGAGCGACGTGATTACGTACGAATTTGAAAACATTGACTATGAAGGCTTAAAAGAGCTGATGAAAACGGCATATATTCCACAGGGCGCGGAATTGATCCGCATTACACAAAACCGCATTTTTGAAAAAGAAGCGATTGCGGATGCCGGTGTCCCGGTTGCTCCATATCGGGTGATTAAAACAGAAAATGATCTTGAACAGTCCATTGCCGAGCTCGGATTGCCAGCTGTATTAAAAACGGCGACAGGCGGCTACGATGGAAAAGGGCAGTTTGTTTTAAGAGAGACGTCACAAGCTTCGGAAGCAGCTGCATTGCTCGGACATGGTGACTGTGTACTCGAACAATGGATTCCGTTTGAGAAAGAAATTTCTGTTATTATTACACGCAATTCAGAGGGCGAAACAACGTACTTTCCGGCAGCAGAAAACATTCACGTCGACAATATTTTGCATGAATCAATTGTGCCGGCGCGTATCTCAGAACAAACGGAGCGGGCTGCACGTGAAGCAGCTGAAAAAATTGCAGCTGCTTTGTCACTTGTCGGCACACTGGCGGTGGAAATGTTCGTCACGCGTGAAGGCAGCATTTACATTAATGAAGTAGCACCACGGCCGCATAATTCTGGTCATTACACAATTGAAGCATGCGGTATTTCCCAATTTGGCCAGCACATCCGCGCTGTCTGTAACTGGCCGCTTAAAAGCACCTCGCTTCTGAAGCAGGCTGTGATGGTCAACGTGCTTGGTGAACATGTGGAAGGCGTTGTGCAAGCGATTGTGCACAAGCCAGAATGGTCCGTTCATTTATATGGAAAAGACGAAGCAAAAGAAAAGCGCAAAATGGGGCATGTGACCATCTTGACCGACAATCTTGAAGAAACGTTAAATGACATTGAAAACAGTCGTATTTGGACAAAATAATCGAATTATCAATCGGAGGATGACAAACAATGATCGAACGCTATACACGACCTGAAATGGGCAGTATTTGGACAGAAGAAAATAAATTCAAAGCATGGCTTGAAGTGGAAATTTTAGCTTGTGAAGCATGGTCAGAGCTTGGCGACATTCCAAAAGAAGATGTGGAAAAACTACGCGCAAATGCAAGCTTCGATATTGACCGCATTAATGAAATTGAACTGGAAACACGCCATGATGTTGTTGCCTTTACACGTGCTGTATCTGAAACACTTGGTGAAGAACGCAAATGGGTACATTACGGATTAACGTCAACAGATGTTGTTGATACGGCCCTTTCTTATTTATTAAAACAAGCGAACGACATTTTGCGTAAAGACATTGAAAACTTCATTGACATCCTCCGCAATAAAGCGATTGAACATAAACATACAGTCATGATGGGCCGTACACACGGAGTTCATGCGGAGCCGACGACATTCGGATTGAAAATGGCGCTTTGGTACGAAGAAATGAAACGGAACCTGGAGCGTTTTAATGACGCAGCAGACGGCGTTCAATACGGAAAAATTTCCGGCGCAGTCGGCACATATGCAAACATTGATCCATTTGTTGAAAAATATGTGTGTGAAAAGCTTGGCACAAAACCGGCTCCTGTTTCAACACAAACATTGCAGCGTGACCGCCACGCGCACTACATGGCGACATTAGCGCTTGTCGCTGCTTCAATTGAAAAGTTTGCAACAGAAGTACGCGGCCTGCAAAAATCAGAAACACGTGAAGTGGAAGAAGCATTTGCAAAAGGACAAAAAGGATCGTCAGCAATGCCGCACAAACGGAATCCAATCGGATCTGAAAATATGGTTGGCCTTGCACGCGTGATTCGCGGCCATATGGTAACAGCGTATGAAAATGTAGCACTTTGGCACGAGCGCGACATTTCGCACTCATCTGCAGAGCGCGTAATTTTGCCGGATGCAACAATTGCGTTGAATTACATGCTGAACCGTTTCGGCAATATTATCAAAAATTTAACAGTATTCCCGGATAACATGAAACGCAACATGGACCGGACGCTCGGCCTTATTTATTCACAGCGTATTCTTCTTGCATTGATTGATAAAGGCATGGCGCGTGAAGCGGCCTATGATACAGTGCAGCCGCGGGCGATGGAAGCATGGGACAAGCAAGTTCATTTCCGTTCATTAGTAGAAGCGGACGAAACAATCACATCAAAATTGTCGCCGGAAGAAATCGCTGACTGCTTTGATTACAACTACCACATTAAACATGTCGACACGATTTTTGACCGTATTGGATTGAACTAAGAAGAAAAGCGCAAGGCGGCCGTTCAGGCCCGGCAGACGTAAGACGGACCAGCGAAGTGGTGCTCTTTGCCACATAGCAGAGACGGCTTACGACCAAGGGGCTGGCCGCTTGGAGCTGGACAGAGAAAAGCGCAAGGCGGCCGTTCAGGCCCGGCAGACGTAAGACGGACCAGCGAAGTGGCGCTCTTTGCCACACAGCTGTGACGGCTTATGACCGAGGGACTGGCCGCTTGGAGCTGGACAAAGAAAAGCGCAAGGCGGCCGTTTAGACCGCCTGAAGTTGGACAAAAAAAGCCGGAACCCGGGAGGATCACATCATGCAAAAAGGCAAGCAGCTGTACGAAGGAAAAGCGAAACGCATTTATGCGACAGACCAGGAAGACATCGTCTGGATTGAATACAAAAATTCGGCTACCGCATTTAACGGTGAAAAAAAAGCCGAAATTGACGGCAAAGGCCGCTTAAACAATTTAATCACAGGGCTTTTGTTCGAAAAGCTCGCCCAAAAAGGCATTGAGTCTCATTTTGTAGAGCAGCTGTCTGAAAACGAGCAGCTCGTTAAGCATGTAAATATCATCCCGCTTGAAGTCGTTGTCCGCAATGTTGCTGCCGGCAGCATTGCGAAGCGGCTCGGCTTTGAAGAAGGCGTCCGGTTCAATGAGCCAATTGTTGAATTTTATTACAAAGACGACGAGCTTGGCGATCCGCTGCTAACAGATGATCACATTCGTTTGTTAAACGTCGCGGCACCTGAAGAAGTGCAGATTTTGAAAAAGGAAGCATTGCGTGTCAATGAAGTACTTATCCCGTTGTTTGATGAAATGGGCGTTGATCTTGTGGACTTTAAAATTGAATTTGGCCGCCAAAAAGACGGCAGCATCCTGCTTGCCGACGAAATCTCACCAGATACGTGCCGGTTATGGGAAAAAGGCACAAATCGTAAACTTGATAAAGACTTGTTCCGCCGCGATCTTGGCGGGCTGACAGAAGCATATACCGAAATCTACAATCGACTTGGAGGAACTCTATAATGTATAAAGTAAAAGTTTACGTAACACTTCGTGAAAGTGTATTAGACCCGCAAGGAAAAGCTGTGCAGCAATCACTATCAAGCCTTGGCTACCAAGGTGTAGAAGATGTGCGTATCGGCAAATACATGGAGCTTCAATTCGATGATTCTGTGACAGATGTAGAAGGCACAGTAAAAGAAGTATGCGAAAAGCTTTTGTCCAACCCGGTTATTGAAGATTACCGATATGAAATCGAGGAGAGTGCGAACCAGTGAAATTTGCAGTCATCGTATTTCCAGGGTCCAACTGTGATGTGGACATGTACCATGCGGTAAAAGACGAATTAGGGGAACAAGTTGATCTTGTCTGGCACGATGCGGACAATCTTGATCAATATGACGGCATTTTACTTCCAGGCGGCTTTTCATATGGCGACTACTTGCGTTCCGGCGCGATCGCACATATGTCAAACGTTATGGCAGCCGTAAAAAAAGCAGCAGAAGCGGGCAAGCCGGTTCTTGGTGTCTGCAACGGGTTTCAAATTTTGCTTGAGTCAGGTCTTCTTCCAGGCGCTATGCTCCGCAATAAAAACTTGAAATTCATTTGCCGCACAGTTGAACTGTCGATTGAAAACAATGAAACAATGTTCACGTCTTTATATGAAAAAGGCGAGAAAATCAGCATTCCGGTCGCGCACGGTGAAGGTAACTACTACTGTGACGACGCAACGCTTGCGAAATTAAAAGAAAACAATCAAATTGTATTCTCTTATGCGAGTGATGTAAACGGAAGTCTTTCTGACATCGCCGGCATTACAAACGAAAAAGGCAACGTACTCGGCATGATGCCGCATCCGGAGCGGGCTGTAGATGAACTTCTCGGCAGCGCAGACGGACTTAAACTTTTCCAATCAATTGTGAAACACTGGAGGGACTCTCATGTCGTTAACGCTTGAACCAAATCCACAGCAAATTAAAGATGAAAAGCTGTACCGTACGATGGGCTTGACAGACGAAGAATTCGATAAAGCAGCAGAAATTATTGGACGTTTACCAAACTACACGGAAACAGGTCTTTTCTCCGTTATGTGGTCCGAGCACTGCAGCTACAAAAACTCAAAACCAGTCTTAAGCCGCTTCCCGACAAAAGGCGATCACGTCTTGCAGGGGCCAGGCGAAGGTGCCGGCATCGTGGACATCGGCGACAATCAAGCGGTCGTATTTAAAATCGAGAGCCATAATCACCCATCTGCTATTGAGCCTTATCAAGGCGCGGCAACAGGCGTCGGCGGTATTATTCGTGACGTATTTTCTATGGGCGCGCGTCCGGTGGCGATTTTAAACTCGCTTCGTTTCGGTGAATTGGAAACATCCCGTGTGAAATACTTGTTTGAAGAAGTTGTGGCAGGCATCGCCGGTTACGGAAACTGCATCGGCATCCCGACAGTTGGCGGCGAAATCGGCTTTGACCCGTCGTATGACGGCAACCCGCTCGTTAACGCAATGTGTGTCGGTTTAATCGACCATCAAGACATTCAAAAAGGCCAGGCAAAAGGTGTCGGCAACACCGTTATGTACGTAGGGGCAAAAACAGGCCGCGACGGCATTCACGGTGCGACATTTGCATCAGAAGAACTGAGCGAAAGTTCTGAAGAAAAACGCCCGGCGGTTCAAGTAGGCGATCCATTTATGGAAAAATTGCTGCTCGAAGCGTGCCTTGAGTTAATTCATAACGATGCCCTTGTCGGCATTCAAGATATGGGTGCGGCAGGTTTAACAAGTTCATCTGCTGAAATGGCGTCTAAATCTGGTTCAGGTATGGAAATGAATCTGGATTTAATCCCGCAGCGTGAAACAGGTATGACACCGTACGAAATGATGCTGTCTGAATCACAGGAGCGTATGCTCATCGTTGTCGAAAAAGGACGCGAAAAAGAAATCGAAGACTTGTTTTCAAAATACGGTCTTGAAGCAGCATCTGTCGGCGTCGTGACAGATGACAAAATGCTCCGCCTTCTTCATAAAGGAGAAGTGGCTGCAGAAGTGCCAGTTGACGCGCTTGCAGAAGATGCGCCGGTTTACCATAAGCCTTCAGCAGAACCGCAATATTTCCGTGACTTCCAGGCAATGGAGCAAAAAACACCAGAAGTGTCTGATTATAAAGAAACACTTGTAAATCTTTTGAAACAGCCGACTGTGGCAAGCAAAGAGTGGGTATATGATCAATATGATTACCAAGTTCGTACAAACACAGTTGTCGCACCAGGTTCTGATGCAGCGGTTATCCGCCTGCGCGGCACGAACAAAGCACTGGCGATGACGACAGACTGCAACGCACGCTACATTTACTTAGACCCGAAAACAGGCGGTAAAATTGCAGTAGCCGAAGCAGCGCGTAACATCGTTTGCTCGGGTGCACGTCCACTTGCGATTACAGACGGATTAAACTACGGAAGCCCTGAAAATCCGGGTGTATTCTGGCAGCTTGAGCAGTCAGCAGACGGCATCAGTGAAGCGTGCCTTGCACTTCAATCACCGGTTATCGGTGGAAATGTCTCTTTATATAATGAAACAAACGGTACAGCGATTTATCCGACACCAATTATCGGCATGGTCGGTTTAATCGAAGACGTGAACCATATTACAACACAAGCGGCCAAAGCAGCCGGCGACCTCGTTTACGTCATTGGCGATGCAGCTAATGAATTCGGCGGAAGCGAATTGCAAAAAATGATGAATGATGGCAAAATTTCTGGAAAATCACCAGCTATCGATTTATCCGTAGAAAAAACGCGTCAGGATGCTCTTCTTGCAGCGATTCACTCGGGTCTTGTTCAGTCAGCCCACGATATTTCAGAAGGCGGCTTTGCAGTGGCTCTTGTTGAGAAGTTATTTGGGACAAGCTTTGGTGCAAACGTATCGCTTGAAGGCGAAGCTACAGCAGCTTTATTTGCTGAAACACAGTCACGTTTTGTTGTCACAGTAAAAGCAGAATACAAAGAAGCATTTGAAGCAACTGTACAGGATGCAAAACAAATTGGTGAAGTCACTGCTCAGCCAGTCGTATCAATTTTAATTAACGGAGAAGAAGTGGTACAGGCACCGGTCAACGAACTGGAGGATGCCTGGAAAGGAGCTATTCCATGCTTGCTGAACTCAGAGGCTTAAATGAAGAGTGTGGCGTATTCGGTGTCTTTGGCCACGAAAACGCATCACAAATCACCTACTATGGCCTTCAAAGCTTACAACACCGTGGACAAGAAGGTGCCGGCGTCGTCATGAGCGACGGCGAGCGCCTCCGTGGTCATAAAGGCGAAGGACTTGTCACGGAAATTTTCAATCAGGATATCGTCAACGGATTGACAGGATCAGCAGCAATTGGACACGTCCGCTATCAGACAGCAGGAGGCGGCGGCTATCAAAACGTACAGCCGCTTCTTTTCCACTTTCAAACTGGGAGCCTTGCGCTTGCGCATAATGGCAACCTTGTAAATGCAACATCTCTCAAGCGTGAGCTTGAAGCACAGGGAAGTATTTTTCAAACGACATCTGACACGGAAGTGCTGGCGCATTTAATTCGCCGCAGCAGCTACGGATCGATGAAAGACCGTTTGAAAACAGCCCTGTCAATGGTCAAAGGGGCATACGCATTTTTGATCATGACTGAAAATGAAATGCACGTGGCACTTGATCCACAGGGGCTTCGTCCACTTTCAATTGGCAAGCTTGGCAATGCCTATGTGGTCGCGTCAGAAACGTGCGCCTTTGACATTATCGGAGCTGAATTTTTACGCGACGTAGAACCGGGCGAATTGATTACGATTAATGACAGCGGTCTTCATTCAGAGCAATTTGCGGCTGGTGTCAGCGACGCGATGTGCACAATGGAGTATGTTTATTTTTCCCGTCCGGACAGTGACATTCATGGCATTAACGTTCACAGCGCCCGTAAGCGTCTCGGCAAAATGCTCGCAAAAGAAGTGGATTCGGCTGTTTTGGAAGCAGACGTTGTCACAGGTGTACCGGATTCGAGTATTTCTGCTGCGATCGGTTTTGCGGAAGCAACGGGTATTCCGTACGAATTAGGCTTAATTAAAAATCGGTATGTCGGCCGGACCTTTATTCAGCCATCCCAGTCGCTTCGTGAACAAGGGGTGAAGATGAAGCTTTCTCCTGTCCGGGGTGTTATTGAAGGGAAAAAAGTAGTGATGGTGGACGATTCAATCGTTCGCGGCACGACGAGCAGACGAATTGTTACGATGCTAAAAGAAGCCGGAGCGAAGGAAGTCCATGTTGTGATCAGTTCGCCGGCGATTAAGCATCCGTGTTTTTACGGCATTGATACATCTGAAAAAGGTGAATTGATTGCCGCTCACCATACAAATGAAGAATTGCGTGAATTAATTGGTGCTGACTCATTAACGTATTTGAGCGCAGAAGGCACGATCGAAGCCATTAACCACCGCAAAGGCGCCCTCGGCGAATGCGGACAATGCATGGCTTGTTTTACAGGAGAATATCCAACGGAAATATTCCCGGATACACAGCATCCGCATGACAAAGAAATCATGTGCTAACGTTGAGGAGGAACTAAAATGGCAAAGTCGTATGAAGCAGCCGGTGTCAACATCGAAGCGGGATACGAAGCGGTTGAACGAATGAAAAAACATGTAGAACGGACGAAGCGGGCCGGTGTGATGGGAGCGCTTGGCAGCTTCGGAGGCATGTTTGATCTGTCCTCTTTAAATTTAAAAGAACCAGTTCTTGTGTCGGGAACAGACGGCGTCGGCACAAAGCTGAAGCTTGCATTTATGATGGACAAGCATGACACAATTGGCGTTGACTGTGTGGCAATGTGTGTGAATGATGTAGTCGTCCAAGGAGCAGAACCGCTGTTTTTCCTTGATTACATTGCATGCGGAAAAGCGGTGCCGGAAAAAATCGAGCAAATCGTCAAAGGTGTGGCGGACGGCTGCGAGCAGGCAGGCTGCGCCTTAATCGGCGGCGAGACAGCTGAAATGCCAGGCCTCTATGACGAAGAAGAATACGACATGGCCGGTTTCACTGTTGGCGCTGTTGAAAAAAGCGCAGTTGTGACAGGTGATGATGTGAAAGAAGGCGACGTGCTGATCGGTCTTGCGTCAAGCGGCATTCACAGCAACGGCTATTCACTCGTCCGCAAGATTTTCTTTGAAAAGCATAATCTCGCTGTTGATGCACAAGTAGAGGGCCTTTCTGTTCCACTTGGTGAGGCATTAATTGAACCGACGCGTATTTATGTGAAGCCGGTTCTCTCTGCTTTGAAAAAAGCGAAGGTCAATGGCATGGCACACATTACAGGCGGCGGCTTTGTTGAAAATATTCCACGCGCATTGCCAGCAGGACTTGGTGCAACGATTGAAGAAGGGTCGTGGCCTGTTCCGGACATTTTCAATGTACTTGAAACATACGGTGAACTGGATCGTCAGGAAATGTACAACATTTTCAACATGGGCATCGGATTCGTATTGATCGTGCCACAAGAAGAAGAAGCAAATGTAAAAGCAGCACTCCAAGAAGCTGGCGAAAAAGCGTACACAATCGGACGCGTATCGAACGGCGAAGGAGTTACAGTTCAATGACGAAAATTGCCTTGTTTGCATCCGGCAGCGGAAGCAACGTGCAGGCAATTGCTGAGGCGGTGGCAGCAGGACAGGTTCCTGCTGAAATCGCCTTGCTCGTCTGCGATAAACCGGATGCGTACGTGCTGCAGCGGGCAGAAGCATTCGACATCCCGGCATTTTCTTTCCAGCCGAAGCAATATGAATCGAAAGAAGCATTCGAAAGTGAAATTGTGGACCGTTTGCAGGCGGCCGGAGTAGAATTTATTTTTCTAGCCGGCTATATGCGTTTAATAGGTCCAGTTTTATTAAGTGCGTACCGGAACCGGATCGTAAACATTCACCCGTCGCTACTCCCGGCTTTCCCGGGAAAAGATGCAATTGGACAAGCATTTGACGCTGGGGTGAAAATTTCCGGTGTGACCGTTCATTTCGTTGATGAGGGCATGGATACCGGTACGATCATGGACCAGGAATGTGTGCGGATTGAAGAAGGCATGACACGCGAAGGTCTGCAAGAAGCCATACAGCACATTGAGCATAGTCTTTACCCGAACATGATTACAAAACTTTTGAACGGAAACAGGGAGGAACAGAACTGATGACTAAACGCGCATTGATCAGCGTATCAGACAAAAACGGCGTCACGGATTTTGCAAGAGAAATCGCGGCGCTTGGCTACGAAATTGTCTCAACAGGCGGAACGAAAAAAATGCTTTCAGAAGCCGGTGTGCCGGTAAAAGGCGTAACGGATGTAACGGGATTCCCGGAAATTTTGGAAGGCCGCGTTAAAACATTAAACCCGTACATTCATGGCGGCTTGCTTGCAAAGCACGGAGAACCGGATCATCAAAAACAGTTGGACGAGCATAACATTCAGCCGATCGATATCGTTTGTGTAAACCTGTATCCGTTCCAGCAGACGATTGCAAAGCCGGATGTCACTACAGAAGACGCGATTGAAAACATTGATATTGGCGGACCGGCGATGCTTCGGGCGTCAGCGAAAAATCATGAATATGTTACTGTAATCGTCGATGCAGGCGACTACGATCAAGTGCTTTCGGAATTAAAAGGCGATGGCAAAACGACACTTGAAACACGCCGCAAGCTTGCTGCAAAAGTATTCCGTCATACAGCAGCGTATGATGCGATGATCGCCGGCTTTATGACCGATCTTACAGGTGAAGAAAATCCGGAAAAACTAACGGTCACATATGAATTGAAGCAAAGCTTGCGCTACGGTGAGAACCCTCATCAAAAAGCAGCTTTTTACGCACAGCCGCTTGGTTCCACGTTCTCTGTGGCACAGGCTGAGCAGCTTCACGGAAAAGAGCTTTCATACAATAACATTCGCGACACAGATGCAGCCCTTCAAATCGTCAAAGAATTTGAAGAGCCGGCTGCAGTTGCCGTTAAACATATGAATCCTTGCGGTGTGGGTGCAGGAGCAACGATCGAAGAAGCTTATGCACGGGCATATGAAGCGGATCCAACGTCGATTTTTGGCGGCATTGTTGCGTTGAACCGTCCTGTTTCAAAAGAGCTTGCTGAAAAACTGCATGAAATTTTCCTTGAAATCATTGTGGCGCCTTCTTTTGATGAAGAAGCAATTGACGTTCTTTCTAAAAAGAAAAACATTCGTCTATTAACGCTTGATTTTGCTAACGGCAAAAAAGGTGAAAAAGTATTTACATCGGTTGAAGGTGGGCTTCTTTCACAGGATCTTGATGAATTGTCTTTAGCGGATGCTGACGTGAAAGTAGCGACAAAGCGCGAACCAACTGAAGAAGAGTGGACAGCGCTTAAACTTGGCTGGAAAGTGGTAAAACACGTTAAATCAAATGCAATTGTTGTAACAGATGATAAAATGACACTTGGTGTTGGGGCCGGCCAAATGAATCGCGTTGGTGCGGCAAAAATTGCGCTTGAGCAAGCGGGTGAAAAAGCAAAAGGAGCAGCACTTGCATCTGATGCATTCTTCCCGATGGATGATACGGTTGAAGCGGCAGCGAAAGCGGGCATTACAGCGATCATTCAGCCAGGCGGATCGATTAAAGATGAAGATTCGATTAAAAAAGCCGATGAATACGGCATTGCGATGGTCTTAACCGGCATCAGACATTTTAAACATTAAGAGGGGGGCTTATCCATGAACGTACTAGTTGTTGGACGCGGTGGACGCGAACACGCAATTTGCAAAAAAGTGGCGGAAAGCCCGCTCGTTGAAAACGTCTTTTGCGCGCCGGGAAATGCCGGCATCGGCCGCGATGCAAGCATTGTGAACATTGATGAAATGAACTTTGCGGACATTGCCTCTTTTGCGAAAGAGCAAAACGTTGGTCTTGTGATCATCGGTCCTGAAAATCCACTTTCTGCCGGTATCACGGATTATCTGGAGCAAGAAGGCTTAAAAGTATTTGGTCCGAAACAAAACGCAGCTATTTTAGAAGGCAGCAAATCTTTCTCAAAAATGATGATGGAAAAGTACAACATTCCAACAGCCCGCTACCAGTCGTTTGAAGACTATGATGCAGCGAAAGCATACATTGAGCAAGAAGGCGCGCCGATCGTATTGAAAGCGGACGGTCTGGCAGCTGGAAAAGGCGTTACCGTTGCGATGACGCTTGAAGAAGCACTTGCGTCTCTTGATGACATGATGCTCGATAAAAAATTCGGTGATGCATCTGCCCGTGTGGTCGTGGAGCAATATTTGCAGGGAGAAGAATATTCTCTTATGGCATTTGTACATGGTGAAAACGTCTATCCGATGGAAGCGGCGCAGGATCATAAGCGCGCGTTTGACAACGATGAAGGCCCGAACACTGGCGGTATGGGTGCGTATTCACCGGTGCCGCACATTTCGCAGGCGATTAACAACCAATCCGTTGAAGACATTATCCGTCCAATCGCAAAAGGCATGGTTGCGGAAGGACGTTCGTTTACAGGGATCGTTTTCGCTGGTTTAATGCTGACAGAAGAAGGACCAAAAACGATCGAATTTAATGCCCGTTTTGGTGATCCAGAAACGCAGGTTGTCCTGCCACGGTTGGAAAATGATCTCGTTCAAGTGATGCTGGACGTGCTTGACGGCAAAGATCCAGAACTGACATGGAAAGACGAGTCGGTTCTTGGCATCGTTTTGGCAGCAAAAGGCTACCCGGAAGCATATGAAAAAGGCCATGAACTAAAAGGGCTTGATGCGATTGATGCCGGGTCTGTTATTCATGCGGGCACGTATTCAGACACGGATGTGATTCGCGCAAATGGCGGTCGTGTTCTGCTTGTAACAGGAAGCGGATCAAATCCAACAGAAGCGCAGAAGCATGCGTACGAAAAGATGCAGCATGTCGATACGGAACACTTCTTTTTCCGCAGCGATATCGGCAGCCGTGCGATTGCGAAAGCTGGTTTGTAAGAAGGAAGAGGCTGTCTCATCATGAGGCAGCCTCTTTGGTTATAACGGCTCAAGCTGTGCAAGTTACGTTATTTGTTTTGTTTTAATTGGGACATGAATAAATTCCTATTTTTCAAGTTGTCCCGAAAATCAGACTAATGCAAGTTTCTCGCCAAAAGTTCGAACTTTTTTCACAAAATCAACTATTCTTTAGTGCGTTATTAGTACGATATATGTTACGATGAATAAAATTACATAACTTGAAAGCGATATCATTTTGAGAGGAACGATTGTAATGTCTGATATAAAACATAAATGGAAAAATAAACAAATACGCGATCAGATTGCTGTTATTGACCGAAAAAAATCACCCACGCTTGTTTTGAAAAATGCCCGCTATCTTCATTCAGCACTGAAGCGGTGGCTGACAGGGAACATTTGGATATATGAAAACCGCATCGTGTACATTGGCAGTGCAATGCCTCGATCAGCTGATGAAATTTATGATTGCACCGGTAAAACAGTTGTACCCGGGTACATAGAGCCGCACGTCCACCCGTTTATGCTGTATAATCCTAAGACGTTTGCGGAATATGCTGCAAAACGCGGAACAACTACCCTGGTTAATGATAACTTAATGATGTTGCTGGCACTCGAAAAAAAGAAAGCGTTTTCCTTAATAGAAGAATTAAACAAGCAGCCAGTATCGATGTACTGGTGGTGCCGGTACGATGCTCAGACAGAACTGGACAATGAAGATGAGATATTAGGGAACGGCACAATAAATTCTTGGCTGGAAAATGAAAATGTCCTTCAGGGCGGTGAATTAACAAGCTGGCCAAAGCTGTTGGACGGTGACGATATGATACTGTACTGGATGCAGGAAACGAGAGGAATGAAAAAACGGATTGAAGGGCACTTTCCTGGAGCTTCTGAAAGAACATTGGCAAAAATGGTTTTATTCGGGGCGGATGGCGATCATGAGTCTATGACAGGAGAAGATGTTAGAAGACGGCTTATGAATGGAATGATGGTGACGCTCCGACATTCATCAATTCGTCCGGATTTAGAAAAACTTCTGACAGAGATGAAAGAGATGGATCTTGATCAATATGACATGATGATGTTTACAACAGACGGATCATCTCCGGCTTTTTATGTAGATGGCATTATTGATAAAATGATCCAGATAGCCATTAATCATGGCGTTCCGCCGATTGATGCGTATCATATGGCTTCTTATAATGCGGCCCGCTACTATCGTATGGAACATTTGCATGGTATGATCGCACCGGGGCGCATAGCCAGTGTTAATATTTTAACGGATGAATTTCATCCGAATCCGGAAGCTGTCGTCTCTAATGGCATCTGGGTTAAAAAGAATGAAATGGATACGGATCCTTTTCCTGATGTAAATTGGCAGATGTTTGGTCATTCGAAAATGCAATTTAATTGGAATTTGATTGAAGATGATTTACAATTTTCGATGCCATTCGGAATTGAGATGGTGAATAATGTCATTACAAAACCGTGTAAAGTCATAAAAGATGTAGCGGGCGAGCATTTCTACATGGATGACGACCAAAATTATCTTGTGCTTCTTGATTATGAAGGAGAATGGCGTGTTAATACAACGATTAAAGGATTTGCGAACGATATACAAGGGTTTGCGTCTTCGTTTTCCAGCACGGAGGACATTCTTTTGATCGGCTCATCTAAAATAGAAATGCGCCGTGCATTTGAGCGAATGCAGGAACTTGGCGGCGGGATTGTGCTTGCGGAAAATGGGAAAATTATCCACGAAATTCCACTTCCGTTATCGGGAATTATGTCCGATCAGCCCTTCGAGGTTGTTGTCGAACAGGAGTTAAAACTAAGAGAATTGCTGTCGGAGCGCGGTTATCGATACGAGGACCCTATTTATTCTTTGCTGTTTTTAACATCTACCCATTTGCCTTATATCAGGATTACATCGCGAGGGATGTATGACGTCATGAAGAAAACGGTACTCTTTCCGACGATAATGCGTTAAAATAGTAAAGTAAAACTATTTTCGGAGTGTCGATATGAGAAAAAAATGGATGGCAATGGCCACAGCGGCCATTTTGATCAGCGGCTGTGCAAGTGCTGAGCCTGCCAATACAAATGTACAAAGAAACGAAATCAACCCTTTAACTGGTGTGGAGTCATCTGATACAGAACATCGGACCGTGGCAGTTGTCGTCAGCAATCATCCTTTCGCCCGTCCGCAAACGGCTCTTGATGAAGCAGACATGGTCTATGAAGTTTTAACAGAAGGCGGGATTACCCGCTTTTTAGCGCTTTATCAAAGCGAATATCCGGACAAAATTGGACCGGTCCGCAGTGCACGTGATTATTTTATTGATCTTGCAGAAGGGTATAATGCGCTATTTTTAGCTCACGGCTACAGTCCGGAGGCGCAGGAAATTCTTTTGTCTGGCGACATCGATCAGCTAAATGGCATCCAGTATGACGGAGATGTCTTTAAGCGGGACAGCTCACGGAAAGCGCCTCATAACTCGTATGTGGATGTTGAAGAAGCGTTGGATATGGCGGAACAAAAAGGCTACAGCCTGGACACAGCACCATCGCGTCTTTCATTTTTATCAAATAAAGAAAAAATGTCACTGACCGGTGAGCCCGCTGCCGCGGTTTCGATTCGTCCGTCTTCAAATGACTTGTTTGAATCGGCGTATGAGTTTGATGGCGATTCCTATCATCGATCCATTGGCGGCACAGATATAGAGGCGGACAATATTTTTATTATCGAAGCGGACCATCGCGTTGTCGATGCTAAAGGGCGTCTGGATATTGATTTGAAGTCCGGTGGTGACGCATTTCTTATTCAGGACGGCGTGTTGAATTTGGTGAGGTGGCGTAATCAAAACGGTCGAATTATTCCATACACAGAAAATGGTGCAGCATTTGTGCCAGGCAAAACGTGGATTCATGTCGTGCCGGCATCAAGAGGGTTAAACAAAGCAGTTAATGTGGAAATAGACGGTGAAGGGAATGGAAGCTGATTATGCAAATAGATAAATTGCGCGGAAAAGGGCTGGACCAGCTTTTTCAGGCAGTCCTCTCATTAAAAGACATGGAAGAATGCTATCGGTTTTTCGATGATTTATGCACCGTGAATGAAATTCAGTCACTGGCCCAGCGGCTTGAAGTGGCACGTATGCTTCAAGACGGCAAAACGTATCATAAAATTGAAACAGAAACCGGCGCGTCGACCGCCACAATCTCCCGCGTTAAACGATGCTTAAATTACGGAAACGACGGCTACGAATTTGTGCTGAAGCGTGTTCATAATAAAGAAGAATAAGAAAAAAGCAGTCTCTTTAGCAGAGCTGCTTTTTCTTTGTTTTCACAAGCTGCTGTTTACGTTCAGAATGGAATGATCACATGCACGCTGAACGAATGAACCAGGGTCGGTTTCGTGATATAATACGAAGTTGTAATTGAATGATTGGAGGCATCCTGCATGTATGATGTTCGCGAATGGCGGCATGTGTTTAAATTAGATCCGAATAAAGAAATAGATGATGAATTGCTTGAGCGTGTGTGCGAGTCTGGAACAGATGCAATTGTGGTAGGCGGTTCAGACGGTGTGACGCTTGATAATGTGCTGGAATTAATGGTTCGCGTACGGCGGTTTCCGCTTCCGTGTGTGTTGGAAGTCTCTTCTCTTGAGATGGTGACACCGGGTTTTGATTTATATTTTATCCCGGCCGTTCTGAATACAACAGAAGCAGACTGGATTACCGGTCTTCATTTTGAAGCAATGAAAGAATATGGGGAGCTTATGAATCCGGATGAACTGGTTGTGGAAGGGTATTGTATCGCAAACCCTGAATGCAAGGCGGCGAAACTGACCGGTGCTTTGAAAAAACCGGATGCGGAGGATATCTCAGCTTATGCACGATTGGCCGGTCACTTATGGAAGCTGCCAATTTTTTATTTAGAGTACAGCGGCATGTATGGCGACGTAAAAGCTGTCCAAAAAGCAGCGGATATATTATCGGAAACAAAGACGACGTTTTTCTATGGAGGCGGCATTAAAACGGCTGAACAGGCGAAAGAGATGGGGCAGTACGCCAATGTCGTTGTGGTTGGCAATGCCATATATGATTTTCCAGAAGAAGCATTAAAAACCGTTACAGCGGTAAAAAATAGTGTATAATAAAGAACAAATGTTCCGAATGGTGGTGGCAGAATGCAATTTTTAACAGATCGACTATTAAACGGCTTAAATCCGGAGCAGCAGGAAGCCGTCAAGACGACAGAAGGACCGCTTCTCATTATGGCCGGTGCAGGCTCCGGCAAAACGCGTGTCCTGACGCACCGAATTGCGTATTTAATTGTCGAAAAAGAAGTGAACCCGTACAACATTTTGGCGCTCACGTTCACAAATAAAGCGTCACGTGAAATGAAAGATCGGATTGGCGCCCTGCTTGGCGGCGCGTCGGAAGAAATCTGGATGTCGACGTTTCACTCAATGTGTGTGCGTATTTTGCGCCGCGACATTGACCGAATCGGCTACAGCCGCAATTTTACGATTTTAGATACAGCAGATCAATTGTCGGTTTTGAAAAGCATTTTAAAAGACCAAAACATTGACCCGAAAAAATTTGATCCGCGTGCGCTGCTTGGCGCCATCAGCTCATCTAAAAATATCTTAGTTGATGCGGCGGCATTTGCACGTCAGCAAGGCGGCTATACGGATAAGGTGACGTCAGATGTGTACACCGAATATGAGAGGCGCTTAAAGAAAAACAACGCGCTTGATTTTGATGATTTGATTATGCTGACGATCCGCTTGTTTGAACGCGTACCGGAAGTGCTTGAATTTTACCAGCGTAAATTCCAATATATTCATGTGGATGAGTATCAGGATACAAATAAATCACAGTACACACTTGTCAAGCAATTGGCGAGCCGTTTTCAAAATCTGTGTGTTGTCGGGGACAGCGATCAGTCGATTTATCGCTGGCGCGGAGCGGATATCGCTAACATTCTATCGTTTGAAAAAGATTATCCGCATGCAAAAGCAATCTTCCTGGAGCAAAATTACCGTTCCACGAAGCGGATTTTGCAGGCGGCGAATGAAGTCATTGAAAAAAATTCGAACCGCAAGCCGAAAAAGCTTTGGACGGAAAATGCCGATGGGAAAAAAATCGCTTATTTCCGAGCGGACAGTGAACGGACCGAAGCGGAGTTTGTTGCCGGGAAAGTAAAAGAGCTTTCTGCCATAGGAAGAAAACAGTCCGATTTTGCGGTGCTGTACCGTACCAATGCCCAGTCGCGTTTGATTGAGGAAACACTCATGAAATCAAACATTGACTACACAATCGTTGGCGGCATTAAGTTCTATGACCGAAAAGAAATTAAAGATTTGCTCGCGTATTTACGGCTTATTGCTAATCCGGACGATGACATCAGCTTATCGCGGGTCATCAATGTGCCAAAACGAGGTCTTGGCTCCACATCGCTTGATAAAATTGCCCGCTACGCGCAGGAGCACGACATTTCCATGTACCAGGCGCTTGCCGAAGTAGACTTTATCGGCTTGAGCGGAAAAGCAGCTAATGCGGCAGCGGATTTTCGGGATATCATTCATATTTACACGCAGCAGCAGGAATACCTTTCCGTTTCAGAGCTTGTTGAACAAGTGATTGACCGGACCGGATATGTCGATATGCTGGCAGCGGAAAAAACAATTGAATCACAGACGCGGATTGAAAATATTGAAGAGTTTTTGTCCGTTACGAAATCATTTGAAGAGTCAAGTGAAGACAAAACGCTGATCGCGTTTTTAACCGATCTTGCTCTTGTTGCCGATATCGATCAGCTTGGCAAAGAAGAGGAATCGACAGAGTCTGTTGTTCTAATGACACTTCACTCCGCCAAAGGACTTGAATTCCCAGTCGTCTTTTTGATCGGCATGGAAGAAGGAGTCTTTCCGCACAGCCGCTCACTTATGGACGAAGAAGAAATGGAAGAAGAACGCCGTCTCGCCTACGTCGGCATCACACGTGCGGAGAATGAGCTGTATATAACCAATGCGGAAATGCGGACTCTGTATGGGAGAACGAATATGAACCCGGTGTCTCGTTTTATTAGTGAAATTCCCGAAGATTTGCTGGAATCCGAAAATCCGAAGCAGCAGTCAAGAAAACAAATGCCATTTGGCCAGAAAACGCGTCCAGCCGTGACAAGACCGCAAAACAATGCAGCTGCACAGCTGAACTGGCGTGTGGGCGACAAAGCGGTACACAAAAAATGGGGCACAGGAACGGTTGTGGCAGTAAAGGGAAGCGGAGACAGCACCGAACTGGATATTGCGTTTCCGAGCCCGACAGGCATCAAAAGGCTTCTCGCGCAATTTGCACCGATTGAAAAGATTTAAGGATCATTTGGGCCCGAGATCGGTTTGCAATTCTTAGAAAGGAGAGTGTATAAATGGATATAAACATGGCGGAACAGCGTGTCAAAGAATTACATGACACGCTAAATAAATACAGCTACGAATATTATGTAATGGATCAGCCGTCTGTGCCGGACTCAGAATACGACCGGCTGTTAAAAGAGCTGAACGAAATAGAAGAGAAGTTTCCTGGATTGCGGACTCCAGATTCACCGACGCAGCGTGTTGGCGGCGCAGTGCTTGATGCGTTTCAGAAAGTACGCCATGACACTCCGATGCTTAGTCTGGGCAATGCGTTTAATGAAGCTGATTTGCGTGATTTTGACCGGCGGGTGGAACAGCTTGTCGGCCATTCCTCCTATTCATACGTATGTGAGCTGAAGATCGACGGACTCGCGGTGGCGCTTAAATATAAAGACGGGTTATTTGTGCAGGGCGCGACCCGCGGCGATGGAACGACGGGTGAAGACATTACCGCCAATTTAAAAACAATCCATTCGATTCCGCTTCGGCTGAAAAAACCGCTCACGATGGAAGTGCGCGGCGAAGCGTTTATGCCGAAGCAGTCGTTTATTGCGTTGAACGCGATCCGGGATGAAAAAGGTGAAGAACCATTTGCCAATCCGCGTAACGCAGCAGCTGGATCACTTCGTCAGCTTGATCCGCGTATTGCTGCCTCAAGAAATTTGGACATTTTTTTATACGGCATTGCGAATCCAGGTCCGCTCGGCATCGAGGCACATAGTGAAGGACTTAATCTGCTTGATTCACTTGGGTTTAAAACAAATAAAGAACGGCGTGTATGCAAGACAATTGATGACGTTATTTCTTATGTGAAAGAGCAGTCGGACAAACGGACAACGCTGCCGTACGAAATCGATGGCATCGTCATTAAGGTCGACTCGCTTGACCAGCAGGATGAGCTCGGCTTTACGGCGAAAAGTCCACGCTGGGCGACCGCGTTCAAATTTCCGGCGGAGGAAGTCGTAACAAAACTGACTGGCATTACACTGAGTGTCGGACGGACAGGTGTCGTCACACCAACCGCCCTGCTGCAGCCAGTTCGTGTCGCTGGTACAACAGTCGGACGTGCTTCGCTTCACAATGAAGACTTAATTCGCGAAAAAGACATTCGGATCGGTGACATGGTCGTTGTGAAAAAAGCGGGCGATATTATTCCGGAAGTGGTCAGTGTGTTGGTTGACCGCCGCACAGGGGCAGAAGAAGAATTTCATATGCCGGATCATTGCCCGGAATGTGAAAGTGAGCTTGTCCGCTTGGAAGAAGAAGTAGCGCTTCGGTGCATTAATCCGCAATGCCCGGCACAAATACGCGAAGGCATGACGCATTTTGTATCCCGTAACGCAATGAATATTGAAGGGCTCGGAGAAAAAGTCATCGCGCAATTATACCGTGAAAAGCTGATTACAGACGTTGCCGATTTATACACGCTTAGCAAGGAAGAACTGGTGAAGCTCGAACGGATGGGTGAAAAATCGGCTGATAACTTGCTGGCAGCCATTGAAACGTCTAAACAAAATTCGCTTGAACGTCTTTTATTTGGCCTTGGCATTCGCCATGTCGGAGCAAAAGCGGCTAAAACGCTGGCTATGGAGTTTGGCACGATGGATCGCTTAAAAGAAACGTCTGCAGAAGAGCTGACCGCCATTCACGAAATTGGCGGCAAGATGGCGGATGCTGTTGTTCTTTATTTTGACCAGCCTGAAGTAGCGGAATTGATTGGAAAATTAAAAGCATCAGGTGTGAAAATGGCATATGAAGGACCAATTCGAACGATTTTAGCAGAAGGAGAATCACCTTTTGCCGGTAAAATAGTTGTGTTGACAGGGAAGCTCTCCCAGCTGACCCGCACAGAAGCAAAAGACCGGATTGAAGCGCTTGGCGGCAATGTAACAGGCAGTGTCAGCAAAAAAACGGATCTTGTCGTCGCTGGAGAAGAAGCGGGCTCCAAGCTTGAAAAAGCAGAAAAGCTCGGCATCGATATATGGGACGAACAGCGATTAATGGATGAACTTACAAAATAAGAGGTGGCTTTTTTGAAAAAGAAATGGGTTCTGGCGGCAATATCCGCCATGATGCTTGCAAGCGGATGTGCACCGGCACTGCAGAACGATGACGAAGTAATACAGGGAAATGGAGACGAAACAACGGCGGTTATACCAACATATCAAATTTCTGAGAACTTTTATCGGACGATTGTGCCGTTTGAGCCAGGCAAAGCACGTGGCCTCGTCGTCTCTAATTTAAATACGCGCTATGATATTGTAGAATTTGAAACTGGCTTAATGCGGATTGCACAGGAAAACTTTTCGCCGGATAATTTCTTTTTTCAGGAAGGACAAGCGCTTGAAGAAGATGTCGTCCGGTCGTGGCTGCGCAGAAAATATACAGATGCGCAGTTGAAAGAAAATGAATTGAAAGCGGAAGAAAACCTTGGCCTTAATCCGATTGATACAGGAGAAGGATCGGTGGAAGAACGTAACGAGCGGGCACCGATTTATTTGGCGCATATTATGGAGCAGGATTATTTAACGAAAAAAGAAGATAATTCACTGCAGCTTGATGGAATGGTCATCGGGCTCGCTCTCAATTCTGTTCATTATTATCAAAAAGAACAATACGGCGCACAGTATGAATTTACGATTCCTGACGAAAAAATCGAAGAAGAAGGCAAAAAAATAGCTGCACAGGTCGCTTCACGCCTTCGTGCCATGGATAAAACGAAAAATATTCCGATTACGATCGCCTTGTTCCAACAGGCTCCGCAAAATTCAGTGACAGCGGGTAATTTTATCGCGTATACGCATCTTGATGCAGGCGATGCAGACACCTCGGATTGGAAAGCGATAGAAGAGGAATATGTTCTGTTCCCGTCCAATGCCGCAGAAGAAGATCACCGTGAAGACTCAACGTATTTTGCCAACTTCAAACAGGACATTGAAACGTATTTCGATAACTTTAATGGGGTAATCGGCCGTGGATTATACAGTGGAGAAGAGCTGACGAGCTTAAAAATTGATATTCCGATTCAATTTTACGGAAAAGCGGAAGCGATTGGCTTTACACAATATGTGACCGGTCTTGTAATGGAGCACTTCCCAGCATATATCCCCGTACAAGTGAGCATTACGTCTACGAGCGGCCCAGAAGCGCTTATTGTTAAAGAAGCTAATGTGGAAGAACCGTATGTCCATATTTACGAATAACTAAAAACCTGATTTGATAAATTTATCAAATCAGGTTTTTTTATTTGCCGGAACAAAAATTGTTGCACCATAGCAACAATTAGCATACACTAATAAAAAAATGAAGAGGGGGGCGAATATGGACGGTAATGTATTATTCGCGCTTAGCCTGACGTTATTTGCTGGTCTTGCTACGGGTATTGGCAGCGCGCTGGCGTTTTTTACGTCCCGCACGAATACAAGGTTTCTTGCCTGGGCGCTTGGCTTTTCGGCCGGGGTAATGATTTATGTATCGATGATTGAAATTTTTGTGAAAGCAAAAGATGCACTCGTTACAGAACACGGTGATAAAACGGGCTATTGGCTGACAGTTATCGGCTTCTTCGCCGGTATTGTAGTGATTGCGATCATTGATAAATTTATCCCATCAGCTGGGAATCCACATGAAACAAAAACGGTAGAAGAATTTCATAAGGAACCGGAACACGACGAATATGCAAGGCTGAGAAAAATGGGTGTTTTCACTGCGATTGCCATTGCCATTCATAATTTTCCAGAAGGAATCGCAACCTTCGCATCGGCCATTCAAGATCCGAACCTGGGCATTGCGATCGCCGTTGCCGTGGCGATTCATAATATCCCAGAGGGCATTGCTGTTGCTGTACCTCTTTATTTTGCAACAGGGGACCGAAAAAAAGCCTTCAAATGGTCGTTTTTATCTGGCTTATCAGAGCCAGTCGGTGCGATTGTCGCCTGGCTCATTTTGATGCCGTATTTAACAGACACAATGTTTGGCATGATTTTCGCTGGTGTGGCTGGAATTATGGTGTTTATATCGCTTGATGAACTGCTGCCGGCCGCGCAAAAGTATGACCAAACCCATTTAGCCATTTACGGTGTTGTATCTGGAATGGCTGTGATGGCGATCAGCTTGCTGCTTCTTTTATAAAAATAAAAAAGCTGAAAGAGGCCATTCTTCCGGCTTCAGGCTGTCGACAAAGTCGTCAGTCTTTTTTTGAAGGGGCCGATAGGTGAAGCAAAAAGAACTTCGCTTTCCGCGGGCAGTGCGTGAGCCTCCTCGTCGCTCCCGCTCCTGTGGGGTCTCACGTCCACCGCTGTTCCCGCAGGAGTCTGCGTCCTTTTTGCTTCACCCCGTTTTTCGGCTGGCTTTTATTCGCGAAAAACGAATGGGGCATCCGTAACGGTCCCGTTTCGGCGCTGTCGCCAGCGGAGCATGTCCCCATGAACCGGCTCTTTTATGGGCTGCTTTTATAGAAACAGCCGCGGCGGGCTTGCGGCAAAGACTCCAGCGGGACTAGCAGGCCAGGTGAGACCGGTGGAGGCGCGCAGCGACGGAAACGAGCTCAGTGCCTGCCCGCGGAACGCGAAGTCGCGAGTCCGCCGCATTTCGGCTCCAATCAGAAAGCTATACACCGCCATCACCAAAGAACAAGGATGAAGAAGAAAAATCAAATGTGCTGACAAAAGGTTTTATTTGTCTACACTCTGAAGCGGGAAGAGGCCATTTTTCCGGCTTTTTTATTTTTTTGAATTTTTTTCAAAAAAGGGTTGGCAAATAAAATAAACTGTTATACAATACAAATTGTAAACAACAAACTGTTTTATAACAAGGGGGATGTTTTAAAATGGGAAATACAACTCAACAGCGGGTAGATCAGCTTCAACAAGCGTGGGGAAATGATGCACGATGGAAAGGAATTGAACGTCCTTACTCGGCCGAAGAAGTGATTAAGCTTCGTGGTTCAATCGATATTGAACACACACTGGCTAAGCGCGGCGCTGACAAACTATGGAGTTTGGTTAATCAGGAAAATTTCGTTAATGCCCTTGGAGCATTGACAGGCAACCAGGCCGTACAGCAAGTAAAAGCAGGATTGAAAGCGATTTATTTAAGCGGCTGGCAAGTAGCGGCAGATGCGAACCTTTCAGGCAACATGTACCCGGATCAAAGTCTTTATCCGGCTAACAGCGTTCCGAATGTTGTAAAGCGCATTAACCAGGCACTTCAGCGTGCAGATCAAATTGCACATATGGAAGGCGACGAGTCGATCGATTATTTCGCGCCAATCGTAGCCGATGCGGAAGCTGGATTTGGAGGACAGCTGAACGTATTTGAGCTAATGAAAGGCATGATCGAATCAGGCGCATCTGGGGTCCACTTTGAAGACCAGCTTTCTTCTGAGAAAAAATGCGGCCATTTGGGCGGGAAAGTTTTGCTTCCTACTCAAGTAGCAGTAAAAAACTTGGTTGCAGCACGTCTTGCGGCTGACGTAATGGGTGCTTCGACTGTCCTAATCGCTCGTACAGATGCCGATGCAGCTGACTTGATCACAAGTGATATCGATCCGGCAGATGCTGAGTTCCTAACTGGCGAACGCACATCAGAAGGTTTCTTCCGGACGAAAGCGGGTCTTGACCAGGCGATCGCACGTGGTCTTGCATACGCACCGTACGCGGATATGATCTGGTGCGAAACATCTGAACCGAATTTAGAGGATGCACAGCGTTTTGCGGATGCGATTCATGAAAAATTCCCGGGCAAATTACTTGCCTATAACTGCTCACCTTCATTTAACTGGAAAGCGAAACTTGATGATAAAACAATCGAGAAATATCAAGTGGAACTTGGAAAGATGGGCTACAAATTCCAATTCGTTACACTTGCCGGCTTCCATACATTGAATTACAGCATGTTCCAGCTTGCGAACGGATACAAAACACGCGGCATGGGTGCATACTCTGAATTGCAGCAGGCCGAATTCGCAGCGGAAAAAGATGGCTACACAGCAACGCGCCATCAGCGTGAAGTTGGAACGGGCTACTTTGACGCCGTGGCTATGACTGTAACAGGCGGCCAGTCTTCAACGACTGCACTGAAAGGGTCAACAGAAGAGGAACAATTCCAGACAAACTAATTTGATACGAACAAAGGGATCTGTCTTACATTGGGGGATGTAAAATAGATGGAGGACCGTCTTCGAAATTGAAGACGGTCCTTCTTTTTGTTTACGGAGGCGCAAATCATGGTAAAATAGACTTTGTGCAATTACTAGCGTACAAATTTTTTACGGAGGTGGATTCCATTGACGCGAATTTCAGAAGAACAAGTACGGCATGTGGCCCATTTGGCTCGCCTTGCTGTCACAGATGAAGAAGTGCATACATTTACGGAACAGCTCGATGCGATCATTACATTCGCCGAGCAGCTGAATGAACTTGATACATCAAACGTGAAGCCCACTTCACACGTTTTAAATATGAAAAATGTATTGCGTGCAGACGAATCGGCACCAGGACTTGACCGGGAAGACGTATTGAAAAATGCGCCGGATCAGCAGGACGGCCAAATTCGGGTGCCGTCGATTATTGAGTAAGGGGGAAAAACTGTGTCATTATTTGATCATAAACTGACGGAGATTCAATCGATGCTTGAAAAAAAAGAAGTGTCAATTCCAGATCTCGTCGATGAATCGTTTAAACGCATCGCCGCAGTGGACAGCGATGTAAAAGCGTTTATTACATTAGATGAAGAAAATGCCCGTAAGCAGGCGGATGAAGCACAAAGCGCCGGCAAAACAGGTATTTTAACAGGCATTCCAATTGGTGTAAAAGATAATATCGTGACAAAAGGTCTTCGCACGACCGCAGCCAGCCAGATTCTTCATAATTTTGACCCGATCTATGATGCAACGGTTGTAAATAAGCTTCGCGAAGCCGGAACAATCACGGTCGGCAAATTAAACATGGATGAATTTGCGATGGGATCTTCAACAGAAAATTCAAGCTTCCAAAAAACACGTAATCCGTGGAACCTCGATCATGTGCCTGGCGGTTCATCCGGAGGTTCGGCTGCATCGGTTGCGGCTGGAGAAGTACCTTTTTCACTCGGCTCCGATACAGGGGGATCCATCCGTCAGCCAGCATCATTTTGCGGCGTCGTTGGCATGAAACCTACATATGGCCGTGTCTCGCGTTTTGGCTTAATCGCTTTTGCGTCATCGCTTGACCAAATTGGCCCGATTACACGCAATGTAGAAGATAATGCTCATCTCTTGGAAGCGATTGTCGGCATCGACTCATATGATTCAACATCTGCGAACGTTCCAGGAGAGAATTTTGCGGCGAGTTTAACAGGCGATATTAAAGGCCTGCGTATTGCCGTGCCGAAAGAATACCTCGGAGAAGGGGTTACGGAAGAAGTAAAACAATCTATTCTTGCCGCGCTGAAAGTGTTAGAAGGACTCGGCGCGACGTGGGAAGAAGTATCGCTGCCGCATTCAAAATATGGCGTAGCGACTTATTATTTGCTTGCCTCATCTGAAGCATCGTCCAACCTGGCCCGTTTTGACGGCATCCGTTACGGCTATCGGGCTGAAAATGCGGATAACTTAATTGATTTGTACAAAAAAACACGTGCAGAAGGCTTCGGTGATGAAGTGAAACGCCGCATTATGCTCGGTACATTCGCGCTCAGCTCCGGCTACTATGATGCTTATTACAAAAAAGCGCAGCAAGTCCGTACGCTTATTAAAAAAGATTTTGAAGACGTGCTGGAAAGCTATGATGTCATCATTGGCCCGACAACACCAACGCCAGCCTTTAAGATCGGTGAAATCATCGACGATCCATTGACAATGTATGCAAACGATATTTTGACGATTCCAGTCAATCTTGCCGGCGTACCAGGCATCTCCGTTCCGTGTGGATTTGCGGAAAATGGACTGCCACTCGGCCTGCAAATTATTGGTCATCACTTTGACGAAAAAACCGTTTATCGTGTTGCTCATGCGTACGAGCAGGCAACTGATTTTCATAAACAAAAACCTGGGCTGTAAGGAGGGGACCAAGCTATGCAATTTGAAACTGTCATCGGACTTGAAGTCCATATTGAATTAAAAACAAACTCAAAAATCTTTTCATCGGCCCCAGCCCATTTCGGCGCGGAGCCAAACACAAATACAACGGTTATTGACCTCGGCTATCCGGGCGTGCTGCCGGTCATGAATGAAAAAGCCGTTGAATTTGCGATGAAAGCGGCAATGGCGATCAACTGTGAAATCGCCGAAGAATCTATCTGGGACCGGAAAAATTATTTCTATCCAGATAACCCGAAAGCATATCAGGTGTCTCAAAATGATAAGCCGATCGGTGAGCACGGATGGGTAGAAATTGAAGTAAACGGCGAAACGAAACGGATCGGTATTACGCGTCTTCATTTAGAAGAAGATGCGGGCAAGCTGACGCATGCCGGCAAGCATTCTCTTTGCGACTACAACCGCCAGGGAACACCGCTTGTCGAAATCGTCTCCGAGCCGGACATCCGTACACCGGAAGAAGCATACGCTTTTTTAGAAAAATTAAAAGCGATTATTCAATACACAGAAGTATCCGATTGCAAAATGGAAGAAGGATCGCTTCGCTGTGATGCGAACATTTCGATCCGCCCATTTGGACAGGATGAATTTGGTACAAGAACGGAACTAAAAAACTTAAACTCATTTAACTTTGTCCGTAAAGGGCTTGAGTATGAAGAAAAACGTCAGGCGGAAGTTGTGTCTTCCGGTGGAAAAGTAGAACAGGAAACACGCCGATTTGACGAATCAACAGGCAAAACCATTTTGATGCGTGTAAAAGAAGGATCAGATGACTACCGTTACTTCCCAGAACCGGATCTTCTGCCTGTTTACATTGACGACGAATGGAAAGAACGTGTCCGTTCATCTATTCCAGAGCTTCCGGACGCACGTAAAAAGCGCTACATGGAAGAGCTTGGACTTCCGGCGCATGACGCGAAAATTTTGACGATGTCAAAAGACATTGCTGACTTCTTTGAAGCGACAGTCGCGGCCGGTGCAGGCGCAAAACAGGCGTCTAACTGGCTTATGGGCGAAGTGCCGGCGTATTTGAATGCGGAAGGCAAAGAGCTGTCGGAAACAAAATTAACGCCAGAAAACCTGGCTGGCATGATTGCCCTGCTCGAAAAAGGGACAATTTCATCGAAGATTGCCAAAACAGTCTTTAAAGAAATCATCGAAAACGGCGGCGATGCAGAAGCAATCGTGAAAGAAAAAGGACTCGTTCAAATTTCGGACGAATCTGCCCTTCTAAAGTTCGTCAACGACGCACTGGACGCAAACCCGCAATCGATTGCCGACTTTAAAGAAGGCAAGAAAAAAGCGATCGGCTTCCTCGTCGGTCAAATTATGAAAGCATCAAAAGGCCAGGCTAATCCGCAGGCCATCAACAAATTGCTTGCGGAAGAAATTCAAAAGCGATAATACTCATGCTGCTTCCTTTCTGAGGAAGCAGTTTTTTTGTTTAATTCCAACTTGACGTGTCGGATAAGATGCGTTAAAGTATACATATCTTATAAAAATAATCGGAATTAAAATGGAGGGCCGCAAAATGAGAGAAGAATATGCTGTAATGCCGGGTGCAGAGTCATTTTATTTAGAAGGAAATGAGATTGGGATTGTTCTGTCTCATGGATTTATCGGTACGCCGCAAAGTATTCGGGACGTGGCGGAAGCACTGAACAAACAAGGGTTTTCCGTGATTGCACCGCGTTTAAAAGGACATGGCACGCACCAGGCCGATATGGAAAAATGCACACATGATGACTGGTATGACAGCTATTTGCGCGCGTACCGCTTTTTAAAAAAACGCGGCAAGCGCATCTTTTTAATGGGGCAGTCAATGGGCGGTACCCTTACGTTAAAATTTGCGGCAGCTCATCAGGATGTTGAGGGCATCATCACGATTAACGCTGCACTCACATTGCCTTCACTTGATCATTTAGGAAACGACCCTGCTCCACGTTTTATTCCAGAAGGGTCTCCTGATATAAAAAAAGAAAATGTTCATGAAATTACTTATGAGGAAGCGCCAGTTGCTTCTATTCGTGAACTGCAAAAATTGATGAAAGAAGTATCGTCTGTCTTAAGCCGAATTCGAGTCCCGGCGCTTTGCATAAAGTCAGCGGTGGATCATGTTGTGCCGCCGGAAAATACGTCGTTTATTTACCAGTCCATTTCATCAACTCAAAAACAACTCATCACGCTAGCGGATTCGTATCATGTGGCAACGATGGATCATGATGCAGACCGCATCGTCGAAGCAGCAGCAGGCTTTATTAAATCTATTGCGCTTAAGCAGGACCAATTGAAAAAAGTTCTTTAAAATAAAGGAAGGCTGTCCGAAATGGACAGCCTTCCTTTGCTTGCAAATAGTGCCTTACTTCTTCAAAATATTCACAATAACATTAACTGCTTTTTCGATTTCTTCCTCTGTGACATTCAAAGGCGGGAGGAGGCGAATGACGTGTGTGCCCGCTGTTAAAATGAGTAGATTTTGTTCTCGCGCTTTCGCTAGAAACGGTCCTGCTTCTTCATTCAGCTCAATGCCGACCATTAATCCTTTTCCTTTGAGCTTTTTAAAAATCGTTTCTTCTTTTAACACTTCATTTAATAAATAACGAAGCTTATCACCTTTTTTCTTCACATCTGTTAAAAAAGAGTCATCGAAAATCGTTGACATTGTTTCTTTCGCCGCGGCGAGCGCGACAGGATTTCCGCCGAAAGTTGATCCGTGTGAGCCGGCTGAAAATGCGTCAGAAAGAGAGGCTTTGCCGATGATGGCGCCGAGAGGGAAGCCGCTTGCGATCCCTTTTGCGACAGATATGATGTCCGGGTTCAAGCCAATATGCTGAAATGCGAACGGCTTGCCGGTCCGGCCGATTCCCGTTTGAATTTCATCAATAATCACGAGAGATCGGTTTTCATGGGCGAGCTTTTCCACTTCTCTTAAGAAATCCACATCGCCTTCATTAATGCCGCCTTCACCTTGAATGACTTCAAACATGACCGCAGCCGTGTTGTCATCAATCGCCGCTTTCAGTGAATCAATATCATTCATCGTCACATATTCAAATGATTCCAGCATTGGTCCGAAGCCCGTTTTAATTTTATCCTGTCCGGTCGCCGCCATTGTCGCAAACGTGCGTCCGTGGAATGAGTCAATAAATGTAATGACTTTTGAGCGTCCGGTTGATTTGCGTGCGAGCTTAATGGCCGCTTCATTCGCTTCTGCCCCGCTGTTTCCAAAAAAGACGAGGTCCAGTCCGGACGCATCAGTCAGCTGTTTAGCCACGTCTTCCTGCAGCTCGATCTGAAATAAATTCGACGTATGCCAAAATTGATTCAGCTGTTCCTCGACTGCTTTTTTCACGTTTTCCGGTGCGTGTCCGAGGTTGCATACGCTGATACCTGACGTGAAATCAAGGTATTCTTTACCATCTTTTGCTGTTAGATAGGCACCTTTTGCTTTAATCGGTGTCACGTCCCATCTTGCATACGTAGGGAATAAATAGCTCAATTTGTTTCCTCCTTATTAAATAAAGTACCGTACCACTTTCCGTCTTCATAAAATGGTTTTTTGCCGGAAACGATATGAACGTGTCCGCAGCTTTCAAGTGCTTTCAGCGCTGTGTTTACTTTTGGGATCATGCCGCCGCTGATCACGCCTGAATTGATCAGCTCGTTTGTTTTAGTGGCGGTTAACGCGGGAATCAACTCTCCATCTTTGAGTACGCCGGGTACGTCTGTCACCATAAGCAGATGATCAGCAGCTAATGCGTAAGCAGCCGCTCCCGCCGCATGATCCGCGTTGACGTTTAAGACGGTTCCATTCGGTCCTTTTGCGATTGGTGTCAATACAGGAAGAAGCCCCGCCTGCAGGAAAAGTTCAAGTACTTGTTTATTTACAGTCGTCACATCGCCGACAAAACCGAGTTCTTCTTTATTAATAAAGTCGGCCTGCAAGATGCCTTGGTCGCTTGATTGAACGCCAATCGCCGGAATGCCCTGATCTTCTAAAAGACGGACGAGCTTCCGGTTCATGCTGCCGGACAGCACAAGTTCTGCTGCTTCTAACACTTCTTTTGACGTCACACGAAGACCATTTTTAAATTCGCTTTTCACATTCATTTTCTCAAGCATCGCATTAATCTCTGGTCCGCCGCCATGAACGAATACGATTTGGTATCCGTCCGCTATGAGCGATTTCATGCTGGAAAAAAAGCTGTCCGATAGTTCTTTTAAGACGCTGCCGCCACATTTTACGACTACTGTTTTCATGTGTGTTCCTCCTTATGGATACATCGGGAAGCCTTTTAGCCCTGCTGTCTCGTCAAACCCAAACATAATATTCGCGTTTTGAATGGCTTGTCCTGCCGCGCCCTTTACAAGGTTGTCGATAACAGAAACGATCACAAGGCGGTTCGTGCGTGTATCGACATCAACTGAAATATCACAGAAGTTCGAGCCGGCTACTTCTTTAATGCCTGGGAATTGCTTCACGGGACGGATGCGGACGAACGGATCGTTTTTGTATGTGTCCACGTAAAGAGCATGAACCTCTTCGGTTGTCATCTCGTTTACAAGTGGCGCGTACATCGTTGCCATAATACCGCGTGAAACCGGCAAAAGGTGCGTTGAAAACGTGATTGGCGCGACCTCTTCATTCCACCAGGAAAGCTGCTGTTCAATTTCCGGAATGTGCTGATGCTCATTTACTTTATAAATACGGAAATTGTCGTTCATTTCTGCAAAGTGAACGAGCGGAGACAGGCCGCGTCCAGCTCCGGACACACCTGATTTCGCGTCGATAATAATGTTTTTCACATCAATGACACCGTTTTTCACAGCGGGTGCGAGTCCTAAAAGTGCAGCTGTAGGGTAGCAGCCCGGGTTGGACAATACTTTGGCTGATTTTATATTTTCCCGGTTCCATTCAGTCAGTCCGTATACCGCATCTGCAATAAACTCTTTTGGAGCGGGCTCTTTTTTATACCACTTTTTATAATCTTCTGTTTCTTTCAGACGGAGATCGCCGGACAAGTCCACCACTTTGGCGTGGCCGCCGGCAAGCTGTGGCGCAAGAGCAGCGGCTGCGCCAGAAGGAACGGCCAAAAAGACAATATCTGATTCTTGTTTGATCACTTCTGTATCAATTTTAGTAAGTGGAAGCGGACAAATGTCTGCCAAGTGGGGATATTCATCTGTGACAGGAACACCGTCTTTGCTTGATGAATATACAGCGTGCAGATCAAAGTCAGGATGATTGGATAAAAGACGTATAAGTTCAATACCCCCGTAGCCGGAAGCACCGATTACTGATGCTTTCATTAGAAAACTCCTTTGTATTTTTATTTATATTTATTAATAATTATTAAGTTGTATTCTCTCATTATAAAATTGTCCTCACTTTAAATCAACCGATTTTGTCAAATGCTTTGTTTTTGTGCATAATGGTGGAAGGGGATGTTTTGAAAATCCGTAACGGAGGAACAAAAAATGAATTTGCAGGAATGGTTTGAAAAAGGACTGACACCTGAGGAGTATATACATGATATGTCGGATCATAAGGAAAATCTTCTCCATGTACTGAAGAATTTTCATTTGTCCGGTGAAGAAGCTTCGCTCATCACCAAGCTGAGGGAAGCGAATTGGCGTGTCGTTGTATTAACGGAAGACTGGTGTGGTGACGCGATGGTGAATGTGCCGATCTTGCTTGCGATAGCGAAAGCAGCAGATATGGATGTCCGGCTTTTGCACCGGGATGAAAATCTTGAGTTGATGGATCAATATTTGACAAATGGCACATCACGGGCCATTCCGATTTTTATTTTTATAGATAAAGAGGGACATGAGCAGGCCGTCTGGGGACCACGTGCGCCGGCTGTACAAGAAATGGTAACGAATTACCGCTCCTCGCTTCCGCCGCGTGATCATGAAAAATTTGAAGAAAAAAGCCGTGAGATGATTGAAAAGCTGACGGAAACATATCGGACGGACGAATCGATCTGGCAGGAAATCTACCAGAGCATCAAAACAACGATGGCGGAACGATTATATTAATAGCAGAAAGACTGGGATAAAGATGACGAAACGAGCACGAATTATTTATAATCCAACATCTGGGCGTGAACTATTCCGCAAGCATTTACCGGAAGCGCTCGAAAAACTTGAAAAAGCCGGTTATGAAACGTCTGCGCATGCGACAACGGGTGAAGGCGATGCAACATATGCCGCACGGATCGCAGCGGAACGAAAATTTGACGTTGTGATTGCAGCGGGCGGTGACGGGACATTAAATGAAGTTGTAAATGGTCTTGCCGGACAAGAGCACCGGCCGAAATTCGGTGTGATTCCAATGGGCACAACGAATGACTTTGCCCGTGCGCTGCACATCCCGCGAGACATTCAAGGCGCGATTGATGTCATTACAGCTGGCGAAACGATTCCGGTTGATGTCGGACGGATGAATGACCGTTATTTCATTAACATTGCTGGCGGCGGCCGGTTGACCGAGTTGACGTATGAAGTGCCGAGTAAGCTGAAAACGATGCTGGGCCAGCTGGCGTATTATTTAAAAGGAATTGAAATGCTGCCGTCGATCAAGCCGACAGATGTGAGGATTGAATATGACGACCATGTGTTTGAAGGTGAATCGCTTTTGTTTTTAATTGGTTTGACGAACTCCGTGGGCGGTTTTGAAAAACTTGCACCGGATTCATCGGTTAATGACGGGCTGTTTACGCTCATCATCTTGAAAAAAACGAACCTGGCTGAATTTATCCGGATTGCCGGCCTTGCGCTGCGAGGGGATCATTTAAACGATCCACACGTTATTTATACGAAAGCAAGACGGATTCACGTTCAGTCCAGTCACCCAATGCTCATTAATCTCGATGGTGAACTTGGCGGGGAAATACCGGCTGATTTTGAAAACTTGTACCGCCATATTGACGTTTTTGCGCCAATAGAAAAGCTTCGTCCACAAGATCGAATTTATTAACACTCAGGCTGCTTCGGATTCACCGAAGCGGTTTTTTTATTGAAAAAGTATTTCGGAAGGCGAAAAATATGCTACAATAGTTACCTAGGAAACTAATGGGGGGGACAGGATGGAGACTCATACATTATTTCATACTATTCATCAGCTATCGCGCCAGCTGACAAAACAAGTTAACGATACGCTGCAGCCATTCGGATTATACAGTGCGCAGTGGGCTGTGTTATTCGTTTTGAAGACAAAAGGGCAAATGTCACAATCGGCATTATGTGAGTATCTTGCTGTTGAGGCACCGCCAATGACGCGGACGATTCAGAGGCTGGCGAAGCAAGGCTACGTCGGGCAAACGCCGGGTGAAGATAAACGGGTGAAAGTGATTCATTTAACAGAAAAAGCGCAGCAGGCTTATCCAGAATGGGAACGAGCTGTTTTGTCAATGAACGACCGGCTGTTAGAGTGTGTGCCTGAAGAGCAGCGTGCTTTCATGCAGTCGCTGCTTAATGAGTGGCTTGGAAAGATGAAAGGGGATTTACATGAATAAACCAGCGTTATGGACGAAAGACTTTATCGGAATTTCACTGACAAACTTTTTCTTATTTATGACATTTTATTTTTTACTCGTGACATTGCCAGTTTACGTTTTGAATGAATTGAACGGAACAGAGACTGAAGCGGGACTAGCGACGACGGTCTTTTTAATTTCTGCGATTTTAATTCGGTTTATTTCTGGACAGTGGGTGGAGCATTTTGGTAAAAAAAATGTGTTAATCGCTTCACTTGCTTTATTTCTTGTGGCAGCCATTATTTATCCGTTTGTGAGCGGACTAAGTACGCTTTTAGTGCTCCGCTTTTTCCATGGTATCGGGTTCGGAATGGCAACAACGGCTGCCGGCGCGATTGTAGCAGATATTATTCCGAATTCACGCCGTGGAGAAGGAATGGGTTATTACGTTATGTCCATGAATTTGGCGATGGCGATCGGACCATTTGCGGGTCTTGCGATTATGAACGAATGGGGAATCCATGCAGGTTTTATTGTCTGCATGCTCGTCGCCTTGATCGCGCTCCTCGTTAGCTTTTCGCTGAAAAAAGACATAATAGCATTGGGAGAACCGGTCGTTCCGTTCAAGCTGGATTTGTCACCGGGCAATTTAATTGAAAAATCCGCTTTGCCGATCGCGCTGACCGGCACATTTTTTGCGATTGTATATGCAGCGATTTTGTCGTTTGTGTCTGTGTATGCTGAGGAGTTGCATATTGGCGCAGCGGCAGGGTTCTTTTTTGTCGTGTATGCCGTTGTCATTGTGTTGTCACGTCCGTTTACCGGCCGCTGGTTTGACCAGTACGGAGCGAATGTGATCGTCTATCCGTCCATTGTATTATTTGCGGCAGGGCTTCTTCTGTTAAGCCAGGCTGGCGGTGCGGGACTCTTTTTAATTGCGGCAGGTGTAATCGGGCTCGGCTGGGGTACCTTGTTTCCAGGTTTTCAAACGATTGCGATCTCTAAAGCAAGGCCTGAGAAAAAAGCACTTGCCACGGCGACGTTTTTATCGCTGTTTGACCTTGGAATCGGCTTCGGCTCCTTTGTGATGGGCGCTGTCGCTGCCGGTCTCGGCTTTAAAATGCTTTATGCGGCGTGCGCTGTTTACGTTCTCGCTGGTGTGATTGTTTATTATTTTGTACAGAAAAATAAAACAGAACCCGGGCATTCTTCTCAATAATTAAACGAATACAGCCTGGGGGCATCGTCTATATTGATAAGTCGATGTCCCCAGGCTTTTTTGATTTTTTCATAGAACAGACGCCTACGTCACTGAATCTTTCATTTTCTTTCGGTTTTCTACGATTTGTTTCCACATTTTCCTATCGATCCGTGCGAAATCTTCCATACCTGGAGTGGTGTTCACTTCAAAAATATAAGGCTTCAGGTTTTCATCCAATCCAAGATCAACGCCGCATTCCCGGCAAGGATAATTCTTTACAATGGTTTCTGCAGCAGCAATTGAGACCTCCATCAGTTTATTTAATATGTCCTGCTGCTCTTCTTTTTTCACTTTGAGAAAAATGAAAAATAAAAGCCGCATCGGCATCGCGAAAGCACCGCGGCATATATTTGTTATGGCATTTTCCTCATAGGCAATAGATCCATATACGCCTCCTACAACAGGTGTACCATTTACATGCTGAACATGAACACGAATGTTAATATGCTGTCCTCGAACCGAAACACTGTTAATGCCTTCTTGAATAATATAAGGACGTGTTCGGCCAAATCTTTCAAAAGGCTGCAATGTTTTATGAATGTCATCGATTTCCATTACCTGATCTACTTCTTTGCCTTGGAGAGAATAACCGCTCAAAGAATAAAGGTGATCTCTTTCTTTAACGAGTCTATACACCCCTCTTCCTTGCCCGGACGTATCGTGTTTAATGAATACAACAGGATAACGATTTGCAAAATTAACTAGATTTTCTTTTGTGTATTCAACTGTGTCCGGAAGGTGTTCGTGAACAAGAGGATTGCTCTGAAGTAAACGGTACTGCTCTAGCTTGCCTAACGCGTTTTTCATATTCTTCACCTCCTTTTATCTAGTTTACTGTTAGATTATGCATTTCCAGCTTAACCGTGTGGGTTAAGAGGCAATGGTGAGTGAAGTAAAACTAGATTTATGTACAATCAACAACCTGCCGCGAATCATATAATAAATGAAAAAAGGAGGGCAATAATGGAACCAGTCCTGTTAAAAGACATCCGCAATGTACTAGAAGGAGAGTTAATTTGTGGAAGAGAAGATTGGCACATAAAAAATGCCATTGTGTATAATCGTCATACATTAGAGGCGCCGTATACACTTATTTTCTTAAACAAAAGAGAGTCCATTTACTGGGGGCATTTGGCACAAATGACTCCTTGTGTTGTTGTAACCGATAAACCAGTAGAAGATATACGGCATTTGCTGAACAAAACAACCGTTATTCGTGTAAAAAGTGTGATCCAGTCTTATTGGACGTTTATTCACTATTACCGTTCTCTTTTCACGATTCCAGTTACGGCCATTACAGGGACATGTGGCAAAACAACAGTCAAAGAAATGATCAAGCACATATTGAGTCAGTCTTATACTGTACAGGCATCGGAAAGCAGCAAAAATGAACCGAGACGGTCTTTTCATTATCTGCTGGGCATTAATCGCCAGACCGATATGGCTGTGTTTGAAACTGGATTGGGAAACATAGGTAATATCAAGCACCAATGTCTTATTTATCAGCCGACCATTGGCATCATTACGACCATTGGTGCCCATCATTTGGATGGGTGCAAGACATTAGAAGGGTATATTGAAGCAAAGGGTGAAATCATTGAAGGGGTTGCAGAAGACGGAGCGCTGATTTTAAATGCAGATGATGAGAACATTAAGAAACTATCATTGGATTCATTCAAAGGCAGCGTGATTTATTTTAGTTTGATCAATCCGTCTGAATTTCAGGCAGCCAATGTTTGTTACACTCAGAACGGGATGACATTTGATCTTATGCATAATGAGAAAACGTATGCTGTGTTTATCCCTGGATATGGTGAACATCAAGTATACAATGCGTTAGCTGCAATTGCCGCTGTTCACCATATGGGAATGGACATTGGCGAAGCTTCAGGGAGACTGGCGTCATTTCAAAACATGGAACGGCATCTGGAAGTGTCAGCCGGGATGAATGGATCCACAATTATTGATGACACATGGACAATCAATCCAACCTCTGTTGAAGCAGCATTAAAAGTGGTGGATGAACTTGGAAAGAATAAAAAAACAATTGTGTTACTAGGCGATATTAACCGTCTTGGCGATTACGAAATAGAGTACCACCAGAAAGTAGGCAGTATGGTGGCGGAAAGAACGTTTGATACGTTAGTGACAATCGGTGAGAAAGCAAAAGAAATTGGCCGTCAGGCGTTAAGAGATGGATTTACTGGTGATGTGCACGCGTTTCAAACGGTAGAAGGCATTCTGGAAATGTTGAAAGATAAAGTAGATGAACATACGCTGCTACTCATTAAAGGGCCTATGAAAAGCCGTTCGATGATCCAATTAGCGCAGCAATTAAAAATGCTTTAATCCCGGGTGTTTAGTATGCCTTATTTTAAAAAAAAGAAAAAAGATGAAATGAATGGGAAACCTAGAAACAACTACTAAGGGTTTCCCATTCTTGTGGATGTTAGAATAAACGGTGTTCACCAGAACAAAAACGTTTTAGGAGGCACCAATGAAAAAACAAATCGTCACAGCCGCTCTTGCCTCAATGGTTGCTTTATCAAGCATGACTGTCGCGGGTATTGAAGAACCAAAAGTGTATGCCGCAACTAATGTACAGAATAATCAAGCAGCCGTTGAAGCAAAAGCAGATCAGTTAATCAGCAGAGCAAAAGGATTAATCGGAAAAGCCACATACAGCAATACTGTCTATCAAAAAACGGCTCCTTATAAATTTTCATGCGCTTCGTTCTTAAACTTTATATTTGAGAAAGAAGGCGTGGATCTGGCTACGTATAATGAAAATTATATGTTGAAGCAAGGAACAGCCGTATCAAAAGCAAACTTGCAAAAAGGAGACCTTGTTTTCTTTGACAGCACTCCCGGTAATAGTGATCCGGCAAACCACATCGGCTTGTACATAGGAAATAATAAAATTATCCACATGGCCGATTCTAAACAAAATATTGTCATCTCGGATATGAGCAAAGCGTATTACCGGGACAATTATGCAGGGGCAAGAAGAGTACTGCCAACACTGATGTCAGCAAATCCGGCCACAAAAGGGGACAAGGTTGTCGCTTCTGCCTATAGCTTGATGAACAGCTCACAGTCATCCTCTTTAACGAATGCTAGTTTTGTAAACCGTGTATTCCAAAACAATGGGGTTCAGCTGGGGGCAGCGACTGTAAGTGAACAAATGAAGAAGGGGACCTACGTTTCCAGAAGCCAGCTGAAAAAAGGCGATATTGTCTTTTTTAATAGCACGAAAGGATCAACCAAACCCACTATGGCAGCCATTTATGCCGGCGACCATCGACTGGTGATGAAGACGTCAGAAGGCGTGATTTCGCGGGTTATATTCGTGGATTGGTATGATCAGCATTATTTAACGGCCAGACGCGTCCTAGCCGGAAACTAAGAGATAAAGACTTGCGGCGCTTTGCCAAAACAGTATAGTCACGTAAATGATTTATAAAGCAGCCCTGTGCTGCTTTTTTTTTTGCCTGAAATGGTTAAGGCAGGGCGAATGACCATTCAAAATTCCAGGCAGGTCATACCTTATATAGAAACTTGAATGCCGCTTAAAAATAGGGAGGGTACGTTTCGTGAAAACCATAGTATTTATCGGATTAAATAAATCAGGTTCCAGCAGAGAAGCAGTGAAAGCAGCCGAAAAATCAGGGTATTTCACGGTGGTTTTTACAAACAGAGAACGGCAGCTGGAGCAGCGAGAAGAATATCCGGATGTGCATGAACTCGTTTTATTGGATATAAAAGATATCCCCGCATTAAAAGAACAAATTAAGTCATTGCAGCATAGAGGACATGACATTAAAGCCATCACCAGTTTTGTTGATCAGCATGTTCATACAGCTTCCGTGTTAGCAGATGAATTTTGCCACAACTATTTATCGACGGATGCCATTTTTATTATGGAAAATAAAGAAGAAACACGAAGCTATCTTTCGCATCAGCCGTATACGCCAGCATTTTTACTCGTAGAAAAAAACACCTCCACTTCATCCATCACCTTCCCGGATCACTTAACGTATCCTGTTATGGTCAAATGTCCTAAATCAACCGGCTCAAAAGATGTTATTTTTGCAGAAGAAGAAGAAGAGTTAAAAAGAAGCATAGTAAAATTAAAAGACAAATATCCCGAAGAAACGCTGATTGTTGAAGAATACATTGATGGGGAACAATATTTAGTTGAAGTAATTGTATTTAAAGGACAAATAATGATCGCAGCCATTATCGAGCAGGAAATTACGAAAGGGAAGCGGTTTATTGTGACGGGGTACGGGGTGCTGGCCAATGTTGCGCCAGAAATAGAAGAAAGTATTCAAGAGATCATCCACTCCATCGTTACTTCTTTAAACATTCAAAACGGGGCTTTTCATCTTGAATTAAGACGCACAGATACTGGATGGAAGCTGATCGAGATCAATCCGAGGATTTCCGGCGGTGCGATGAATAAAATGATTCAAGCGGCCTTTGGCTACAGCTTAGTAGAGGAAACACTCAAAATTTTGACAGGAGAAACGCCTTCTTTAGAAAAGAAAACCAATTATTTTGTGTTTACACAGCATGTGATTGTCGGCCAAAAAGGCATATTAGAAAAAGTAACAGGGAAAAACAGAGCAGCAAAATGTCCGAACGTCGCGGAAGTGTATGTAAAACCGAAAAAAGGCACACTGCTTATCCCGCCGTTGTCAATGGGGCATCGATATGCGTATGTCATCGCGACAGGCAAAACGATGCAGGAAGCAGCAATGTTCGCAAAAAAAGCAGCTCGGGAAATTCAATTTTATTTAAGAGAAGAACAATAACGACAAGCCCATTTTATATGGGCTTGTCGTTTCAGAGTGTAGACAAATAAACCCTTTTGTCAGCGCATTTGATTTCTTATTCATCATTGATCTTTGGTGATGGCAGTTTAGGGCTTTCTGATTGGAGCCGAAAAGCGAAGTCCTTTTTGCTTCACCTATCGGCCCTTTCAAAAAAAGACTGGCGACTTTGTCGACAGCCTGTAACGACAAGCCCATTTTATACGGGCTTGTCGTTTTTATATGGAAAAAGAACGATCAAAAAAAGAAACTCCTCCCCAAAAAACATAGAGTTCTAAGAAGGACAAAGAACTCTATGTGCTGCCTGCATCGGAGGGCGTCGTTTTATTTTAAAGCATACGTGGTATCTAAAAAGGCAACGGTATCAAACATATTCGTTTTGCTTGCGCCTTTTATAAGAATTGTATCTTTTTCTTGAAGGATCTCCTGCAAGTATTCGTGCATTTTGTCTTTGTCTAGAAAGTGCTTTACAGATTCCTCTGGGAAGGAAGCACCTATAGCTCCTGCTCCAATCGCATCTGCTCTATAGCCGTAGGTGATAATAAGGTCAATGCTCTGCTCAGCGAGGTATTCTCCGACTTTTTTATATTGCTCATCGCGCAAGTCACCGAGTTCACGCATCTGCCCTAATATCGCAATTTTTCTGCCCTTTGCTATATTTTTCAGCACATCAATCGCCGCGATGACGGCTTGCGGATGGGAGTGGACGGTATCATCAATCATGGTCATGGATTCTTTTAACTGATAAATGGTCATCCGGCGGGGCGGTTTTCGGAAAAGAAGACCCGATTTTATTTCAAGTGGTGAAAAGCCCAAGTAATCAGCTATGGCAATTGCATTCAAGGCATTGTATACGTGATGCTCACCAAAAATCGGAATAAAGAATTGATGCTCATCGTTATGAAGGACGAGTTTGAATGTCATTCCGCTTTCTGCATATGCCACATCGTATGCCCGGTAATCGGCGGTTTTTCGGATCCCGGTTGTAATGATTTTCCCTTGAAATTTCTCTGTTTCAAGATAGCCAGAATTTTCATCATCGGCATTCAGAAACAATACGCCATCCTGCTTCATGCCATGAATTAATTCTGATTTTGCATGGGCGATTCCTCGAATATCACCGTCAAAATTGCCGATATGCGCCATACCAATATTTGTGACAATGCTCATGTTTGGCTGGATAATCCCGCAATGTTCCGTAATGACACCAGGGTAAGCCATTCCATATTCAAGAACAATCGCTTCGTGAGTGGAATCAATTTCATCAGCGTGCTTTTTCGTGTGCTCCGTTGTATTCCAATAATCTTTTGATTCGAAAATATTCATTCTCGTTTTAAAAATAGAGGAAACAAAAGCCTTTGTGGTTGTTTTGCCGGCACTTCCCGTTATGGCGACAATCGGAATTTTATTTATATTCAGCTCCTTTTTCTTTTTTTCCTGAATTTTCTTTTTTATTTTATCCTGATTTTTCGCTAAGTAGATCGCATAATGAATCGTATTTTTTACGACGTCCATTTCTAAATAAAAGGCAGGCGGGCAGCCAGGACGCCAATTCACTTCATAAATCCAGATTTTCTGATCTTGATCCAGCCCGACATCCACACCGATTTCATCAATCACTTCCTGATATTCACGCATTTGAAGGTCATCAAGATGACGAGCCAATGAAAGAGAAAAATGCTCAAGCTTTCGTTTAATGTTAAATGCCTCTTCTTTACTAAACTCTTGCTTTAAAAAAGGATCGAGATAATTTGTGTAGCCGCCGTTGTTAATATTGGTCACAATCGTACCTTCAGGTGCAACGCGGGGATAAATCGTCGTGATGCCCCATTTTCCGTCTCCATCTTTTTGGACATGGAGACGGAAATCATACGCAAGACCAGCCTTTGTTTTGCTGCATATGTAAGGCTGGATAATAAATGTATTCAGTTTAAGAAGCGGATCGAAAAAAGAGGCCAGCTGTGCCCGGCTGTACTGGATGTCTGTTGAATCCTTGTTCACTACATATTCGCTGCCGTCCATTTGAATAAAATAAATTCCCTGGCCTTTTCGACCATCAATTGGTTTTACGATGACATCGCGAAAAGCATTCATAAAGTGAAGGATATCATTTGAACTTTTTATTGTTTTTGTCGGAATTAAATAGCTGGCAAACTCTTTTCCTTCTTTTAGCCTTTCAGCTACGTTCCATTTGTTGCCTATTGAATGGGTGGTGAAAGGGATGGTCTCTTTCAGCTTTTGAATCACACTTTTTGCTTTCGCTAACTTTTCAGGGCTGCCGGCATTATAGATGACATCTGGAAACGGGACCGTACGTTCTTCCCAAGCACCCTTTTCATAAACGTAGCCTTTAATGCGCTTCGTGATAAAATTTACACAATTAGGTGAGAAATAAACAAAATCAGCGCCTTCTGCCTTTGCCACAATGGCATAAGCATAGGACTTAATCACAGTTCCTGGGTCTTTTCTATGATGGAGCATACCGATTAGTGTCAAATGAATTCCCCTCTCCTTAAATAAAACCCTATCTTAGTAAATGCAGCTCAAAGATGTTATGTGAAAAGCGAATTGAAAAGAACAGGTTCGTACTAAAAAAATAATAAAGCGGGCTTTTTCACCTCTTTAAGAAAACGGAAATAAACTATAAATAAAAGCAGATAAGGAAGGGGGAGATGTCATGCGGCACAGTCGTCCCGGCAGGAGTGGTGTAGGCTATTTTTTCACCGTTTTAAAGCAGCAGCAGGATCAATTAAAAGGAATGAAAACAGACATTTGCAGCAGTCTTTTGGCAAAACTTTTTGATGGGGATACGATTCCCATTATGCTGAAGACCGATAGTGAATACTTTGAGGCAGCTGGATTAAAAGACAATTGCCCGTTTATGACGAAATATTTCCGTATCGAAAACATCGATGAAGGTAAAAATGTTGTAACACTTTCATTGCTTCAGCCTTTTGATATATGCCAGGGTGTCACGACTTGTTTTAACGAGCTGTATCATTTGGAGAGAACCGATACTTATGCCACATTACGTATAGATAGTATCAGTGCCATTCAATGTCTGGACATTGATCTTATGACCAAAAAAGTGATCATCGAACCGAAATGGTAATTTTTCTCTCTAGCTGGGGAAAGAGCTGGAGAATTCTTTTTTTTCTGATTCAAAAAAAGACAAGCCCTGCTAAAGCAACCATCAAGGGTAAGCCTGCCTCTTTAAACAGGCGAATTTTTTTCATGTTTGCTACACTGTTGACAAGAAGAAGCGGAAGAAGGAATGGGTATGAATCGTGTTTTGTCTATATTAATGCCGTATCGTCTTCAAATGGCATTTGCCTGGGGGCTTATGCTGTTGGAGCTTGCGGTAGAACTTGTGCTGCCGATTTTAATGGCAAAAACGGTGGATGAGGGCATTATCGCCAGAGATATGGATGCTATTTTATATTGGGGGGGCATTATGATCTTGCTGTCACTGTTTTCATTTGTAGCAGGGATCACGAATTCGTTTATTGCTGCCCGGATCGGACAAAATTACGGATTTGATATACGAAAAGAGCTCATTGAGAAAGTGCAGTCATTTTCGTTTGGGCAGTACGGTCGTTTTGATACATCCACGCTCATTACGCGGATGACCAATGACGTCACCCAGCTGCAGAATGCGGTTTTTATGAGCCTGCGGATTATGCTGCGCGCACCGTTAATGATTATTTTCGGCACCGCGATGGCGCTGTTTGTTCATTTTAAATTATCGCTTGTGCTGCTTGTGACCGTGCCGGTGATGACGTTTTTTATGCTGTTTATGATGAGAAAAGGAGCGGGTATGTTCCGCCGCGTGCAGCTGAAGCTCGACAAAGTAAACAGTGTCATGCATGAAAATTTAACCGGCATCCGGCTCATTAAAGCGTTCGTACGAAGCGGACATGAAACGTCACGGTTTGAGCAGGCAGGAAAAGCGCTTATGAATGAAACAATCCGCGTGATCCGCACATTTGAAAGCATCGTCCCGGTTTTGATGCTCGCCATGAACGGCGGACTCATTTTTATTTTATGGTTTGGGTTTGTTGAGATGCAAAACGGCACGGCAACAACGGGTGAAATTGTTGCGATTATTAACTATGCAGCGCGAATTATCATTTCACTGTCGATTTTCACCTTTATTACGATTGCGTTTGCCCGCGGTAAAGCGTCCGCTGTCCGCATTGATGAAGTGTTGATGATTGAGCAGGAACAGCTCAAGAAAGTAACAGAAAAGTATCCGGAAAACGGTGATATTGTCTTTGAGAATGTCACGTTTACGTATCCGGGTGGAAAGGTTCCGGTGCTTGATTCTTTTTCAATGAAGGTGAAGCGCGGAAGTATGGCTGCCATTTTAGGGGAAACGGGTTCCGGCAAATCGGCGCTGCTGTCGCTTATTCCGCGTCTATATGAACCCGATAATGGACGTCTCATGATCGGCGGGTGTGACGTGAGCCGGATGGACATTCGCATGCTGCGCCGCCAGATCGGCTTTGTCCCGCAGGAATCGCATTTATTTACAGGGTCTATCATTGAAAACATTCGATGGGGCAAAAAAGACGCGACGGAAGAGGAAGTTATAAAAGCGGCGAAAAAAGCGCAAATTCATGAAACGGTTGCGGCCCTGCCGGATGGATATGACACGATGATTGGACAAAAAGGGGTCACGCTATCGGGCGGCCAAAAGCAGCGGTTATCCATTGCGCGGGCACTCATTCGCCAGCCGGATATTTTGCTGCTCGATGACAGCACCAGCGCGCTTGATGTGGAAACGGAAGCTGCGCTTATTGAAGCCATTACGTCCGAGCCATGTACGATTTTTATTGTGACACAAAAAATTTCAACCGCAGAGCAGGCGGATTGTATTTTTATGATTGAAGATGGCGAAGCGGCGGTTTCTGGCACACACGACGAGCTGGCCAGTGAAAATGGCTTATATAAGCGGCTAATGGATTCGCAAGTGAGAAAGGGTGGGGCATATGAAGCATCCGGGCAGTAATCCGGGATCAAAACCAAAAATCAGCAATATGTCTGTCACGCTGAAGCGAATTGGACGCTATTTGCTTAAGCGAAAAGGAAAGCTGGTTTTGACCATGATGATGGTCACGCTCAGTTCCGCACTGGCGCTCGCTGGTCCATTTTTAACCGGTGTGGCAATTGATGATTATATAACATCCGGTGATGAACAGGGGCTTCTTTTGCTGCTCGCCGGTCTGGCACTTGTGTATATAAGCTATTCGCTTGTGACTTTCTTGCAAAACTATTGGATGGCGGAGATTGCGCAAAAAACAGTGTATGAACTGCGCGATGACTTGTTCCGTCATTTTCATAAATTGCCGGTTTCTTTTTTCGACAAGCGCCGTCATGGCGAATTGATGAGCCGGGTGACAAACGACATTGACAACATTAGCAGCACGTTAAACAGTTCCATTATCCAAGTAGCATCAGGCCTTTTAACGCTTACAGGCTCCATTGTCGTCATGCTTTATTTAAGCCCGCTTTTAACGGTTGTGACGCTGCTTATCATTCCGCTTATGTTTGGCGGAATGAAATGGATCACGAGCCGGACGGGACCGAGATTTAAAGAGCAGCAGCGCCATCTTGGCGACTTGAATGGTTTTATTGAAGAAGCGATTTCAAGCAGGCACATTGTCAAAATGTTTTCCCGCGAGGACGAAATGATCGATGAATTTATGGGGAAAAATGAGCGGCTGCGGGAAGCAGGGTTTCTGGCACAGGCGTATTCGGGATTTATTCCGAAGCTGATGAATCTGCTAAACAATGCGGGTTTTGCGTTCATTGCGCTCGCTGGCGGTATTTTGGCGCTGAATGGACAGGCGACGGTCGGTACTATTGTGATTTTTACCGAATATGCCCGTCAGTTTACACGACCGCTCAATGACCTTGCCAATCAATACAATACGATGCTGTCGGCTGTGGCCGGTGCGGAACGTGTTTTTGACATTATGGATACAGATGAAGCCGTTGATGGGAAGACAGGCAGTCAGCACAAACTGTCCGGTCATGTCGTTTTTGACCATGTATCTTTTTCGTACGAAAAAGGGAAAGAAACCCTGTCTAACGTGTCATTTGAAGCAGCGATTGGTGAAACAATTGCATTGATCGGGCCGACAGGATCAGGTAAAACGACGATTATGAATTTGCTCGCCCGGTTTTATGAGCCGGATGGCGGTGCGATTTTATTTGACGGTGTGGACAGCCGGGCAATAGCAGGTTCTGCGCTGCGCGGCCAAATGGGATTTGTTCTGCAGGATACGGTGTTATTTGAAGAAACAGTGATGGAAAACATCCGCTACGGCAGGCTGGATGCGACGGACGATGAAGTAATCGAAGCGGCATGCAAAGCGAATGCCCATTCATTTATTATGCGGATGCCGGATGGCTACGCGTCAAAATTAAGCCAGGACGGATCGGGCATCAGCCAAGGACAGAGGCAGCTTCTATCCATTGCGCGGGCGATTTTGGCCGATCCGGTTGTTCTTATTTTAGACGAAGCGACGAGCAGCATCGACACGATTACAGAGCTCCATATTCAAGATGCGCTTGCTCTCTTAATGGAAGGACGGACGAGTTTCGTGATCGCTCACCGGCTGAACACGATCCGGCGCGCCGATCAGGTAATCCGTTTGCAAAATGGCGGCATCGAAGCGATTGGAACATATGAAGAAGTAGTAGCGTCTGCACAATAAGAAAAAGCACGCAAAATTAGTTGAGTGGTAAATGGCGATAAGTGGACACAACTATAGGCAATTGGACATAAATCATGATACATGAATACAAAAAAGCATCGCGCAGTAAGCGTCGATGCTTTTTAACATTACAGTTCCAGTGTTTGTGGAGGCTGTCCTTTTTTGTTCATTAAACGAATTTGATCCGGATTAATTTGCAAAATAAGCAATTTCGGATCTTCCGGGCCGTCAAACCAAGGTTCCAAGTGTTCATTCCATACTTTTTCTTTCAAGCTCTCGTCATCCGATTCAATGACTTTCCCTTCGATCTCCACATACATATCCCCGAAGCCTTCACCTTCATATCCAAGTAAAATGTGCGTGTACGGATTTTGCTCAACATCTTCGGTTTTGTGCGTATCTTTACTTGTAACTGTATAAAGGGTCAAGTCATCGTTGAAAAATGTCATGTAGCGTGAACGCGGCTTATTATCATGAATGGTCGCCATCGTTCCGACACGGCTTTCTTTTAAAATAGATAAAATTTGCTCTTTTACTGAACTCATTGATTGATCACTCCTTATGTTCTATCCTGTACTATTCCACTTTTCTCTTGAATTAAACACGTGAATTAAACAAATAAAAAACACTCACAGCGAGTGGTTTTTATTTGAACCATTATTCCGGCTGCGATTTTACTAAAATCTTCACCTGGTTTTTTGCTTTCATTAAATGCCGGTCTATTCTACTTTGATTTTTACTTTTCCAGGCACGATGACCGGTTCGTAAAGCGTCTCCACATAGTGGTAGCTTACTTCTTCATTTTATCATATGCTTAAAGAAGCACCTATATTGATGGAGGGGAAAAAGATGGTTTTTCTCAGCTTTTGTGCCGCTCTTATTTGTGTAATCGGCAGTATTGTCGGCTTAACCTCGAATCCAGACAGCGGTGAGCGAATCATCCTGTTCATTTAGCTTGGATTTGGCGTGATGTTATTTGTTTACACGGTGTATTGGTACAATAAGCGGCGAAAAAAAGGAAAAGATGATGACTGTTCAGGCTTGGACTGTCCAACACCAACGATCAACAAACGAACATTTGACTGCGATCGGGACGGAGACTGCGACTGTGGTCCGGATTGTTCGTTATGAAAGATTTTTTAACACTTCAATTTATGCCGTGCCTTCGCCAATCGGAGCGTTCTTTAATTGTAAAAGGAAAGAAGTTTCTAGTCTGTTATCGCTGTATGTTTATCTTAATCGGCCTTTTTATGTCGATTCCAATGGTCTTTTTTTACACCGCTTTTTTCCGTTATTCCGTCTTTTTTTGCTGCCGTTTTGATGAATGTGCCGATGCTGATCGATGGGTTTACACAAAAGAAAGAATGCCGCACGAGCCTAAAATCCTCTTCAATTGGCACAGGTTTTTTAGCAGGTTTTGGACTGGCACAGTTCGTCGTGGCATCTGCAAAAGCAGGGGCCTTTTTTATTGTGAACTGAAAAAGTCATATACATTTTTACTGATCAATAAAACTGTGACGATGATAAATAGAAGCCGAACGTACGTCGTTCCTTTTCGAATCGCGAACTTTGATCCGGTCAGAGCACCGAGAATCATCGCCACGCCCATTACCAGCCCATATGAAATGTGAACCATATCCATCGTCAAAAACAGAATCAATGCGGCGATGTTGCTTCCGAAGTTCAACAGTTTTGCATTGCCGGCAGACTGCATGAAATCAAAACCGAGCAATAGGAAGGCAAACAAAATAAATGAGCCGGTCCCAGCGCCAAGAAAACCGTCATAAAAGCCAATAACCAAAATAGCCGTCATAAACAGCACGGCTTTTTTCCAATTCAGTTTTTTATAGGTAGACACGCTTCCCCAATTTTTTTTAAAGATTGTATAAACTGCAACGGCGATCAGCAAAACGAGAATAAGCGGCTTTAAAATATCTGGAGAAACGTAACGAACTGTTATTGCGCCGAGAAGAGAACCGATAAACGCGATTGGAAACAGCTTGCCTGTCAGACGGAAATCAACTTTTCCGGCTTTAATAAAAGCAATCGTACTCGTCAGTGCACCCATTGTGCTGGACAACTTATTAGTCGCGACAGCAGTAGCTGGTGGAAGTCCTGTTGAAAGAAGAGCGGGAATGGAAATTAGTCCTCCGCCCCCTACTACCGCATCGATAAAAGCTGCTAAAAAACCGAAAAAAAATAACGTAAGAATGATCGTTTCGTCCAAATAAACACCTCTCGTATAATAGTTACTACTTTAATAGTAACTATTATTTTTCGTTTTGTAAACATGATATGATAAGAAAAAGAAACGTTCTGGAGGGCAAAATGGACGAACTTATTCAAAAAATACAATCGGTTGGCTTTAATCAATACGAATCAAAAGCGTATGTTACACTTGTGAAAATCGGAACATCAACAGCGTATCAAGTCAGCAAAGAATCCGGCATACCGCGGGCGCGCGTATATGATGTACTGAAAAGTTTGTCTGCCCAAGGAGTGGTGATTCAAGAAGAAATAAACGACAGTGTTTATTATTCACCCCTGCCGGTGGATGTTTTTTTGTCCTCTATTCAATCCGAGTGGGAAACGACATTTTCATCTATCCACGAATCATTAAAAATGTTAGAGGCGGTTCAGCCGGTTCCGGATAACCGGGTTGCGTCCATTCAAGGACAGGAATCAATTCTTGCATTTTGTGAAACACTTCTAAAAAAAGCCAAACGAAAAGTGATTATTTCTTTATGGAGCGAGATGTATGAAATGCTAGAACCGCTCTTGAAAGAAGCAGCGCATCGTTGTAAGATGAAGGGTATTGTTTTTCAAGTAATCAATCCAATCACTGGACTTGATTTGCATCGCCAGACAAGTTTTGTTGAGCAGATTGGGCATAAAAAGTGGTTTATTTTATCCGTTGATGGCAGCGAAATGTTATATGGTCCATCTGTAGAACAGCGCGATAACGCTTTTTATACGGATGATCCGGTTCATATTTATTTGCTTGAAAATTATGTATGGCACGATATATTAGTCAATCGCCTTGTGAAGGAAAAAGAAATGGAAAACTGGATTTCCGCCGAGAGGGATGCATTTTTTAATTAGAAAGAGGAGATGTAATTGTGGCAAAGACTCAAACTCCGGTCAAAAAAGGAGATACCGTTCACGTATCGGTTACTGATTTAACACATGAAGGAAAAGGGGTAGCGAAAGTTGACGGCTACCCGTTATTTATAGAAGGCATTCTGCCGGGTGAAACAGGAGAGATTGAAGTAACAAAATTAAACAAAGGCTACGGCTTTGCGAGACTCATCCGCCTGGACCAGGCATCGCCGGAGCGGGTGGAGCCGCCTTGTCCGGTCTACGACGAATGCGGCGGCTGCCAGCTTCAGCACTTGTCTTATGCGGGACAGATGGAGATGAAATACAATCAGGTCCGCAGCGTGATCGACCGGATCGCCAAACTGCCGGACGTGCCCGTTCATCCGGTGCTCGGCATGAACGATCCGTGGCGCTACCGGAATAAAGCACAGGTGCCAGTCGGTTTGTCCGGCGGCCGGATTGTCGCCGGATTTTATAAAAAACGCTCGCATGAGATCATTGATATGACCGAATGCTTGATTCAGCACGAAGAAAGTGACACGATCATTCAAAAAGTGAAAGACGTCTGCTCGGCGAATGGGGTTATGCCATACGATGAACAGCGTCATAAAGGCGTGATTCGCCACGTCATGGCACGGATTGGCTACCAAACCGGCGAGAAAATGGCTGTGCTTATTACGCGCACAAACGAGCTGCCGAATGAAGCCGCAATCGTGGAAGGCATCCGTGCCGCTGTCCCCGGGATTACATCTATCGTTCAAAATGTGAATCCTGACAAAACGAACGTCATTTTCGGCAGCCGGACAAGGACGCTGTACGGAGAAGACGTCATTTATGACACGATCGGCAGCGTGAAATTCGCGATTTCCGCCCGTTCGTTTTACCAGGTCAATCCGGTTCAGACGGAAGTACTTTATAACAAAGCGCTGGAGTATGCCGGGCTGACTGGGGAAGAAACGGTTATCGACGCTTACTGTGGGATTGGCACCATTTCACTCTTTCTGGCGCAAAAAGCAAAACAGGTTTACGGAGTCGAGATCGTCCCGCAGGCCATTGAAGATGCCGAGCAAAACGCGGAACTAAACGGTATCACCAATGCTTATTTTGAAGCGGGAAAAGCGGAAGAAGTCATTCCAGCCTGGTACAAGCAGGGCATTCGACCGGACGTCATCGTCGTTGATCCGCCACGCAAAGGCTGCGATGAAGCGCTTCTGGAGACGATTTTAAAAATGAAACCGAAAAAAGTTGTTTATGTATCATGCAATCCGGGGACACTCGCACGTGATTTGCGGGTATTAGAAGATGGAGGCTACAAGACGCGTGAAGTGCAGCCGGTGGATATGTTTCCCCAAACGGTGCATGTAGAGGCAGTAGCTGTTTTAGATTTGATTTAATAAGGTTTTGAAGCAGGGAAGGAGTCAGTTGACCACATTCCCTGCATTTTTTGTTTCGCTAACTCTCTTTTTTAAAACTCAATATGAAGCTGTTTATTCTAGAAAACAAGGTAAAATGGAGTTGCAAAAATTAATAATCCGTTAAAAGAAAAGAGAACTTTATAAAGTCCTCTCTTTCTTTTTATACCTCGAAAATGTATTCCTCAAATAAATTGTGTTGATTTTTCTTTCATGTTATCAGTAACATGAGCAATTCAGACTTTTTCCATAAGCTTTTTAGGGATGAGCAATAAAAAACCTTTACTGCTTGGCGCTACAATATCAATTTATCTAATCAATTATCTCAAACCATAGTGAAGATTTATCTTCAGGATCGCAGTTGTAATTTATAGTGATTTCTTCGTTCTCGTTAATGTTAGCTATTGCGTAAAAGTCTATCGATAGAGCGTCTAGATTATAAACAAATACAGCGTTTGGAGTATATGAATGATTAAATAGAGATCCATATCCTAGAGCAATCGCTGTATGCTCATAATTTTCACCCCAAGTGAAGCAGTAATCAAAAAGTATCGTCTTTTCTAAATACTTCCACTCAGTTTGGGGTGATATTAAAACAGGCGATACTTCAATAAGTTCACCTGTTTTAATATCACGCGCAGCATATATCCCTCTACCGTAATTATCAGTGTTTTTTATACATATTGGTTTCACAGTATTTGCCCCTTTCTGCCATTCTAAAGCACATTTTTGATGATCAGGACAATTTCTTCAGTCAAGATCCACCAAATGTTTTTTCAAATAGCTGCGGCGTTCGCGAATAAATTGAAAAATAAACTCGGGCTCTCCATCGAATGTATCAATCGTTTTCTTTTTATAAGGATCGGAAAGGATGTGTGGTCTTAAAGCTTGATGCAGAGAAATTATTTTATTTTCCAAATGTTCGACTGTAAATTTGGTTTCCAAAATTTTCTCCAATATGTTTCGGTAAAGTTTGCGGAATTCTGGTATCTGCAGGAGGAGATAGCAAAGGTTGTTGGCTTTCTTTCCTTTAATAGGTACGTAATCGTAACGCATGACTCCACCGTCGACTTTTCGTCCCCAAGTTGCGTCATAGTCCCAGGGAATGATTTCGAACAAACCTGTCTCACTGTTTCGGTACAGTGCATAGTTGTGAGTGAACCCGTCATTGTTCATGGTACAAACGGCTCCAGCAAACCAGCATAAAAAAGTATTAATATTGAGGTGGCGGGGAATTTCATCAGAAAAATCAGATAGGGGAATCGTATTGATTTTGTTTATAAATTCATGAAGGAAAGCATCGTCTGATTCGGTTCCTAAAACTCGTCTATAACCCGAAAGAAGTGATTCTTTTCTCTTTTCATCTCTCATCAACGAAAAATTAGCATTATTATTGACAGCATAAAAAATTGGACCCGAAGGAAGGCCTCTCTTTTCCAAGAACAGATCATCCACGGATTCCAATTGCAAATAGACACCTTTAAAAGAGCCATTTCGCGTTAAATTTATATGCTGACTCTGTGGGGATAGAACACCAAGGTCCTGGAAAAAATCGAAAGAAAGTTTATTACGCATAAGGGATGGGTCTCTATATTCCGCATTGAGATGAATGACGCGGGCCCCCGAGAATCTATTTGGATCGACGAACTCGATCCAGAAAGATCTTTTTCGAAATTTCCGCGTATAGGATCCCCGGTAAGCGATGTCGATATCATAGAGGGTGTTCTCCACCTTTAAATAGGCGGGAACAGGATGATCGCTCCATATATCACTCCGTAAATCATTTAGATCATTTTCTTCCATTATCAAAAAATAAGATGGAATTAGATAAGGCATAGACTCTCTGTCCTTTCCCTGATAAAACCGATATGCTCACGTTTATCTTTATTCGCCGTTACTATCATCATTGTACGCAGCTAGTGAATAAATTGATTTTAAAGGAAACAAATTTTATTTTTGTACAATCTTTAATTGTTGACTCATTGAAGAGGTTTTCTATGGAACTGATCTCAAATTCAAGTTCTTTAACGTGCACTTACTCTTTTGAGATGCTCTTTGGAGTTGGTAATAGTACTCTTTAAGCAGCAAATGCTTCCGTTTGATCAATGAGTAATTGATCAAACGGAAGCATTTTTTACTATCTTCGTCTTCGTGGACCTTTTTTTGGTCCTTTACCTGGACCCGTTGATGTGTGGCCGGTTGATGTGTGACCGGTTGATGTGTGGCCGGTTGATGTGTGACCGGTTGATGTGTGGCCGGTTGATGTGTGGCCGGTTGATGTGTGGCCGGTTGATGTGTGGCCGGTTGATGTGTGGCCGGTTGATGTGCGGCCGGTTGATGTGTGGCCGGTTGATGTGCGGCCCGTTGATGTCTGATCCTTTTTCTTCTTTTTAGGCACTACCATCTCTCCTTTATATTAATGCTTAGAATACATTATATTCAAAAAGCCATTAAAATGAACCAACGGATCTCCTACTCAGTAATCTTATTTTGAATTTATTTTTTCAGCATATTATGATGTGTTAAATGACGGGGATTTTCCATTTAAGAGGTATAGAAGCTGTTCATGCGGTTTCAGTCGGAGGTTTTTAAGAAGTAAAATAATGATGATTTTTCTACATATCCAAGAACGTGCAAAGTATATGTTGTCAAGAAACTCTGCATTTTAGTGGTTCTATCAACACGAATTAAAAAATAAGATTTCCAATTAATGAATCAGTACCATCTTTTCCTTTCTGCATATAATTACAAGGAATTACCTAAACAGGAGGAGAAGATCAATGAATAATGAAATTTTGAGGTCATCAGTTGGCAAAGTAGTCAAAGTTAATCGTGGCGGACCTGACTCCCGGATCGGACAATTGCTGGCAGTACAAGACGATTACTTTGTACTTCTTACCAAAGAAGACGGTGTTCTTTACTATAAAGGTCAGCACGTTAAAAGCATAACGGACAATACAAAGAACGGACTCGAATTTAATCTCCTCGTCCCTAGAAATTTTACGTACATCAGCGGAAAAGTATTTACAGAAGTCATGAACAATTTAAAGTACAAATGGGTGATAATCAACCGTGGCGGACCTGAGAAATATGAAGGGATCCTTGATGATTGTAATGACGATTATGTCACAATTATTTGTAATGAAGAAGTTATTCGTGTATCGACGTTCCATATTAAAAACATCAGCTATGATTTGAAAATTGAAGCTCCAGAGAAAGGGAACAAAGAAAAAAATAATGAAGGGAAAAATGATGAAAAAGACAAAAAAGGATCAGATAAGAAAGGAAAAGGGGAAGAACCTCAAAAAACGGAAAGCGAATAATTGCTTTCAGTTATGTTAAATAGGAAAGAAATCGGAGTCTCTTTGAATGGAGGAATGGGATAAGTGATTATGCATATTCTCCTCTTTCAAAGGGGCCCTTATTTGATGAAAAAGGTTTCAACCGGTGAGGGGGATAGAAATGTCGAACCTTTTTTTTTCAGATGCACTTAAATCGCTTATCGGCTATTCAGTAGGCGTCTTTTCAAGCGATGGGACATTAATGAAAGGAACAATAGTCGATGTTAAGAAAGATTATTTAATTTTACAGAACACAGAAGAAAAATACATTTACCATCAACTTGCGCAAATAAAGTCAGTTTCAAAAAATGCGAAAGATTTGCAGGCCAACCCGATTAGACAGGATTATTTACAGGCAGAGCAGCTTCATGAAATTTTGGAGCAGTGTAAGTACAGCTGGGTAACGGTCAATTGTTATAATGATCAATTTGTTGCAGGCTTTCTAAGCAAAGTCTTTGATGATCACCTTATTTTAATTAGTGAAGAAGAAAAAATTATTATGCAAAATGCCTGCATTATTAATATATTCCCAGGTGTTTGTGAACCTGCTGATGTTGAAGCAAAGGATGAGAGAAGTGAAAATGAATCATCTTTGAAAGGTACAGAAGAAACGGATGAGCAGGATAAAAAAGA
>NZ_JANAVL010000003.1:0-171725 GCF_024213455.1 Domibacillus sp. A3M-37 | reverse complement strand
GAATCATCCTCGAAAGGTACAGAAGAAACGGATGAGCAGGATAAAAAAGAACTTTCTACTCGGATAGAAGCAAAGGACGAGAGAAGTGAAAATGAATCATCCTCGAAAGGTACAGAAGAAACGGATGAGCAGGATAAAAAAGAACCTTCCACTCGGATAGAAGCAAAGGATGAGAGAAGAAAAAATGAATCATCTTTGAAAGGTACAGAAGAAACGGATGAGCAGGATAAAAAAGAACTCACCGCTCGGACAGAAGCGAAAGATAAAACAAGTGAAAATAAAACATTTTCTAAAGATAAAGAAAAAATGGAAGTGGTAAAAAAGATAAAGAACCAATTAAAACAAATAAAAAAACCGCAAAATTCTGCAAAGCCTCAAATTCCTAATGAGGCAGATGAAGAGATAGTGACTGGGGAGAAGATGGGAAAAGATGTTTCTGCTGTTAAAGCGATAAAAAAGGTTATCAAGAATTCCCAGGAAGATTCTCCATTTAATCAAACACATGCTCAAAAAAGCCGAGCGAGAAAAAGATTGAAAACAAGAAAAGCGGAAAAGTGCGCGGATTCAACAATAGACGAGTTAAGTACACATGCTCCTCTAGAGATAATAGTAGAAGAAACCAAAGAACCATGGACATCTGTCATTACAATCGAAGAAACAGAAAAACAGCTTGAATCTCAATATTATTCCCTGATGAAGCAGACAGAAAAACACCTTGAACCCCAATATTATTCCCTGATGAAGCAGGCCGAAAAACAGCTTGAACCTCAATATTATTCCCTGATGAAGCAGGCCGAAAAACAGTATAGGGAATTACGGGAAAAAAGGATCGGATGGGAAATGATGAACAACTAATGTACTCTTTTTTTGCAGGGAGGAGGAGCAGGGATGGCGATGACGGTTTTTTATTTAGCGACTGGAGGCTGTTTTTACTTTCTGTTTATTAAACCATCTTTTTTAACCAATTCAAAGAGAAAGAAAAGTGAACTCCTCACTATGAAAGGAGCTTCTTTAAAGAAGAAGGCGGCGAAAACGAATGCTTGATTCAGAGCTTTTCTTAATGGCCATGACCTTTTTTGTTGTCATTACCATTATGCTGTGGAGGCCTTTCGATGTAAATGAAACCATCCCGACGTCGGCGGGAGCAGTGTTCGTTTTAGCATTAGGTATTGTACCGCTTGCGGATATTAAAGATATTTTCAACATCGTAAGTGGTGCTTCACTGACGATTTTATCAACAATTATGATGTCCATCGTGCTGGACAGCATTGGATTTTTTAAATGGATTGCACTAAATATCATCATTCGGTCAAAAGGGTCAGGGAGGCACTTATTTTTTTATGTTATTCTTCTCTGTTTCTTCATGACGATGTTTTTTAACAATGATGGCAGCATTTTAATTACAACACCGATTATTATTCATATTATGTTACTTCTGAAAATGAAGCCAAAACAGGCTTTTCCATACTTAATTTCAGGCGCTTTAATTGCCACTGCTGCAAGTGCCCCGATTGCCGTCAGCAATATTTCCAATCTGATCGCTCTTAAAATTGTCGGACTTAGCTTAAACAGCTACATCGAGATGATGTTCGTTCCTTCTTTAGCAGGAATTCTTCTGATTGCGCTTATGCTTTATGTCTATTTTCATGGAGATATCCCGAGAAAAATACCTATTTTACAATTAAAGTGGAACCGATCCACAAACAATATAAAGCTGGACCACCCTTTGAAATTGACAGATACAAATGAAAAAGTGGATTGGTGGCTGTTTAAAGTTTGTTTATCGATCGTCGTGATCACCAGGGCCGGTTTTTTCTTGTTATCTCCACTTGGGGTTCCAATTGAATGGGTCGGGTTAAGTGGAGCATTTCTCCTTATTCTAATCAGGTGGTTCCGAACGAAAGATGGAATAATGGATATCGTGAAAAAAACACCGTGGCACATTTTATTGTTTGCTTTTAACATGTATGTTCTTGTATATGGATTGAAAAATGTCGGATTAAATGAACTTATTGTCGTTTATCTAAAAGAAATAGTCACAGAAAACCATTTTTATGCGAGCATGGTCATGGGGCTGTTTTTGACAATCCTTTCAAACATAATGAATAACCTGCCGGCTGTTATGATCGGTACATTGTCGATAACCGAAATGGGGCTGGATCATAAAACGATGCAGATCGCCTATCTGGCAAACGTAATCGGCAGCGATATTGGATCGCTTTTGACGCCTGTCGGAACATTAGCTACATTAATATGGATGTTTTTGTTGAAAAGACACAATGTTCATATTTCCTGGAGGCAGTACATGAAAGTAACATTTATCGTCATTCCGATCGGTCTTGTGGCCAGTCTTCTTTTTCTTTATTTATGGAACAGTTGGCTTTTTTAAGGGAGAAGGAGGTTTCATGAAATGAAGAAATACATTGGTGAACCGGTCTATTTAAATCTTGTCGGCAAAAAAGAGCTGACAGGTGTCTTGATTGATTACGGCAGCGACGTACTTGTGCTGCTAAGCCAAAACGACTTTTACTATATCCCGCTATTTCACATCCGGGAAATACGTTCTTTATCCAAAGAAGAAGCCGGCTCTTTTTCGCAGTCTGATACCGCCATGACACTTTCGTTTGATGAACAATTATCATTAAAAGAAGTTTTGCACGCTGCGGCGAAAGGAAGCTTCGTTGAAGTGAATATAACGGCCGCTCACGCTATTCATGGCTATATAACAAATGTGCTGGATGATTATCTGGTACTGTTTACACCTATTTATGAAACGATACTTATCCCGATTCATCATATCAAATTTCTAATTCCTTACTCTAAAGATTCCCGTCCTTACGGGTTCAAACTCACAAAAGCGCCTGTTTCAGTCATCAAAGGGCCTCCATCTGCTTTTGAAGACCATCTGGTAAAATTAAAAGGCTCTTTTATTACATTAAACATTGAAGGAAAAGACAGCATAAGCGGCCAACTGATTGGAAAAGAAGCTGAATTTATAGAATTGCTGACAGTGAGGGAGCAGCAAATTCATTTAAATATTCATCATATTAAAACGGTTATGCCATTTGTATTTAAAGAAGAAAAACAACAGTTATAAAAAAAGAAACGGCTCTGCTGTATGAACTGTATCCCGAATAGTGGACATTAAAAAAGTCTCTATTCGGGCTTTTTTATGTTTACTTTAACAAAAATGAAAAAAAGATTTAACGTCAACACAAAGCACATCCCGGTGTGGCAGGTGGTTGTCACCAAATGGCAACACCATAATCGTCACCCGCAGCGAAGTGAATGGACACGATCTCATCCTTTGAACTGTAGCCTTCCAATTTTGAATATTGTTTCCGGACAGGAAGCCGGCTGCATTCAGAGACGATTCCATCCACTTTCAGTAAATGATCATCGCCAAGTATATTACCAAAAATCACATAAGCACCAAAAGCGAACAAAAACGATAATGAAAAATAATGAATTTTTATCTTTGCTTTCATATACTCAGTACGATCAAGTTTCTCATATTGGCAATGAAATCCGAAATGTTTCGCATCCATTGCATAAGGAGATGATAAAGCAGAAAAGAAAAGGAGCAGCATCTGTATTGGACATGTTTTTTTATAATAACTATAATGAACTTACTATGTGCAAAAAACAATTGCTTAAAGCAAAAGGAGCATCAATATATGAAAATGAATTCAAGTATCAATGTAGGCGGGCTTGACTTTGAATGGGATCTGGAAAAAGGAACATTTCTATTTGAAGGGGAGGATGCGGTTCTTTTCTGGATTTCTTCCGCAATGAGAACGTTCTTCGATACGATTGAAGAAATTTCAGGCGAAGAAGCATCAAACCTTGTTTTTGAGACAACCGGTTTTCGGCAGGGATTAGTGGTAGGGCAGTACTTTGAGAAAATAAAGGATGTCAGTATCGCGCAAGCAGCAGAATTGATTACGAATACATATGCTTCAGCTGGCTGGGGACGGACCACGATTGAAAATTTAGACTTCGAATCAAAAGCGTTGACGGCTCATATTCAAGACAGCTGGGAATATAAAATCAACCTGGCACAAGGAAAGACACAGGGCGGCAACTATCTTCCCGCACACTATGCTGGAATCTTTACCGGACTGTTCGGTACAAATATTTGGTATAAAGTCGTGCAGCAGCAACTGGAAGGCCATGAATATAGTGTGATTGAATATTTTCCGTCAGATGTGACGATTACAAATAATATTCATCAATTAGCGAGAAAAAAGGAAGCAGAAGAAATTCTCCGCTTAGAAGCTCTTGTAGAAGAAAAAACGAGAGAACTAAAAGAACTGGTGAAAAAGCTTTCTTCACCCATTATTCCCGTTCTTGAAGGAATCGTGGTGGTCCCACTGCTCGGAAAATATGATGAGGAACGTTCAGAAGAACTTGTTGTCAAAACGTTAAATAATCTTCCTGCATATAAGGCGAACTATCTTGTGCTGGATTTAACTGGACTGGATAAAGACATAAGTGGCCATACGGTAAGCCTTATTGAAAAAATCGGCTCTGCGGCTTCTCTAATCGGGACAAATACGATCCTTGTTGGCATTTCTCCTGAACTCGGCATGATTATTTCGCAATCAAATATCAATTTGTCTATATTTGATTGTTTTCAAACTTTGCAGCATGGAATCTATTTTGCTTTAGGACAGCATGGGCGAAAGATTATTTAAAAACGAATGGAACACGAAACGGCACTTCACTAGAGGAAGTGCTGTTTTTTTGTATGCGTAAGATAAACTAACAGGCGCGTTCGTAAGGATAATGTCACGATTCATCCTTCATTCGCTCAGCAAGTTTGATCGGGACAATATTTTTCAGGCCATACGAGCTGTCTGTTCGTTTCAGCCGGCCATTTGTCTTAATGGATGGAACAGGTTTATTTTGCTTGTTTTTGCTGTTGGATGTGGACAATGCTTCGCTCCATCGCATCCATTAAGCTAAGAATATGTGAAGCGTCTGGAACCGGTTCAGCCCGTTTCGGCATTTTGGTTTTGATCAGCTTTTCCAGTTTCTCACGGTATTCGTCGTAGTAGTTGGATGGATCGAACTTTTCGGTCATCTGCTCAATCAGTGCAAGTGCCACTTCTTTTTCCTTCTTCGTCAACTTTATGCTGGATAGGTTGGACAGCTCCATCGTTGAGCGGATCTCGTCGGGAAAATGAAGCGTTTCAAGGACAAGATAATTATTAAAAACCCGGATTACTGCCAGCCGTTCCTTTGAGCGTATCGTAATTTTTACGATACCAGCCTTTCTTGTTGTCATTAATGATTCTTTTAATAATGCGTATGCTTTTGTTCCTGCCGTATTAGAAGCCAAATAATATGTTTTGTCAAAGAAGATCGGATCGATTTCACTTAATCGAATAAATTCGATGATCTCGACCGATTTATCTTCAACGTCACTTTTTATACCTGCCAGCTCTTCATCCGAAATAACGATAAAGCGGTCCGAAGCATATTCATACCCTTTAACCAATTCATTTAAATCGACTTCCCTGTTACAAACTGGACAAAATTTAAGCTGCTTAACCGGATTTTTACATTCTGCATGCAGCTGGCGCAATTTAATATCTCTGTCTTCAGTAGCGGCATGAAGTTTGATCGGGATGGAAACCAATCCAAATTCGATTGAGCCTCGAAAAATTGTTTGCATATTTTTTCACCTCGGTCTTATTTTGTGGCCTAAGAGAGTTTGCTATGCATGAAGAGTGGCAATCATGGCCGTTTTTAACGAAAATATGTTAGCTGAATGATTGAAAGTGGTCTTAAAAAAGGAAAAGCATAAAAGGACTTTAAAAGGGCACAATTTGGATAATGATTTAGTTGGGGAGGAATATGATTTTGAACACAGCGGAAAATAAATTATCCATATTTGCTTTAGGCGGTGTGAATGAAGTCGGGAAAAATATGTATGCGGTACAATATGCAGACGATATTGTGGTGATTGACTGCGGGTCCAAGTTTCCAGACGAGAGTTTATTAGGCATTGATTTGATTATTCCGGATATTACATACTTGCGTGAAAACAAAGATAAAATCCGAGCTTTAATTGTGACACATGGTCATGAGGACCACATTGGCGGCATTCCCTATTTTTTAAAGCAATTGAATGTGCCTATTTATGCCACCCGGCTGACACTTGGCTTAATTGAAATAAAGCTGACAGAACATGGGCTTCTTAGGGAAACAAAGCTTACGTCAATTGATTCCCATTCGAATATTGAGTTAGGAACGATCCACTTGACGTTTTTTAAAACAAATCACAGTATTCCTGATTGTTTAGGGGTGGCATTCCATACACCTGAAGGAACGATCGTACATACCGGCGACTTCAAATTTGATTTAACGCCGGTAAATGACCAATATCCGGATATTCATAAAATGGCCGATCTCGGCAAAAACGGTGTTTTAGCTCTCTTATCAGAAAGCACGAATGCGGAACGTCCCGGATTTACGCCATCAGAAAAGCTTGTCGGCACGCATATTCAAGAAGCATTTAACAAAGCGGATGGGAAAGTGTTTATCTCGACTTTCGCTTCGAATGTCCATCGTGTACAGCAGGTGGTGGATGCGGCGGTCAAAACAAACCGAAAGCTTGCTTTGCTTGGCCGGAGTATGGTGAATGTTGTGTCGGTTGCGATGGAACTTGGTTATTTGACGATCCCGGACGATATGCTGATTGAAGCAAATGAAGTGAATGACTGGGCTCCAGAAAGAGTGGCAATTCTTTGTACGGGAAGCCAGGGAGAACCGCTGGCGGCTTTATCCCGTCTGTCCAGTTCAAAATATCGGCAAGTGGAAATCTTCCCGGGCGATACGGTTATTTTCTCTTCAACGCCAATACCAGGGAATGAACGGAATGTTGCGCGGATTATCGACAATTTGTTCATGCTGGGAGCGAAAGTGATCTATGGATCGGGAACAGCCACGGGTATGCATGTTTCCGGACATGCTTACCAGGAAGAATTAAAATTGATGCTTACATTAATGAAACCAAAGTATTTTATTCCTATTCACGGTGAATACAGAATGCTGTATCAGCACCGCCTGCTGGCTGAGTCTGTCGGTGTCGAAAAAGAGAATATTTTTGTTGTGAAAAATGGCGATGTAGTCGATATCAGCCAATCGACTGCCCGCCAAACGCGGAAAATACCTGCAGGAAACATTTTTGTTGACGGGTTAGGGATTGGCGATGTGGGGGATATTGTTTTGCGTGACCGCAAACAGCTTTCCGAGGATGGAATGCTTGTGATCGTCATTACGTTAAGCAAAACAGAGAACAAGATTATCTCGGGTCCGGATACCATTTCCCGTGGATTCGTGTATGCCCGGCAGTCAGAAGAACTTTTAAAAGATGTAAATCAAATTGTAACATCGACCATTAACAAGCTGCAGGAAGCAAATGTGACGCAATGGAAGATCATGAAGCAAAACTTAAAAGAATCCGTCGGCAAATTTTTATACGCTCAAACGAAAAGACGGCCGATGATTGTTCCGATTATTATTGAAGTATAATCCACTCAAAACGTGTCGAAGTGGCACTGTGCTGCCTTTATAAAAGTAAAAAACATCCCCGGGATACGAGTGCCGGGGATGTTTACTGTTTCTTTATATTAATCGGTGTAGCGTCTCGCTCCTGCATATTCCTGTTTATATGGAGCTGTATTCATTGAGATGATTTCCACTCGTTTGCCGGCTTTTGGTGAATGAATCATTTGGCCGTTTCCGGCGTACATGGCAACGTGGTGAACGCGTCCTTTCCCATTATTATAAGCGAAAAACAACAGATCACCTGGCTTTAAGGACGACTTCGCAATCGCTTTTCCTTTTTTCGCCTGATCGGACGCGTCACGCGGAATGCTGATGCCGTGGTATCGGTAAACAGAAGATGTAAAGCCTGAACAGTCATAGCCATAAGACGACACGCCTGACCATAAATAAGGAAGACCGAGAAATTGCTTGCCGGTTGTGAGCAGCGCTGTGCCGATCGGCTTCGGAATGACCGGAGTGGCGGCGAGAATGCGAATATCGCCCTTTTTTAACCATTTAGCGCCGTTGGCCGGGGTCATCACCTGCACCCAATTGGTTTCTGATTTGATAATCGGCAGCTCAGTATTAAAGCTCAGTTCCATAAAGGATGTCTTTTTATCTTGAAACAGGACAGCCGTATTTGATTTTACACCCGCCGTCTCGCATGCTTCATATGCGGCCGGCTGTGTTGTTACTTGTGCTTTTGGCAGCCAGCCGGGATAGCCTTTGCTGTTTTTAGGTGTAGACTGGTCTTTAACAGCAACCTGTGCCCAGCTGCCGCTCGTTTTCAACACGGTTACTTCCTGGCCGTACAGTGCCTGCGTTTCAGCTTTTCCTGTCAGCCAGAGCCGATCTTTGACCGTTGTCATTTTTGACGTCCATGCTTTCATATTGACGGGATTGGAGAGGACGTGCTGATCCATTTGCCGTTTCGTGCCGGGTTCTTTCCAAAGAGTGGCGACGGATACATTAATGTATGTTTTTTTAGCGGGTGTTTTCGCATAACAAGTGGCGGGGTCGGCTGCTTTTGCAGCAGGAGGGACGAGTGAAAAAGCCATTACACAAAGCATGATTGCCATCATCACCTTTTTAAAGGTCATATCTTGAAGCTCCTCTATCTATATGGTATTTGTTGTCACGACTATATCACGATTTGAAAGTGTTGTTAATAAAATTTTTTCGGCGTTCGTGCATTCACCATCGCAACCTTTAGCTTTTTGTTAATAGTGTATGTGCTGTGAAGGATGACGTTGAATGGAAATTGACGGATATGCGCCTGCATCATGTATAATAAAAAGGAAAGAAAAAGGAGGCGTTTGTATGGGCAAGAAATTACCGATAAAAGAACAGGTGCTTCTCGCATATTATGTGCAGTATTATTTGGAGAACAAGCCGGATGTCATGTATGAATTGCATGAACGGATGAGTGAAAACATGGAACCGGCTGTCTATGAGATTGCGATGAATGATTTATTTGACCAAGGGCTGATCAATGGACTCGAAAAAATCCGCCATTATGATGAAACAGATGGGCAGATTATCAAACCGATGATTACAAACGAAGGCATTTTATACATTAATAACGTACTGAATATTCAATCATACGCGAGCGATGGCAATAAGCTTGAGTACGTGAAAAATAGTTTGACGACGAGCGGCCTGGAATTATCGATTCCGATCATTGCGGAATACATTAACGAGGCAGCGGCAAAGAAATAAAAACCTCTTAAATTGAAGAGGTTTTTTTAATGGCTGCCTTCTACAAGGAAAGAAAAGAGGACTTAGACGTGAAAAAGTGGATGACAATCATTCTATCCGGGGTTGCGGCTCTTTTTTTATCAGCTTGCACATTAGATGAGGTGAATGATGTTCTCGAAGTAACAGAAGATGTATTGACAGCAATTGAAAAAGAAAAGCAGGACACTGCAAATACGGACGATTCACAGGAGCCGGTTAACGAAACAAACAATGTTTTAAAAACAAAAGGGACGATGGACCCGATTCCGGCAGACCTTGTCCGTCCGGTTGACGGCGATACGGCCGTATTTGCATTTGATGCGGACAACGATGGGGAAAACGAGGAGTTCAGCGCCCGTTTTTTACTTATCGACACCCCGGAAACGCGCCATCCACAGCTTGGCAAGCAGCCGCTCGGGGAAGAGGCGAAAGAGCGGACGGCGGAGCTGCTGGAAAGCGGTAATATCACAATCGAATTTGATATTGGCCAGCGCCTTGATAAATATAGCCGGATTTTAGTATACGTATATGTGAATGGAAAAAGCGTTCAGGAAACGCTTCTTCAAGAAGGATATGCGCGGGTTGCTTACGTGTATCCGCCAAATACACGCTACCTTGATGAATTTGAAGCAAAACAGCAAATTGCTAAAAAGAAAGAAAAGGGTATCTGGTCAATGGATGGATATGTGACCGAACGTGGATTTAATTCAAAGTAGGAGGGAATTTTATGATTCGACTGTGGGAAAAAGAAGCACCTTTTCAGATTGAAGAGGAGGAAGCACCATATATGACGGCTTATCCGGCTGGAACAGAAACGGCGCCCGCGATGCTGATTTTTCCAGGCGGAAGCTATCGAAGACGGGCCGCTCATGAAGGAGAGCCTGTCGCAAAATGGTTAAACAGTCTGGGCATTCATGCGTTTGTCGTTCATTATCGGGTTGCACCGTATAAGCATCCCGTGCCGCTTTTAGATGCATCGCGTGCGATTCGTATGATCCGGCAACAGGCAGAAAAATGGAATGTGGACGAAAAGAAGGTTGGTGTACTCGGCTTTTCGGCAGGCGGGCATCTTGCCTCAACACTTGCCACGAAATATGACCATGGAATCAGCAGTGCGGCGGATCAGATCGAACAACAATCATCCCGGCCGGATGTCATCGTGTTAGGGTACCCGGTCGTTACATTTGGGGAGCATCGCCATGAGGGGTCTATGGAAAACTTACTCGGTCTCGGTTCCTCGGGCGAGCAGCGTTTATTTTTATCTAATGAACGGCACGTAACGAAAGACACACCACCCGCATTTCTTTGGCATACAGCGGAAGATGAACCGGTTCCGGTTGAAAACAGCCTTTTATTTGCTGGTGCTTTAAGCCGTGCTGGTGTCCCATTTGACCTGCACGTTTTTCAAAGCGGCCGCCACGGTCTCGGTCTCGCATCTGATCATTCGGAAGCTTTTTTATGGACGGCTGTGTGTGAGAAGTGGCTGAGAAAACAAGGATTTTAACGTGTTTTTTCCGCCGATAATGCAATGCGGGAGTATAAAAGGGAACAAGCTGTCATTATAAAAACGATAAAAACCAGACGGCATGCCGCTGTTCATCCGCTGCTGCACGGTTGAATACTTTTTTTATATATGGAAGGTGAGAAGAATCTGCTATTTGCCGGTAAAATTCAGACGTTTCCTGCTCATCTTGAAACGATAAAAGAACGCCTTGTTTAAAGATTTTTGGACAAGGTTTATTCATTTTAGGAGATGGAGCAGATCCGGTTAATGCATGATAAAGAGCGGAGAATGCTTCAAAATGCTGCAGTTCATCTTCGCGAATGGCCAAAATCCGTTTTTTCGCTGAAGGGTTTGTCGCTAGATTGGCAAGCTTTTCATACCAATGAATGGCCGTATACTCTCCATTTATCGCTTTTGTGAGCTGCTCAGTCATCATAGAGAACACGTCCTTTTCTACATAGTAGTGCTATATCATATGCATGCTGTCGTTTTCTTGTTAAAATGGACGGGTAAATGGATGAGAAACGTCAGACAAAGGGGGAAAAACAATGAAAGCCATTTTATTGAAAGAAACAGGCGGTCCGGACATGGCAAAGTACACAGAGGTGGAAAAACCAGTTCCGAGCAGCTGGGAAATCGTCGTAAAGCTGAAAAACGCATCATTAAATCGGCGTGACGTGTTTATAACATATGGGATGTACCCGGGCATAAAACTGCCCTCCATTCTTGGGGCGGATGGAGCAGGCGTCGTTGAATCAGTTGGAGACGGAGTGGAGAGTCTTTGCCAAGGCGATGAGGTCGTTATCAATCCAGCTCTTCAATGGGGGGATGATATTCGGTTTAGCAGCTCTAAATTTCATACTCTGGGTATGCCAACCGATGGTACATATGCAGAATACGTGAAAATATCATGTGAAAATGTGTATAAAAAGCCACCCTATTTAACATGGTCCGAAGCAGCGGCGATTCCGCTTTCTGCTTTAACGGCTTACCGGGCTCTTATTACGCGCGGCGAGTTAACAAAAGGAGAGACTGTATTTATTCCGGGTATTGGGAGTGGTGTTGCGCTATTTGCCCTGCAAATTGCTGTCGCAAAAGGAGCTCATGTTTTTGTTTCATCAAGCAGCGATGGGAAAATTGAACGGGCGAAAGAAATGGGCGCGGCCGGCGGCATGAACTATAGGGCAGATGGCTGGGTAAAAGCACTAAAGAGCGAAATGGGTGGCGCCGACGTCATCATTGATGGGATCGGCGGCGAAACATTTAAAGACTTAGTTCAGCTCGCGAATCCAGGCGGAAGAATCGTCAACTTTGGTGCAACGGCCGGACCGGTGCCGGAGCTTGTACTGCCGCGTGTTTTTTTCAAGCACCTTGATATACGCGGAACGACAATGGGCAGCCCGCAGGAATTTGCGGATATGCTGACGTTGTTTGAACAGCACGAAATCCGTCCAGTTATCGATAAGCAGTTTCCGCTTGAGGATGCCGTTTCAGCCCTCAAGTATATGGAAGACGGCGACTCGTTCGGCAAAATTGTGCTGAATATTGAATGAAAAAGTGGACAGCCTTTTTAACAACAGCTTCTATTGCGAAAGCAATAGGTATCTTTCAGGGAAGCGGCCTCGCTTTTTTACCTGGAACCGATAGGTGTTTTAGAAAAGCAGCAAGGGGATATTCCGGTAAAAAATTTAATTTTTCTACAATCTGAGTGGGCGCTTCCTAATAAGGAACGTCCACTTTTTCATTAAAGACATACAAAACTGGCTCATGAAGGTGATCCAAAACAAACGCATTTTTTTTAGCCCGACGCAGCTGACGGTACATCGAAAAGTCGCCGACCGCTCCACCGATTAAAAAAGCGGATGTAATCATTAAAACAGCACTATTCAGCCAAATTCCCGCGATGAACGGAAGCAGGCCTGTTACCCAGAAAGGAAGGAGCAGCGCTCTTTTCATAGCAGAAACGGGCAGTATTTTTTTCGTGCCCGCATACGCAATGCCAAGTTCCCGGTTAATTCCATAAACGAGGTCCCTTCTTCTGCATTTCCCCCAAACTATAAAACCGATCAAGTGGAATATCTCATGCAGAACAATTAAAAGGATATACAAAATTGCCCACAAAACAAATCCCCACAATGAAAAAGAAAAGCCGCTTTCTAAATGGAGAAACGCCATAAGAAAGGCCCCGATGAATACAGAGGTGAGCGTGAGAACAATTGCCCAGATATGAATACTTTTCATGTTTAATGTAATGACCTGGTCCGGTTCACGAGGAAGATTCATCGAAGTCACCCTTTCATTCCGGTTTTTGACGCACACATTGAACGATGCCGCTTAAGCTACATGTTCACGTTTTCCACGCTCCTTCAATTTTTTCGTATACCAGCTGTGCAGGATCATGCCGATAATAATCAGCACAATACCGCTGGATGCAATTAGACCTGGAAACGCCGCACTGAAAAGCAGCACTTCACCGATCAAAGTAACCAATACCTGCGCGGACTGGGTCGCTTCAACAGACGCAAGCTGACCTGGATTGTGGCGGGATCGGTCAGTTGCGATAAAAAAGAGTGTTGTCGCAATAACACCAGATGACAAACTAACGATAAACGTCTGAACCAGCTGGCTTGATGACGGCGGTCCATCCATCGCCCATCCGAACGCGCTAATGAGAAGCCAAAATGGCAGACTGGCGATAATCATGCCAAGGATGCGTGAAAACGTATCAAGCCGCCCACCGCACAGCTCCATCATCTTCCGGTTGCCGAGCGGATACGCACAAGCCGCGATCAGCACCGGCAAGATACCGGTCATAAAGGCGGACGTTGTCAAGCCATCTGATTTTTCGAATTGAAGCAATGTAACACCAATCAAAATGACACAGGAAATCGCTAACGCGCCGAGCGGAATTTTATGACGGATCACCTGCCCGTTTATTTTCTCCGTAAACAGCGGCGTTAAGAGAACACCGGCGACAATCGTTAGCTGCCACGTGCCGCCGACAACCCAGCCCGGTCCGGATGCCGCTGCATACGTAATCGGAGCATAAAAAAGCACAAATCCGAAAAAGCTCCACACAACCCATGCAATAGGATTGCGCTTCATTTCTGTAAATAGTGGCCGCAGTCTGCCGCGCATGGCAACAATGATCGCAAAAAACGGCACCATAAAGAAAAAACGAAGGGAGGCACTCCACATCCAGCTGCCGCCCGACAGCTCCATCGAACGATTTAAGATAAAGGTTACTGCAAAAAACACCGAAGCTAAAATGCCAATGGCTATTTCTTTCATAAAGCGCCTCCTTCCCGGTATCTGTCCCCTAATTCGTTAATATGTCCATGCGCTGGGTGACAGGCACCATTATATGTATGTTAAAATCATATCATACTGACAAAAAACAAGGGGGAATTTCGATGAAGGCGATTGTGCATGAAGGAGCCGCCGGACTTAGCGGTGTTTCTTGCCGTGAAATAGAGGAAGCGGTACCAAAACAAGGGGAGGTGCGGATTCGGTTAAAAGCAGCGGGGCTGAATCATCGCGATTTGTTTGTACTGCACCGTCATCAAGAGAATGAGCCGCCGCTTGTGATCGGATCAGATGGCGCGGGTATCGTGGATGAAGTCGGCGCGGGTGTAACATCGGTTAAAGTGGGAGACGAAGTGATCATCAACCCGGGACTTGGCTGGTCGGAAAAAAGCGATGCGCCGCCTGCTGGATTTGAGATTGTTGGCTTGCCGTTTCACGGAACATTTGCAGAATCAATCATTGTGCCCGAAGAAAATGCGGTACTGAAGCCGCAACACTTGTCATGGGAAGAAGCAGGCGCCTTGTCACTTGCCGCTTTAACGGCATACCGCGCACTATTTACAAGAGGCAATGTTAAACCTGGCATGACGGTATTAATTCCAGGCATCGGCAGCGGAGTAGCGACGTTTTTGCTTCAATTTGCAAAAGCAGCAGGTGCTGCTGTGTACGTCACGTCACGTTCGGAAGAAAAGCGCCAAAAAGCGCTGGAAATCGGCGCGGACAAAGCCATTGATTCAGCGGGCAGCTGGACTGAAGCGCTCGGCGGAGAAAAAGTCGATCTTGTTATTGAATCTGTCGGTGCGGCGACATTTAATCAGTCGCTTGAGCAGTTGAAAACTGGCGGTACCATTGTTACGTTTGGTGCGTCGGCCGGGGATGAGGTGATGATTAATTTACGAACCTTCTTTTATGGCCAGTTTAACATGCACGGCTCAACGCTCGGCAGCGGTGAAGAACTGAATGAAATGCTTCAGTTTATCGAAAAACATGAACTACATCCTATTATGGACCGGACGTATACACTTGATCAATTTGAAGAAGCCTTTACAAGAATGGAAAAAGCCGAGCAGATCGGGAAAATTGCATTTTCTATTGAATGAAACGCTTTAGTGTGATAAAACTAGTAACAAGATCAAATTAAATAGGAATCACCGCTGGGGGTGCCCGTAATGGGGCTGAGAGAGGCGAGCTGCCTTAACCCTTATAACTTGAACCGGTTTGAACCGGCGTAAGGAAGAGGTGTTTTGACGTTTTACTTCAATTTGTCATGACAGCCGTTTCTTCCTTGCGAAGAAATGGCTTTTTTACGTTTTAGAAAGGAAGGCTGCTATGACCACGATCACACAATTACATACACAAATTGATAAGAGGAAAGATGAACTTATTGATTTATTGAAAACATTGATTTCATTTAAAACGCCGGCACCGCCTGCCCGTAATACGGAAGAAGCCCAGCAGTTTGTTGCTGCTTTTTTGCGTGAAAAAGGCTTCGCAATTGATAAATGGGATGTATATCCGGGAGATCCGAATGTCGTTGGTACATTAAAAGGAACAGACAGTGCCGTGTATAAAAGTTTAATTATAAATGGCCACATGGACGTGGCGGAAGTGAGCGCGGATGAGAAATGGGACGCCGATCCATTCATGCCGATTATTAAAGAGAATGCTGTAGTCGGGCGTGGCGCAGCAGACATGAAGGGGGGTCTCGCCGGCGCTTTATTTGCGATTCAGCTTCTCCATGAGGCGGGTATTGGACTGCCGGGTGATTTGATTTTTCAATCTGTCATTGGTGAAGAAGTCGGCGAAGCGGGCACCCTTCAATGCTGCAAAAAGAGCTACAGCGCCGATTTTGCCCTCGTCGTTGATACGAGTGATCTGCATATTCAAGGCCAGGGCGGTGTCATTACTGGGTGGATCACACTAAAAAGCGATAAGACATTTCATGATGCGACGCGCCGGCAAATGATTCATGCAGGCGGCAAGCTGCTAGGTGCAAGTGCCATTGAAAAAATGACAAAAATTATTCATGGCCTGCAGGAGCTTGAGCGGCATTGGGCGGTCATGAAAAGTTATCCTGGATTTCCGCCGGGAACAACAACGATCAATCCAGCAGTGATTGAAGGTGGACGTCACGCCGCTTTTATTGCCGATGAATGCCGCCTTTGGATTACGGTCCATTTTTATCCGAATGAAACATATGAAAGTGTGGCAAAAGAAGTAGAAGAATTTATCGGAAATATAGCAAAAGGCGACTTGTGGATGCAGGAAAATCCGCCACAGTTTGAGTGGGGCGGCACGTCCATGATCGAAGACCGCGGAGAAATTTTCCCATCGTTTGAAGTGGATCCTGATCATGCGGCCGTTCACACATTGATGGACATACACAGCAGGGTGCTAAAAGAAAAGCCAATACTTGACGTGTCACCATCCGTAACTGATGGAGGATGGCTGGCGGATGCCGGCATTCCAACCGCAATTTACGGACCCGGCAAGCTGCATCATGCCCATGCGGTTAATGAGCAGCTCGATATCGATGAACTCGTTCAATACACGAAAGTGATGGTTTCCTTTATATACAATTGGACGCACCAAAAGAAAGGAGACCAGTGACATGAAATTCAGCGATCAGCTAAAAGAAAAATGTCTGCCGATCTGGCAGCAAAACCATTATCACCCGTTCGTAAAAGGAATGGCGGACGGCACGCTCGATCCGGAAAAATTCCGTTTTTATATGGTGCAGGATTACTTGTATTTAATTCAATATGCAAAAGTATTTGCGCTTGGCGCCGTTAAAGCGGACGACATAGCGACAATGGGCAAATTTGCAGCGCTGCTGGACGGAACACTCAATGAAGAAATGGCACTGCACCGGCAGTATGCGGCCCGGTTCGGCATCACAGAAGAAGAGCTTGAGCAGGCGAAGCCGTCACCGATCACACTTGCGTATACGCACTATATGCTGCACGCCGCTCAGAACGGGACACTTGCGGATGTCGTTGCGGCTGTTTTGCCTTGTGCCTGGAGCTATTGGGAAATTGGCAAAGAATTAAGTAAGCGGCCGGGTGCTGCGGATCATGAGTTGTACGGTGAATGGATTCAAATGTACGCCTCGGAAGAATTCGGCCAGCTTGCAAAGTGGTGCATCGAGTTGATGGACGAGCACGCGGCTGGAAAATCGGACAAAGAACGCGAACGGTTAGAAGAGATTTTCTTAAATACGACCCGGTTTGAGTACATGTTCTGGGAAATGGCGTACAACGGGGAAATGTGGCCGATTAATGCGTAAGCCAGTGCTTGAGTTTCAAGATGTGTCGTTTTCATACGGCGGCAAAAAGCCAATTCTCGACCATTTAAATGTAACGGTTTACGAACGGGAGTTTGTCACGATTATCGGCGCAAGCGGCTCCGGAAAAAGTACGCTGTTTCGCTTAATTACCGGTCTCGAAACGGAGGAACACGGACGAATACGGATAAATAGTGAGCAGCCCAAAAACCGCCACGGCCGCACCGGCTATATGCCGCAGCAGGATTTATTAATGCCGTGGCGAACGGTGCTCGAAAATGCTGCAGTTCCACTTGAGCTTGCGGGAGTGAGTAAAAAAGAGTCATCTATCCGTATTTTACCGCTTTTGAATGAATTTGGACTAAACGGTGCAGAACATAAGTATCCGTCTGAGCTGTCCGGCGGCATGAAGCAGCGAGTGTCCTTTTTACGTTCGATTTTAACAGGATCCAATATTCTGCTTTTGGATGAGCCGTTTAGTGCGCTTGATGCCATTACGCGGCTGTCGATGCAGGAGTGGCTGCTGGACCAGTGGGAAAAACGGGAAAAATCAATTTTGTTTATTACGCACGATGTGAACGAAGCACTGTTTTTATCCGACCGGATTTTCGTTTTTCAGGATACACCGGTACGCACACTTCAGGAAGTCGTTGTGCCACTTGGCCGTCCAAGATCGCTGCGTGATTTAAATGATCCGGCCGTGATGGAACTGAAAGACAAGCTTATTGATCAATTGCGGGGCGGGGTGAAGAGATTGTGATGAAAAAATATGGACCCGCCGTGCTTATTGTCATTTTCCTGTTTGGATTATGGGAATTGGCTTCCCGTTTCGTAAACTTGTCGTTTATTTTTCCGCCGCCATCTGGCGTCGCGATCCGGTTTTGGGAACTGCGGGAAACACTTCTTTTTGACCATTTGCCATCCACGCTTGCCATCATTTTAATCGGTCTTGCGATATCGATTGTGCTCGGTGTGGCACTTGCCGTCTGGATGGCGGTTAGTGAAACAGCGGAACGGGCTTTTTATCCGCTTGTCATTTCATCACAAATGATTCCGACCATTGCGCTTGCGCCGATTTTTATTATGTTTTTTGGCTATGGGATTTGGAGTAAGGTCGTTGTGACCGTTCTGATTACGTTTTTTCCGATCACTGTCAATACATTTGACGGGTTGAAATCAAGCAGCAAAGAGCTGCGGGAATTAATGCTGACGATGGGCGGAACGAAAAAAGATATCTTTTTAAAAGTGCAGGTACCTTCTGCGAAACCGCACTTTTATTCCGGCTTAAAAGTAGCCGTTACACTAAGTGTGATCGGCGCGGCGATTGGGGAATGGCTTGGTGCCCAGGCGGGACTTGGATACTTCAGCCGCCGGATGATGACTCAATTTGACGGCGCGGCCGTTTTTGCGCCAATTGTTCTGTTATCTGCTGTCGGTATTGTTTTATTTTTACTTGTGAAGGTACTTGAAAAACGATCAATGAAATGGAGGAATAAAGAATGAAAAAATGGACAGCAGGTATTCTTGCGGCAATGATGCTCGCAGGGTGCGGGGCAAGTGAAGAAGAAACACAGACAGAAACAGCAGGGGGCGGCGATCAAGAGCTGCAGGACGTCAGCATTATGCTCGACTGGTATCCGAATGCAGTACACAGCTTTTTATATGTAGCAGAGGAAAAAGGCTATTTTGAAGATGAAGGCATTAATCTTGATATTCAATTTCCGGCGAATGCGACCGATCCGATTGCGATGGCCGCGTCTGATCAAGTCACGCTTGCGATTACATACCAACCGGATGTAATCGTAGCAAGTACGGAACAAAATGTAGGCGTGAAGTCCGTTGGCGCGATTGTGCGTGAGCCGTTAAACCGCGTCGTATCACTTGCTGAAAGCAACATTCAGTCACCAAAAGATTTAGAAGGCAAAACGGTCGGCTATACGGGTATTCCACTCAATGAATCCATTGTCAAAACAATGGTGGAACAAGATGGAGGAGACCCATCGAAAGTAGAATTGATTGACGTCGGTTTTGAATTAAATGCAGCGTTGATCAGCAAAAAAGCAGATGCCGTTGTCGGTGCGTATATTAACCACGAAGTGCCACTTTTAGAGTTTGAAGGGTACAAGACCGCCAATTTTGATTTAACCAAATACGGTGTGCCATCGTTTTATGAATTAATTACGGTCACAAGCGACAAAACGTGGGAAGAAAACCCAGAACTCATCCAAGCGTTCTGGCGCGCGGCAGGGAAAGGCTTTGACGATGTGAAAGCGAACCCAGATGAGGCCCTTGATATTTTGATGGCGAATCAGGAAGCCGAAAACTTCCCGCTTGAAGAAGAAGTAGAAAAAGAGAGCATGGATATTTTATTGCCGTTAATGGATTCAGAGCAAGGCTTTGGCTACCAGGAAGAGCAGCCATGGGCAGATACAGCCAAATGGATGAAAGAGACAGGCTTAATTGAAAAGGATCCGAAAATCGACGAACTGTTCGTCAATATGCCGGAATGAGAAAGGAACTGCCCCAAAATTTGGGCAGTTTTTGCTGTTATCGTGTACAATGTAAAGATAGGCAGGATGTAAAGGAGAGGGATACACTTGTTAACAAATGATCTCGATTTTCGACTAGAGCCAAGACTGAAAGTCTTATACGATGAACATAAAACACGTTCTGCTAAAATTGACTGGGGCTACCATGAATTTTTGCCATGGGACAAAGCGCAGGATTTCCGCCGCGTGCCTTGGGATCCGTCGCAGGTTACATTGCCGCCGAACGTTGTCACGGCAATTGAAACCGCTCTTTTGACTGAAGTGAATCTGCCTTGGTTTACGTCGCATCTTGCGCAGACGTTTAAAGGCTCGCTTTCTATCGTTAAAGATTTTGTTTATACGTGGACTGCAGAAGAAGATCAGCATTCAAACTTACTTGAAACGTATTTGCTCATTACACGCAGTGTTGATCCAAATCGGCTGCATGAGCTTCATAAAATGACCGTTGAAAACGGCTGGGAGCCTGATTTCCACACACCGTTTGAAACGATGGTGTACACGTCGATGCAGGAGCTTGCGACCATGGTGTTTTACAACAATGTCGCCAAAGAAGCGAATAAGCACGATCCGGATCTGGGCAAAATTTTACGCCGTCTCGCTAAAGACGAAACGCTTCATTATGCTTTTTACCGTGACGTGATCAAGTTTCATTTAGAGCTTGAGCCAAATTACTGCTACCATCTCGGGCACGTTATTAAAAACTTCCAGATGCCGGGTGCCGTTATGCCGGATTTTGAAAATCGGATGGCGATTATTGCAAAAGAGGCAAACTATGGACCGCTGGAATATTTTGATCAAGTGCTTGATGTTATTATTAAGTATTGGGATATTGAAAATCTTCGTCCAATTGCGCCAGAAGCAGAAAAGGCCCGTCTGGACATTTTAAATTACCATGCCCGGATGAAACGGGTAAAAGAACGGTTTATGCGTTCACAAAAGTAATTCACTCATGGATAATATGAATAAAAAGGATAAAATGATAACAATCTGTTCGGAAAAGGGATGCTGTGTTACGATTATTTCATCCCCTGATGTGAACAGAAGTGTTTCACATCCCCAGGGAAAACGAAGCGCCGCGCTTCGTTTTCTTTTTTTATTTATTGGAGGCGTTTACAAGATGGCAGTCTTCACAAATGTGCTTATTCAAATTATTCTTCCTATGTTTTTGCTTATTGCAGCCGGCGCTTTTTTGCACCGGAAATATACATTGCACATGCCGACATTATCACAGCTGACCATTAATTTCTTTTTGCCGATGGTGTGCTTTGTGAATATATATGAAACAGAGTTATCGGGTACAACCGCTGTTATCATTTTTGTTTATTTGCTGCTGTTTAATGGACTGTTAATTGCGGCAGCCATGCTCATCTCCAAGATGGCAGGGTTTGAGCGGAAATTATCATCCAGCTTTCAAAACAGCGCCGTTTTAAGCAATTCAGGCAATTATGGTCTTCCGGTAAGCGGTCTTGTGTTTGCCGCAAATCCGCTTGGCTTATCTGTTCAAATTATTATTTCGATTTTTCAAAATCTGCTGACGTATACGTGGGGGTTTTACAACTCTGTTTCCGCTTCGGCCGATAATGAGAACGTGCTGAAAAAAGTACTCAAGCTGCCGGTGCTTCATGCCCTTGTATTAGCTGTTGTGTTAAAAGCAGCCGGCATCAAAATCCCATTCTTTTTATGGTCACCAATCGAAAATTCATCAAATGCTTTTTTAGCGGTAGCTCTTATTACGCTTGGCGCACAATGTGCTTATATGAAAATCACATCTGTTTCTAAGCCGCTCATACTTGCCGTTTCAACCAGGCTGCTGCTTTCACCGGCGATCGGTCTGCTCGTCATTTTCCTGCTGGATGTTCAAGGGACGCTCGCCCAGGCGATGTTTATTGCCAGTTCGTTTCCTACATCACGAAATAGTGCGCTTTTGGCACTTGAATACGATAATTATCCAGAATTTGCGTCACAGGCCGTTATTGTTACCACTGTGCTCAGCAGTGTAACAGTGGCATTGGTCATTTATTTGGCAAAAATATGGTTCCCGTTGTAAGCGCCGTTTTTTCTAAACCGCGCTCTTTTTTGTTGTGGTAAAATGTAAAGGACGAGGGAGGGATATGGATGATTGAAAACTGGATGGCAGAAGTACAGAAAACGCGCCGCGCGCTTCGTTCAAATATATTAGAGACGGTGCTGAATGAATTTGACTCACGGATCACCGGCCTGAGTCATGATAAACGCAAGAATAAATACAGGCAAATGGCGGAAAATCCATTTCGATTTTTCCGGGGCAGCGCGTATTTATTTTATTATGATGTAACAAAAATCCCATTTTCATTTCATACACCGGACGATAAACCGACGTGGATTCAAGGTGATATGCACGTGGAGAACTTTGGTGCGTTTCAAAATAGTGAAGGGGATATTGTATACGATGCCAACGATTTTGACGAAGGCTACATGGGTTCGTACGTATACGATTTACTTCGCATGACTGTCAGTATTGCACTTTACTGTGAACAGTACGGCTTTGGTGACGCAGAGGAACGCATGCGTGTATTTCTTGAAGCTTATTATAAGCAGCTGAAAAAGTTTGTAAAAGGAAAAGAAGACCCAATCACCCTTTTTTACACGGAGCACAACACGAAAGGTCCAATCCGCAAAGTGCTGAAAAAACTTGAAAAACGTGATTCAAAGCGGCTATTGGAACAATGGACAGTAAAAGAAGACAGTACACGGACGTTTGACCTTTCAGAAGAACTCACACCGGTTACACAAAAAGAGCAGGAGAAGATCGAAGCGGTCTGGCATGCTTATATAAGAAGCTTGGATGATGCAGACCGGAAAAAGAGCGAATTTTATGAAATAAAGCATATTGTGCGCAGGCATGGTTCCGGTACGGCTTCGATCGGTCTCGACCGCTATTACATTTTAATAGAAGGTAAGCAGGAATGCATAGAGCAGCTTGATGACTTGATTTTGGAAATGAAAGAAGTTCGTGCACCCGTACCGGCTTATTTTATGCCGTATAATGAAGAATTTTGGCTGAAATACAGCCATCAAGGTGAACGTGTGGTCACGACCCAAAAAGCGATGCATCACTACGATGACCCATTGTTAGGTTATGTCACGATCGACAACCGGCATTTTTACGTACGGGAACGGTCGCCATACAAAAAGCGGATCAAGCCGGAAGATATTGAAAACGAAAAAGAGTTCGATAAAGTACTCGACGTCTTTGGCGGCATTGCGGCGAAGATCCACGCCCGCGCTGATGTAGACATCGCACATTCACTCTTAGACTATCATAGTGAAGAAGAGATTTTAAATGCGATTGGCGAAGATTTTGATGCGTTTTCTGAACAGCTCGTTTTTATGTCAATGGCGTACAAAGAACGTGTTAAACAAGATTACGTGCTGTTTTGCGGCTGGCTGAATACAAAATTTACGTAAGGAAAAAACTGCCGAGTGGGGCAGTTTTTTTCATGGAACAAGTTTTAAGCCGATCACAGCGGCGATAATCATGGCAATAAATAAAAGCCGCTTGGCGTCACGCGATTCATTGTAAACAATCATGCCGACGAGTGCGCTGCCGACGGTACCGATGCCTGTCCAGACGCTGTACGCGGTGCCCATAGGCAGCGACGTCATCGCGATAGATAGGAAAAGAAAACTTAGTCCGAAGCCGCCGGTTAGCATAACCCAGGAGCGGATATTTTTCTGCTGATTGACCATCGTCATGCCGGCAACACCCACTACTTCTAAAAGACCTGCTGCGATTAAGAGAGTCCATGTCATGATGCCGCCACATCCTTTTCATACGTCACCATTTTCAAGCCAGTGATGCCAGTAAGAAGAAGCACGATAAGCGCCACTTTCATCCAGCTGAACGGTTCGCCAAACACGGTCATATCGAGCAAAACCGTTCCGGCGGTACCAAGGCCAACGAAAGCCGCATACACGGTAGTGGCTGGCAGCTTTTTGGAGCAAAAAATGAGCAGACCAAAGCTGACGGCAATCGCCACGGCTGTTCCGAGCCATTCAAAAAGCGAATCAGCATGTTTTAATCCCGCAGCCCATCCGACTTCAAAAAATCCCGCTAAAAGTACGAGAAACCATTTCGTATTCATTACTTTTCCTGTCCTTTCAAAAACTGCTGCTCGTAAACCCGCCATGCCACATCCAGCCGTTTCTCCGACTTCTTCCGGGTACCATAGCATAGTTCAACAAACAAGCTGTCTAAAATAATCGTATACATAACCGCTGCATCATCCGCCTGATCAGGAGGCAATTTCAACAATGCCCTCACTTTGCTTTCAAGAGCGTCAAGATACGCCTCGTACTGTTGAAGAATGTTTTCTTTTAAAAAGTCAGGCGGAAAAAAAGAACTCGTTAAGAAAAAGCGGAAAAGTGAATCTTCATCGTAAAGAAAAAGGTACGATTCAAGCAGTCCATATAAATTATTTGTTTCCTCTAATCGTTTCATTTCAGCATTAAATGCATCGTGAAGCATATATTCAAATAGATGATCCTTGCTTTTATAATGCGCATAAATAGACGGTTTTTTTATGCCAACTTTTTCACTTATTTGGGCAAGAGACGTTCCTGCATAGCCGTGCTCGGCGAAAAGTGAAGCGGCCGCTTGTTTAATCATTTCTTTCATTTTTATCCCTTCCTAACGTTCGTTAGTTTAAATGATAACATAAAGGGATGAAAAACAAAAACTCCCGCCTATAAAAGGCGGAAGAGGTATTATGTTGTATATTCACCATTAATTTTTACATAATCATACGATAAATCACAGCCCCAGACGGTTGCGGCACCTGCGCCATTTCCGAGCGAGATTTTAATAAGCACCTCATCTGTTTTCAAGTATTCTTCAAGCTCTGCCCGTTTGTCTTCTGTCGGCGACCCATCTTTAAACACATAAACGTCCGCAAATGAAACAGAAACAGAAGTGGTATCAACCGCGTCTTCTGAATTTCCGATCGTCGACATAATCCGTCCCCAGTTCGGGTCTTCTCCAAAAATAGCCGTTTTCACAAGCGGCGAGTTAATAATCGACTTGCCTATTTTTTTCGCTGCTGCATCGCTGTCGGCTCCTGATACTTGCACTTCAATGAGCTTCGTGGCGCCTTCGCCGTCACGGGCAATTTCTTTGGCAAGTTCAATACAAAGATCGGTTAAAACGGATTCGAATTCGACTAAGTCCACATCGCCCGCCAAACCGTTTGCGAGCATAGCGACTGTGTCGCTTGTGCTTGTATCACCGTCAACAGAAACGCTGTTAAACGAAACATTGACTGCTTTTTTTAGCATTTTGTTTAAATCAGCCGCTTCTATTTTTGCATCCGTTAGAATATAGCTAAGCATCGTCGCCATGTTAGGCTCAATCATGCCTGAACCTTTCGCCATCGCGGCAATCGTGATATTCCCGATCGTGCGTGTCCGGAATTTTGGGTATGTGTCCGTTGTCATAATCGCCTTTGCTGACTGTTCAAGCCCATCTGCTTTCAGCTGTCCTTTTAAGCCAGGAACAGCAGAGACGATTTTCTCAATGGGCAGCGAAACACCGATGACACCAGTTGAAGAAGGGAGAACGTCAGCTGAGTTGATGCCAAGTTCAGCAGCAACGGTTTCTGTCATCGTTCGGGCATCTTGAAGCCCTTTATCACCGGTTGCGACATTTGCGTTTTTGCTGTTGACGGCAATTGCCTGCAAATAGCCGTCTGCCACATGCTCTTTTCCAACCACAATCGGTGCGCCGCAAAATTGGTTTTTTGTAAACATGGCCGCAGCCGAAGCGCGAACATCAGAGTAAATAATCGTGAAGTCAAGTGTGTCATCTTTTATTCCTGCATTGATCGAGCACGATGTAAATCCTTTTGGAAAATGAGTCAAAGAAAATCCCCCTAGCGTTTATTTCGATGTTTTTATTATACAACGAGATATTGATAAACGTGAAGAATATTTGAATAATTATTCAAATAAAATGAATATAACATCTTGACATATAAATGAAAATCAGTAAGATAGAAAGATAGCATAGGAACAGAAAGGGTGAGAAATCATGATCGAAGTACGCAAAGCGGTGCTGGCTGACGTGGAGCAAGTATTTGAACTCGTGAATCATTATGCAAATGAAGGGCTGATGCTGCCGCGAACGAAAGATTCGCTCGTTTTAAACTTGCAGTCTATTTTTGTTGCAGAGGAGGAAGGAGAGATTCTTGGCATTGCCAGCCTGGCGATACTTGGTCATGATCTCGCTGAAATTCGTTCGCTCGGTGTGAAAGAAAATGCGAAAGGACGCGGCATTGGAAAAATGCTAGTTGAACGAGTGGTAGAAGAGACGAAGTTAATCGGTATTCCCAAACTCATTTCGCTTACGTATCAAGTTGTTTTTTTCGAAAAATGCGGGTTTGAAGTTATTCAAAAAACAGAAATGCCGCAAAAAGTGTGGACAGATTGTATTCACTGTCCGAAATTTCCGAGTTGTGATGAAATCGCAATGGCGATTCAAACAGCGTAAAGAAAATCGGCCGCCTCTCGCCGGGCCGCCGGTTTATTTTCATTTGACTGATCATTTTTTATGAAATTAGGGTATAAAGAGTTTATACAGTTTTTCACAAGCAGATGACAGGAGAGATGAAAATGGAACGAAATCGTACAATGATGCAATTTTTTGAATGGCATTTGCCGGCAGATCAAAAGCACTGGGCAAGACTGGAAGAGCGAGCAAAAGAATTAAAAGATGCGGGCATCGGTGCCGTATGGGTTCCACCGGTGACGAAAGGGCAGTCTGCCGAGGATACTGGTTACGGCGTGTACGACTTATTTGATCTCGGTGAATTTGATCAAAAAGGCACGATTCCAACAAAATATGGAACAAAAGAAGAGCTTGAAGATGCCATTAAAGCCTGTCATGATGCGGGCATTCACGTATATGTCGATGTTGTGATGAATCATAAAGCAGGAGCAGATGAAACAGAAAGATTCGCAGTCGTTGAAGTGGATGAAAATGACCGTAAAAAGGTGATTTCAGAAGAACCATTTGAAATTGAAGGTTGGACTAAGTTTACATTTCCTGGCCGTAAAGGCAAATATTCAGATTTCCACTGGCGTTTTCAGCACTTTAATGGAACAGATTACGATGCGAAAGAAGACCGGACTGGCATTTTCCGTATCGAGGGTGAATATAAAAATTGGAATGATAATGTTGATGATGAATTTGGCAATTACGATTATTTGATGTTTGCCAATATTGACTACCGTCATCCAAGAGTGCGTGAAGAAGTGATTAAATGGGGCAAATGGATGGCAGAAACGCTGGACTGTGATGGTTATCGTTTGGATGCTATTAAACATATTGACCACAACTTTGTGAATGAATTTACAAAAGAAGTAGAAGGTGAACGGGGAGACGACTTCTTTTTTGTTGGTGAATTTTGGGTGGCGGATTTGGAACCATGTGCAAATATGATTGAAGAAACTGATGGCCGCATTCACTTGTTCGATGTGCCCCTTAAATATAATTTATATAGTGCTTCTCAAGAAGGAGCAAAATACGACTTAACGAAAATCTTTGAAGGAACAGTCGTGGAAAATTATCCGCAAAATGCTGTTACATTCGTTGATAACCACGATACGCAGCCAGGAGAATCATTAGAATCGTTTTTGGCAGATTGGTTTAAGCAAAGTGCCTATGCATTAACACTGCTTCGCAAAGATGGCTATCCGTGTGTGTTTTATGGGGATTATTACGGCATTGGCGGTGACAACCCGGTCGATGCAAAAAAAGAAGCGATTGATCCGCTGCTGTACAGCCGTCTGCATAAAGCGTATGGTGACCAGGATGATTATTTTGACCATCCAAATACAATCGGCTGGGTACGCCGGGGTGTGGAAGAGATTGAGCGTTCAGGCTGTGCAGTTGTTATTAACAACAGTGAGGAAGGCGGAGAGAAGCACATGTGCGTCGGCGAAGAACGTGCCGGTGAAAAATGGGTGGATATGCTGAATTCCCGCGATGAAATTATTGAAATTGGCAAAGACGGTTGTGCAACTTTTCCTGTTAATGCGGGATCGGTTTCTGTTTGGGCACTTCCAGAAGTTGATGTAGAAGAACCAGATAAGGGAGAAGATCGAAAGCAGGAATTAATGCAGGAATTGATGCTGGAAGTAAAGCAAGAATTAAAAGAGGAAGTAAAACAAGAATTAAAAGAGGAAATAAAAGAAGAATTAGAGCAGGAAATAAAAGAAGAGTTAGGACAGGAAACAACGAAAGAAGCAAAAAAGGAAACAAAGAAAGAAGTGAAGAAAGAACTAAAGAAAGAAGAAGCGAAAAAAAAGAATGAAGAGTAAAACGTAAAAGAAAAGGCAGCTCTCGACGTAGGCGAGAGCTGCTTTTTTTGTTATAAACGAAATGAGCTTTTTAATGAAACAATCTGGTTAAAAACTGGTTTGCCAGGCTCTGAATGTTTCGGATCAACGTTAAAGTAGCCATGGCGGAAAAACTGTAATTTTTCCTGCGCATCAATGTCTTTTAAATTTGGCTCGATGAACCCATTTAATGTTTCTAAAGACTTTTCATTCACGTAATCTAAGAACGTTTTCTCTTCGTCTTCTTCTTCGCTGTCCAAGATAAGCGGCTCGTATAAACGAAATTCGGCAGGAACCGCGTGTAGGGCATCTACCCAGTGAATCGTTCCTTTTACTTTTCGCTCATTAAAGTCTGATCCACTTTTCGTCCGGGGATCGTACGTGCAATGGATTTCAACTACATTTCCTTCTTCATCTTTAATGAAATCTTCACATTTCACAAAGTAAGCATGTTTTAAGCGCACTTCATTGCCAGGGAAAAGACGGAAATATTTTTTTGGAGGCTCTTCCATAAAGTCTTCCTGTTCGATATAAATCTCACGTGAAAATGGAATTTTACGCAAGCCCATTTCCGGATTTTCCGGATTCACTTCCGCATCCAGCCACTCTACTTGACCCTCTGGATAGTTCGTAATGACAAGCTTTAGCGGACGAAGCACACCCATCGTACGCGGCGCTTTCAGTTTCAAATCTTCACGGACAAAATGGTCAAGCATTGCTGAATCAACAACACCAGAACCTTTTGAGACACCCGTTTCTTTGACGAATTCACGAATGGCTTCCGCTGTAAAACCGCGGCGGCGCATACCGGAAATCGTCGGAAGACGTGGATCATCCCAGCCGTCTACATGCTGCTCATCAACAAGCTGCTTTAGCTTCCGTTTACTCATTACAGTGTTGGTAATATTTAAACGGCCAAATTCGATTTGCTGCGGCTGCATCTCCATTTCGCATTCGCGGACAACCCATTCATAAAGCGGCCGATGGTCTTCAAATTCTGTCGTGCACAGAGAATGTGTTACGCCTTCAATTGCATCCTCAAGCGGGTGGGCAAAGTCATACATCGGGTAAATGCACCATGTATCACCTGTATTATGATGAGACGTATGAGACACACGGTATAAAACCGGATCGCGCAAATTTAAATTTGGTGATGTCATATCGATTTTCGCACGAAGCACTTTCGTCCCATCCGCGAATTGACCGTTTTTCATCTGTTCAAACAAATGAACGTTTTCTTCGACAGAACGGCTCCGGTGTGGACTTTCTTTGCCCGGTTCTGTTAATGTGCCGCGATATTCGCGAATTTCGTCAGCAGATAAATCATCGACATAAGCAAGCCCTTTTTTGATAAGAAGTACAGCACGCTTATACATTTCATCAAAGTAATTGGAGGCATAGTGAAGAGCGTCCCACTCATAGCCGAGCCAGGTGACATCTTCTTTAATGGAATCAACATATTCCTGGTCCTCTTTTAATGGGTTTGTATCGTCAAAACGCAAGTTTGTTTTGCCTCCAAAATCGTCCGCAAGCCCGAAGTTGATGACAATTGATTTTGCGTGTCCAATGTGGAGATAACCGTTCGGTTCAGGCGGAAAGCGGGTAATAACATGATCCCGTTTGCCTGTTTCTAAATCTTGCTTAATAATCGTTCGAATAAAATTAGATGATTGTTCCAAGGTGATATCAGCCTTTCTCTGTTAAGGTCATGTATGTTTATTATATTTCACTGACCGCGTGAAAGAAAGGGCTGGACACTATTCTTTCACTTTTGCGGTAAATTTGTCGAACCGTTCTGTCATTACGCCTTCCATTCTTGTCAGCAGGCGCACGATTATAATGGCAGCAAGGGAAAGCGCCAATCCTGGAATCAACTCATATAAAAGATCGGCATAAAAGTCAGCTGCTCATATCCGATACACTGGCAGAAAGCGCCGTTAAAGCAAGATCTAACCCACGGTCTCTGAGCATATAGTCTGTTAAAGCAGCCGGTTTTTTATTCGCAAACGATCCACTAAACAGCATGGCGGCCATGTGAATCACAAATCATCCATTAAGATATCCTTTCTGTTTTTTGAGCGTAACGGTACCCATTAGAAAGAAATGTAACAAAAAGCTTTCCGGCGTGGAGCCGAAAAGCCTTTTGTTCCTATCATATTAAGCTTTTGCCATTTTTTTATTTTTTCTTGAAGGAGCGGCTGTTTTCGCCAAAAATTTCGCGTTTTGCGGAAGTTGCTTCGCTTCATTAACAGTCAATGTAACCGCTTGTTTCGCATGATCAACATCTGCCATAATATGCTCCTGATGAACCTTTAATTCATCCGTTTCCGTTTTAATTTTACCTGTTTCAGTTTGAATACGCTGCTGTGCCGTTTTTAAATGATCCATTTTCGGTTTCATTGATTTAAATGTTTTAAAAGCCGAAATTCCGAGAAAAATAAGTGCACCGACAACAATAGCAAGACTAAGCCATCCAATCCATTCCATAAAAAAACCTCCTGAAAATTCAATGCTTTTTTCTACTTTACCCTGAATCGAAGGAAAAGTAACAGAAAACGTTTTGGAAAACAGCCAAAACGGAAAAAGAAAGGAGAGGTGATCGTATGTTAAAGGAACGGACGAAACTGAAGCTGTCCCGCCATATTTGGATCGTGCCGGGGATCTACAGCATCGGAGCTCTGCTGCTGGCCAGTTTGGTCATTTGGATTGATATATTTCATTATGAAACGGTGAAAAAAGTTGTCCCAAACCGGTTGTTGACGAGCACGTCATTAACGAAAACGATTCTTGGCTCCATCGCTGGCTCGCTGCTGACGATGACATCGATTACGTTCTCAACGCTCATGGTTGTGTTAACTACCTATTCAGGCCAATTTTCACCGCGTATTTTGCAGAATTTTATTCATGATAAAGTGACACTCCGGGTGCTCGGTGTGTTTATGGGCGGATTTGTTTATTCGATGTTTTCATTGCTCTTTATTCGCGAAGTGAACAATGACGATCCAGTTATTTCCGCAGCAGTCGGAGTGTTTATCGCCTTTACCTGCCTGGTTTTCTTCGCCCATTTCCTGCAGCATGTCGCAAATTCCATTCAAGTAACAAAATTGATTGCCCGTCTTGGGGATGAAGCAGTAGAAGCGATTGAGAAAATCGAAATGTCGGGTGAACGTGTAGGTGTACGGCCCGATGTGCTGAAAGTGGAACCGGATCTGCTCATTTCTGGAAAAAGAGGGTATATACAGTTGTACGAAACAGAAAAGCTTTTGGCGATCGCCGAAAAAAATGAATGTGTCATTGAATTGATCGAGCCGATTGGCGCGTTTGTCACGAAAAAAACTCCGATTGTAAAGCTGTATCGAAGGCATTCGTTTTCTGAAGATGTTCGTGAATATATAAAGGTCGGGGAAGAGCGGATACATGTACAGGATGTAGAATTTGCGATCCAAAAGCTGGCTGAAATTACACTTCGGGCTTTGGCGCCGGGGGCTAATGATCCAAATACGGCAATCGAAGGTATTCGTCATATTGGAATGGCGCTTGAAGAAGCGAGTCGTCTGGACGGAAAGTATGTCGTTTTTCGAGATCGGCTGATCGTTCCGCAGCGGCCGTTTGAAGATATTCTGTACGAAACGTTTTACGAAATTTGTTATTCAGGGCGGGATCGCGTCTCGGTGCTTCTAGCTGTTTTTGATGCACTGCAAATGATCTCACGTGATAATACCCCGGCAATTGGAGAAAAGGTCCGCCATTTCGGTGACTATGTCCGGGCAAAAGTAGAGGAGGATATTTTAAATGAGACAGACCGGCGAAAGATTACCGAACGATTCGAACAGCTATAAGCCGGTTGGCGAAGCTTTTTTTAAATTGCCGACACTCACACTGGCGCGCAATTTACTTGGATGTCTTCTTGTAAAGGAAACGGAAGAGGGCATTGCTTCCGGTTATATTGTGGAAACGGAAGCATACCGGGGACCGCTTGATCAGGCTGCTCACAGCTATAACAACAGACGGACGAAGCGTACTGAAGTGATGTTTGCAGAAGCAGGCCGTGTGTACACATATTTAATGCATACACATTGCCTAGTCAACGTCGTCAGCGGGGAAGCAGGAGTGCCGGAAGCCATACTTATCCGGGCGGTTGAACCGTGTGACGGAATTGATTTGATGATTGAGCGACGGGGCAGCATGACGATGAAAAATTTAACGAGCGGTCCAGGCAAGCTGACGAAAGCACTCGGTATTCATATGACTGATTATGGCAGACGATTTGATGAGCCGCCTATATATATTGCGCCAGGGTTTGCGCCCGAAAAAATTGTAACAGGTCCCCGGATTGGTATTCCAAATAGCGGCGAAGCAAAAAACTACCCGTGGCGGTTTTGGGTAGCCGGCAATCCGTACGTATCGAAATAAAAAGCAGCGGCTGCTCAGCCTAGCCGCTGCTTTCAGAGTGTAAACAAATAAGTATTTCTTTGCTCTCTACAGTGAAAGGAAGAGGAGAGAGGGTTTCGTTTGTTACTTTTAAACGAGCCAGTCTGAGCTGGTTCATGTGAGTGACCTTATGCAATAAAAAGGAAACATCCCCTATGCCCTCTGCCCGTGGAAAGCGAAGTCCGGCTGGCTTCACCTATCGGCTCTTTTCAAAAAAGCTGCCGACTTTGTCGACAGCCTGAAAGAAGCGGCTAATTGGCTGCTTCTTTTATTTTGGGTATTTTTTTTCGCTGGATGATGAATCTTTTGTTTTGTGCTTGTCTTTTTCATCACGCTGTTCGATTTTTAAATCCTCTAACGGAATGGCATCAACGTTTTGTTCTTCTTCAAATTTGTCATACAAGCTTTCTTTATCTGTATCGATTTGTTCAGGATTATCCATTTTTCCCTGATCAAGCTTTTTATCCATATAAATCACTCCTAAAAAATTGTTTTCTGTACTGTAACCTTATTTTGTCATTGTTAAACATCTGAAAAAAATGGATAATAGATAAAAACGAAGAAGGAGCTTTTATGTCGACACAACCAGTCTTTTTATCATCATTACAGCCATTTTTACAGGAATCTTGGGAGAAAGCGGGCTTTAAACAAGCGATGCCTGTTCAGGAAGAAGCCATTCCATTTTTATTGAACGGACGTGACGTGATCGCGGAATCACCGACAGGAACAGGTAAAACATTGGCTTACGTTTTACCAATGCTTCAGAAAATAGACCCGAAGCGCAATCAAGTCCAGGCGATTGTGATGGCATCATCACGCGAGCTCATTATGCAAATTCAAGAAGAAATCCGCACATTTGGCGGGGGTATCATTACATCTACGGGCATGATCGGCGGCGCAAATATTAAACGCCAGACGGACCGGCTGAAAAAGCCGCCGCACATCATTTGTGGAACGCCGGGACGGCTGCTTGAACTTATTCAAATGAAAAAATTGAAAATGCATGAAGTAAAATTAATCGTGCTCGATGAAGGAGACGAATTGTTTAGAACGGCTCTTTTAGAACCGGTTCAATCGATTATTAAAGCAACGCAAAAAGACCGGCAGCTCGCACTTTTTTCGGCAACGCTTCCCGCTGCCGCAGAGCTAAAAGCGAAAGAGCTCATGAATGATCCGGAAATAATTCAAATTAAAAAAGAAAGCATGCCGCAGGAAGGGACGGTCCGTCATCTTTACTTCACGTGCGAATGGAAAGAAAAGCAGCAAATGATTGAAAAAGTGATGCGCACCTTTGAACCGGAGCGCATGCTTGCATTTATTAAAGATATTACCGATGTAAACGTTATGTCGGAGAAGCTATCATTTAAAGGGGTAAAAAACGGTGTTTTGCATAGTGAACTCCGTAAAGAAGAACGTCTGAAAGCAATTCGTGATTTCCGAAGTGGAAAAGCACCATTGCTGTTTGCGACAGATGTAGCTGCGCGGGGGCTTGATGTTAAAGGATTAACACATGTGCTTCACTTTGAAGCGCCGCACAATTTACGCGAGTACACACACCGCTCCGGCAGAACTGGACGTGCTGGCGGAGACGGAACCGTGATTACCCTTATTACGAGTGAATTTCAAGAAAAAGAACTGAAAAAAATTGCCCGCCAAATGGGCGTAGAACTCGAGAAATATGAATTTTTCAAGGGAAAAGCATTTCCAGTGAATAAATAAGCAAAAAGGAGACAGCAGTCATGCCGTCTCCTTTTTTTCATATAAACAATTCCAATCGGTATGAAGCTTTTGATTCAAGCAAAGGCCCGGTTTTGATCGGAATCGGCTCTTGAAACAACGGACCATTATACACAAACGTATGATATTCACCATTTTCACCCATGGGACAGCAATCTGTTTGGGCGATGTCTTCCGCAAACGACGCGTTAAGTACCATTCCGAGGTATCGTGGGGCGAGCATATCTTTTCGCACGCGGATGACCATCGCTTTATAACCGGTCAAAATAAATTCTTCTAACATTTGGGCTGCTTTATCGGGTTCACCGCGCAGGGGAAAGATCGCTTTCAACCCCACAGCCAGGGCTGTATTTTCTCCCCATTCAAAATGGGCGTCTGTGTAAATGTCACCGTACGCGATACCGTCTAGTGAAAAAGATTCCTTCAGCATCTTCAAATCTTGAATAAAGTCTTCAGTATAATGATCGTAACGGCAGCGGATAAAATGGACAGGAAGACCAAGCGCTTTTCCCTGCGCTTCAATGAGCTCCATTTTTTCATCATGCCCAAATGTCCGTCCTGTTTCGATTGGCGCTGTCGTGATAAGACAGGCAACGTCCATTTGCTGTTTTTTCATCTTATGCAAAACCATCATGCAGTCTTTGCCGCCGCTCCACGATAACGCAAATCGTTTTGTTGTTCCCATTAAAAGACCTTCGTTGTCCATGATTCGCCGTTCCAAATGCCTGTCACAATGTCCTGGTAAAATTCAGGTTCATGGGAAATAAGCAAAACGCTGCCTTTATAGTCTTTTAGAGCACGCTTTAGTTCGTCTTTCGCATCGACATCCAAATGGTTCGTCGGCTCATCGAGTACGAGAATATTGGATTCCTGATTAATCAATTTGCACAGGCGGACTTTGGCTTTTTCGCCGCCGCTTAAGACAGATACTTTGCTTTCGATATGTTTCGTTGTTAAGCCGCATTTTGCAAGCGCCGCCCGAATTTCATACTGCGTAAAAGACGGAAATTCCGTCCACATTTCTTCAATGCATGTATTTTTATTATCGACTTTTATTTCCTGCTGGAAGTAGCCGATCAATAAATTTTCACCGCGCTCAACGATGCCGGAAACAGGCTTGATTTCGCCGAGCAGGCTTTTCAGCAATGTTGTTTTCCCGATGCCGTTTGCGCCGGTCAAGGCAATTTTTTGTCCGCGTTCCATCTGTAAGTTTAATGGACGTGATAGCGGCTCATCGTACCCAATAACAAGATCACGCGCTTCAAAAATAAGCTTGCTTGGCGTCCGGCCTTCTTTAAACCGAAACTCTGGTTTTGGCCGTTCAGATGAAATTTCAATAATATCCATTTTATCGAGCTTTTTCTGGCGGGACATCGCCATATTACTCGTTGAGGCACGCGCTTTGTTGCGGGCGACGAAATCTTTCAAGCCGGCAATCTCCTGCTGCTGCTTTTTAAAAGCTGCTTCCTGCTGCTGTTTTTTCATTTCGTGTACTCTCAAAAATTCATCATACGTACTGGCGTAGCGGGTTAATTCCTGGTTTTCCATATGATAAATTAAAGTGACCACTTCGTTTAAAAAGGGAATATCGTGTGAAATTAGGACAAAAGCATTTTCATATTCCTTTAAGTAGCGCTTCAGCCATACAATGTGTTGTTCGTCTAAATAGTTTGTCGGCTCATCCAAAAGTAAAATATCCGGCTTTTCAAGAAGCAGTTTTGCAAGCAATACTTTCGTCCGCTGTCCGCCGCTCAAGTCGTGCACATCGCGCTCAAGGCCAATTTCATCAAGGCCGAGTCCACGCGCCGTTTCTTCAATTTTGGTATCGAGAATGTAAAAATCGTTGTTCGTTAATAAATCCTGCATTGTTCCAGTTTCTTCAAGAAGCTTTTCCAGCTCCTCCGGCGTTACATCGGCCATTTGGCCAAACAGTTCATTCATGTTTGTTTCGATATCGAATAAATATTGAAAAGCCGTCCGAAGCACATCACGAATCGTCATGCCGGTCTTGAGCACGGCATGCTGGTCCAAGTAGCCGACACGGACATTTTTCGACCATTCCACTTTTCCTTCATCCGGCTGCAGCTGCCCGGTAATAATATTCATAAAGGTTGACTTGCCTTCACCGTTTGCGCCAATAAGTCCGATATGTTCGCCTTTCAGCAGTCGGAACGAGACGTCGTTAAAAATCACGCGGTCGCCAAAGCCGTGGCTCAGGCGGCTTACTGATAAAATACTCATGTAAGATAAAAACTCCTTGTTCTTTTTTGATCATTATATCATTCCCCTAAAAAAACGGGGCAAAACTGTTAAACAGGCGGTACTCATTATAGAATAAAGGTATGAAGAAATTCGGGAGGGATTGTGGATGCAGGAAAAGCAGGAAATCAACGTGATCGGGACGAACCTTCAATGGGACCGAACGAACGGATCATTTCAGTTTGAAGGGGCGGATGTTGTTCTTTTTTGGACAAAAACGGCACTGAAAACATTCATTGATACAATCGAAGAAGTAACAGGTACGGAACCTGCCCGGATCGTAATGGAAACAGCGGGCTACCGGACAGGGAAAATTGTCAGCGGTTTTTATAAAGAAATCGGAGAAGAAACAGAAGATGTGCTTGCGTTATTGCCAAATATTTATGCGGCGGCAGGATGGGGAGCGATTGAATTCAAGCAGCTTTGCTTAACGGAACGCCGCGCCATCTTGTCTATTCGAAACGACTGGGAAAGCAAAGTCGTGCGTGCGCAAGGGAAAGAAAGCCCCGGCACGTTTTTAGGCGGCCATTGGGCAGGACTGCTCAGCGGCCTGCTTGAAGAAACGATTTGGTATAAAGTAACGGAATATACGTCGACAGATGAAGGATCTTATAAAGAAATTGAATTATATCCGTCTCCAATGACACCATCAGAAAATGTCCGGGAGCACATTCAGACGCAAGAGCAGCAAACAATTACGCAGCTTGAGGCGATGGTGGAAAATCGCACAATCGAACTGCGTAAAATGATTCGTGAGTTGTCCTCGCCGGTTATTCCGGTGCTGGACGGTATTCTCGTGACGCCAGTCATGGGCCGTTTTGATCAGGAACGGTCGGATGATTTTACGGAAAAAGCGCTGCAGGCGATTGTTGAGCATAAAGCAAGCATGCTTATTCTGGATGTCACCGGTATTAAAGCGATGAACAATTTAATTTTGAGTACGCTTGAAAAAGTGACGCAGTCCGTACAGCTGATCGGAGCTGTCCCGATCATTGCGGGCATTTCACCGGAACTTGGCATGGAAATGGCCTCAAAAGGCATTTATTTGAATAATTTAAAATGCTTTGCGACATTAAAGCATGCCATTCATTATGCGATTGCGCTTGAAGGCATACAGATTGTGAAAAAGGAAGACAAATAATTTCATAAAATTTAGTGCAATTTGGTATGATAAAAGAAAATACGGGTATAGAAAACAAGAACTTTTTTGCCCCAGGAGGTGAGGGGAAAAAGCAGCCAAGCTGCTTTTTCCACATTTTGATAGCTGTCAATTTATTGTTATTTGCTTTACTTATCGTGTTAACTGGTTTTTTCGTTGCGACGGAATTTGCCATCATTCGTGTGCGCCAGTCACGTATTAATCAGCTCGTTGAAGAAGGAAACAAACGGGCGATTGCAGCACAAAAAGTAACATCTAATCTGGATGAATACTTATCCGCCTGCCAGCTCGGAATCACCATTACTGCGCTTGGTCTCGGTTGGCTGGGTGAACCGACAGTCGAGGAAATTTTGCATCCGGTCTTTGAACGGTTCGAGATTGCCTCATCTGTTTCGAGCATTTTATCATTTGTGATTGCGTTTTCTGTCGTGACATTCCTGCACGTGGTTGTCGGGGAGCTCGCACCGAAAACGGTCGCTATTCAAAAAGCAGAGTGGGTCACATTAACATTTTCGCCGCTCATTATCATTTTTGATAAAATTATGTATCCGATTATTAAAACGCTCAACGGCTCTGCACGTGGGCTTGTCGGACTCTTCGGCTTAAAGCCGGCGTCTGAGCACGAGATGGCCCATTCGGAGGAAGAGCTGCGCATCATTTTATCCGAAAGTTTCAAGAGCGGAGAAATCAACCAGTCTGAATACAAATATGTTGATCGTATCTTTGAATTTGACGAGCGCGTGGCCAAAGAAATTATGGTGCCGCGTACCGATATGATTACGTTGTCAAAAGATTTAACGTGGGATGAAATTACATCAATCATTGAAATTGAGAAATACACACGCTATCCGGTTGATGATGGGGATAAAGATAATATTCTCGGCATGGTCAACATGAAAGAACTGCTGTCGTATTATTTAAGCCGTGACAGCGACCGGAGCCGCCCGCTTGAAGAATTCGTCAAGCCGGTGATCCGGGTGATTGAAACGATTCCCATTCATGACCTTCTATTGAAAATGCAAAAAGAACGTATTCATATGGCAGTGTTAATGGACGAGTATGGCGGCACGTCCGGACTTGTGACCGTTGAAGACATTTTGGAAGAAATCGTCGGTGAAATTCGAGATGAATTTGATACGGATGAAAAACCAGAAGTTCAAAAACTCGGCGAGAAGCATTATTTGCTGAATGCCCGCCTGCTTATTTCGGAAGTAAATGACTTGCTTGGCACGGATCTGTCGGATGAAGAAGTCGATACACTCGGCGGCTGGGCACTTACGGAAAATATTGATGTGAAACTCGGTGATTCTATTGAACAGGACGGCTATGAATTCATTATCCGCGATGCAGAAGGCCATCATATTCATGAGATTGAAGTGAAAAAAGCGAAGCCGAAAGAAGAAGTGGCAGCTGAGGGTGATTAACGAAAAGAGTCTGCGGTTTATCGCAGACTCTTTTTTGAAATTCAAATTGACGCAGCTAAACTACTGATTCATTCAATAAAGTGCTTAGAATTAGCGGCTTCTTCATTGCTGATTGTTTTAAGCTGTCATTTAATCGTTTTTCTTATGATGTTAATACCCCGTTGGAATATTCTTTCTATTCACTTTTATCATAAGCAATGTGAAAGAAGACGTTTTTTCTTTCACATTTTAACAGCGAAAAAGCGCCCGCAGCTGATTCATTCAGTTGCGGGCGCTTGAAATATTAATCTAGTGTTTTAGAGCCGATATAACGTTTGCTCCAATAGGAATTGGATGTTTTATCAATTGTTACGCCTTTAGAAGAAGACGCGTGGATAAATTGATTATCACCAAGGTAGATGCCGACGTGTGAAGCACCTTTTTTATATGTTGTAAAGAACATTAAGTCGCCTGGCTCCATATTTGCTTTCGAAACGGCTTGTCCTTTTTTATACATTTCAGCAGCAGTACGGGGAAGTGAGTAGCCTGTTTGCTTATGGGCATATTGGATAAAGCCCGAGCAATCAAACCCTGCTGGTGTTGTGCCGCCAAATTTATAAGGTGTGCTAATATGTTCTTTTGCTTCCGCAATCGCTGCATCTGCGGAGTAAGCTGCTTTTGTTTCTTGTGCCGGCAACAGTCCGCCGAACATCATGAAACAAATACTGAAAATCATAAATAATCCTTTTTTCAATGTAGTCCCTCCGGTCTGCTTTACCGCTTCTAAACGGGTTGTATATATGAACTTATATAAATATATCAGAAAATTTGGGTTATTGAGTTACAGTTCCATGTGTTTCACATTACAGTTTCATGACAAAAACCGCCCGGGGACATCCCGGACGGTTCATTAACGTAGCGTTTCTAGAATTGCATCGCCATTTTGGGCAATACGGACGATTGCATGTGTTTTTTCTTCCCATTCTGTTCCGGTGTTTTCAGGGATGAAGAAATGCTCGATCCCGAGCGTTAACGTCCCGTATTGGCCTTTTCCTTTCAGGAAGAGCTCTTTTTTTGTACCCGCTTCAACAAATTCTTCTGCTTTATAAACTGGGATTTTCTGGCCTTTATATTCAATCGAGGTGGAAGAAGGCTTCAAGATGACATCGATTTTCCCCTCGGGCGGAGCTGTTGAGCTGTTTAAAAATTGGTCATTGTAATCAGCCTGAACGTCGTACCCCAGCTGAACATAATCTCCTTGAATAAAAGAACGCGGATCAACAGGCGCCAGCTCCAGTGCTGCGATTTCCCCATTTTGGATAAGCTGTTCTTTTTGCCACGCGGTTACTAGCACGAAAGCAGATTGCAGTACGAGGATAGCTGCAAACAAACCGGCACTCCATTTTTTCACAGAAACAGGAGTGGTATGCTTTCGTCCCCATACAAACCAGATTGTAAAAAAGAGAACGCTGATCAGCAAAAACGTAAGTGATTTATGCAAAAGCAGCCAGGCGTATTCGTAATACTTCCAAATGAAAAATCCGATAAAAGCTGCCCAGACCGGCCAGCGGTACAGCCGCGTCTCAAGAATAGGCTTAAACAGGTGCCAAAAAATGCAGACGAGAAAAGCGGCATGCAGGAGCAAAGAATCCCAGCCTTTTTCCGTTAACGAATAAAGCATAAAGGCGAGTGACAGCCAAAAAGCAGAGAGGCCAATTGGAAGGTTCTTTAATAAAAGAAACACAACGGCATTGCCAGCTGCGGCTGAAAATAAAACCCACGTACTAATGGAAAGAGACACATGGTTTTCGGAAAGCAAATGAAGAATGCCATAAAGAAGAGATGCATTCGCTGCCGTATAATACAAAATGGCTTCTTTCTTTTTAAACAGCAGCACTGTCAGCAAAACCAACGGAGTGGTGATAAAGAATGCTGGCCATACGTGCGGCCATTCCGAAATAATATAAGAAAACAAAAAAACAATTCCAGTAATTTGTAGGGTCATGCGGACGACTAACCATGCTTCTTTTTTCACGGCAAGGCCGGCACTAACACACAGCACTGCCAAAACAAGAAAGCTGAGCGAAAAATTATCGCTGAATCCAAAAATCATCCCGACAAACGAACTGAGGGAGAACACGGCGATCAGCGTTCCAATAAAAGCGAGCGCACCGGTAAAAAAAGTCACCATGTATCTTGCCCATTTCCGGTCGTGTCCGGCAGAGGACAGCTTAATTTTTCGCAGGCCGATAATGCTGAAGGCGAAAAGCAGCAGCAGCATAGGGAAACCGGTGTAGAAAATAAATTCACCAATTAATTGAAACGTCATGTAAAAGACGTTCGGAACAACGTATAAACCAAAAAATAAAAGATGAACGGCCAGATCAAACGGATGACTTTTTGGCGCATTCATAAAAGCTCTCCAAAAAATTACTATAAATGCAATATACAGGATATGGAGAATAATAAAGACAGCGCGATAATCCATTTCGCTTGCAAACGTGTCGTACAGCATATGCTTATTCAGCAAATAAACAGCACAGCTTTGCATGACAATGAGAGAAACAAATGAAAGTTTTTGCTCTTGAACTTTGCGCCAAAAAACGTAGATGGCTCCGTGGAGGACAATCGCTCCGAAATAAATGAGGAGCTGTTCGCCGTCTGTATACGTAAGAAATGTACTAGTCGGATAAAGCTTGAGCCAAAATGTCAGTTCAAACAGGAAAAACGACAGCCAGTAAAGCGGACGGTAGCGGGTAAAGACTGCCAGTAATACGGATGGAATAAGCGTAACAAGAAATAAAATGTACGAATCCGCATGTGAATTGTACATTTGCCCGAGGAGTGCCGTCGCGACCGCAAAAGCGATGACAGATAAGAAAAGCCACCAATTGCTAAGGTACGCAAACGTATGGCTGCGCCGATAAAAAAAGGCTCCGGACGCACAAAGGAGTAAAATCGACAGACACAGCCCAATTTTTACCGGACGATCAAAGCCGGGCCAGTTGGAGGCAAAAAAGTATACAACCGCAGCGATGAAAAAAATGAGTCCGAGTAAATACGGAATATCCCCCCGTTTTTGCGTAATCATCCTATAACCCCCTCCTACTTTTTCTGTAGTATAAGTATACTATCTTTCTAGAAAAGAAGAGAGCAGAACGGCAACAGAAGCGGTAATTGCTGCATATGCAGCTAATGGTTCGCCATCCCAGTTTTGGACAGCAATGCCGGTAAGCCTCTAAACGAAAACGAACGGGTACGTGCGGTCGTCGTGTGAAAGCTGGTGGAGTGAAGAGCACTATTAATTTATCGGAAATTTCACCAGTTGTCTGCCCGTTCAATGGCAGAGCACTCGCCAGGCCATTCCCTGAAATGACAAATATAAGAGTCAAAAGATGAATCCAAGAAATTCACAGAAAATCGCTCCCTTTTTCTTTCCGTTCCCTTTAAAAGCTATGCACTAACCCTTGTCCTTTTTCTGATTGCTATTTTGAAATAATTTATTTGATTGTGATTTATCTCTATAAAAATGAATTAAAGAAAGGAAAAAAGACGTTGGTTATCTGATTTTCGATAATCAACGTCTTTTTCATTTAAGGATTAGTCAAATTTTAAACCTTTTAACGCCTCTGCAAGTGCATTGTTTAAAGGTTCTTCTTGTTTATCTTGTTGGTTTAAATATTTCTGTACGGAACGTTTATCCACTTTACCACCAGATTCTTTCTTACGTCTTGCTTCAAAAGCAGATAATTTCTCGCGATACCCACATTTACATGTAAAGATCTGACCGTCTCCTTCACCACGAAGTTCCAGCTTTTTCTTACATTGCGGACAACGTGCATTCGTTACACGTGCGACGTTTTTACGGTGACCGCATTCCCGATCTTGACAGACAAGCATTTTTCCTTTTTTGCCGTTCACTTCAAGCATCGGTTTTCCACAGTCCGGGCAGGATTTCGTTGAAATATTGTCATGCTTGTATTTTTTATCGCTGGATTTAATTTCAGAAACGATTTTCTTTGCGTAGTTTTTCATCTCTGAAATAAATACTTCTTTTTTCAGTTTGCCGTTTGCAATAGCCTCTAGCTTTTGCTCCCATTCGGCTGTTAGGGTAGGGGATTGTAACTCTTCGGGCACTAAATCAAGCAGCTGCCGGCCTTTTGAAGTAATGTGAATGTCTTTGCCGCGCTTTTCAATTAAGAATGAGTTAAACAGTTTATCGATAATATCAGCCCGCGTTGCAACCGTACCTAAACCACCAGTCGATTTTAATGTGTCTGCAAGCTGTTTGTTTTGCGTGTCCATATACTTCGTAGGGTTTTCCATTGCCGAAAGTAATGTCGCTTCATTAAAGCGTGCAGGTGGCTTTGTCTGTCCTGATGTTTGTGCAATCAATTTTACGTTTAATGTATCGCCTTTTGCGATGCGGGGTAAAATTTGTTCTTTCAGATCATCTGCTGCCTCGCCATCTTCAAATTGATTTTCGTATGCTTCTTTCCAGCCACTAGATAAAATTGTTTTCCCTCTAGCAACAAAATTCTCATTACCAATTTTTGCCCGAAGCGTTAATTGCTCATATTCAAATGGTGGGAGTAATACAGCTAAGAACCGTTTAACAACTAAATCATAAATTTTGCGTTCTTTATCCGTAAAAGCTGAAAAATTTACGTAATCTTCTGTTGGAATAATAGCATGATGATCTGATACTTTACTGTCATCAACAAATGCCTTAGAAGCTTTTATAGGCTTGTTTAATATCTTGTTAGTTAATGAACGATATTCTCCTGCTCCACAGGCTTTAAGACGCTCAGGAAGAGTTTCCACGATATCTGAAGAGATATAACGTGAATCTGTACGAGGGTACGTTAACACTTTGTGCTGCTCATACAGCTTTTGCATAATGTTTAACGTTTCTTTTGCAGAGTAACCAAAAATCTTATTCGCATCACGTTGTAACTCCGTTAAGTCATAGAGGCCAGGAGCAAACGACTTCTTCGGCTTTTTTTCAATTTCTGTTACGGAAGCATTTTGTGTGCCCAGTTTTTTCACAATGTCATCGATTTTGTTTTTATCAAAACTGCGGCCATTCCCTTTTTCGTCTTGCCACGTGAGCTTCAACTTGTCTGATGTTTGAGCTTCGATGCCATAATATGTTTGAGCTTTGAAGTTTTTGATTTCGTCCTCACGCTCTGCAATGATCGCGACAACCGGCGTTTGTACACGTCCACAATTAAGCTGCGCGTTAAATTTTGTTGTCAGTGCACGAGTAGCATTAAGACCGATATACCAGTCTGCCTCAGACCGAGCTACTGCAGAATGATATAGGTTTTCATATGCTTTACCTGGTTTTAAATTATTAAATCCATCTTTAATTGCTTTATCCGTTACAGATGAAATCCATAGTCGCTTCACAGGCTTATTTACTTTTGCCTTATCAATAATCCAGCGAGCTACTAGTTCACCTTCACGGCCAGCATCTGTCGCAATTATAACGTGTGACACATCACCACGTGTAAGTTGAGATTTAACAGCATTAAATTGCTTGCCCGACTGCTTAATAACTGTTAATTTCAAGCGTTCTGGCAGCATCGGCAAATCTTCTAAGTTCCACGTTTTATATTTCACATCATAATTTTCAGGATCAGCTAGTGTTACAAGATGTCCTAAAGCCCATGTAATGATATATTTATCTCCCTCAAGAAATCCGTTGCCTTTTTTATTACAATTCAATACACGCGCAATATCACGAGCTACTGACGGCTTTTCAGCTAAAACTAAGCTTTTTACCATTTTAAACATCCTTTCTTACATACATAAAATAAATATTAGCATAGATGTAAGGAGGAAGTGGAGTGATCGCTTTAACAAATGAAAATTACAAGTCTAAATCCTCATTATATGAAAGAAATCTGTGGCTGCGTAAAAACGTGACCAAAGAAATTAAAAACAGCGAGACGTTCTTCTGTTTGTCTGCAAATGCGGCCATCAGGAAAATTTATCCATTTTTGAAAAACGAAAGTAAAAAAAGCGGCCAAGGTGCTGCTAACAAACGCGATGTGAATCAACATTTGAAAAAGGAGGACAAAGACGAACCGGTCAACACGATACTTGCCGATGTATTAAAAATTTGGAATTATAATCAGGAAACCGTTCTTGAATTTATTATTGGAAAATAATAATCGGGAACGGTTGTTTTTTTTCAGAAAAGGTGTCTATAATTATTTGACAAAGATATATCTTGTTTTAAAGGGAGGAAAATTATGCCGATTACTATACCGCATCAGCTGCCGGCACGCGAAGTTTTAGAAAGAGAGAATATTTTCGTTATGGACGCGGATCGTGCCAGAATGCAGGATATCCGCCCGCTTAATATTTTAATTTTGAATCTAATGCCGGAAAAAGAAAAAACAGAAGCCCACCTTTTGCGCCTGCTTGGTAACACGCCGCTTCAGGTAAATGTTTCGTTTTTATATACAGCGACCTATGAATCGAAAAATGTAAGCAAATCACACCTTGAGCAGTTTTATATTACGCTTGAGGATGCAAAAAGCCGCCGCTACGATGGATTGATTATTACCGGTGCACCGATTGAGCTAATGGAATTTGAAGACGTCAATTACTGGCCGGAGCTGCAGGATGTTATGGATTGGGCGAAAACGAATGTGACATCCACGCTTCATATTTGCTGGGGTGCCCAGGCAGCACTGTACCATCATTACGGAATCGGTAAATTTGAGCTGCCGAAAAAGTGCTCTGGTATATTTAAACATACAATCACGGATCCGACCGTGAAATTGCTGCGGGGTTTTGATGACGAATTCTACTCACCCGTTTCGCGCTATACGGATGTGAGCCAAGAAGCGATTGAAACGCATGAAGACTTAATTTTGCTCGCCTCTTCGCCGGAAGCGGGTCCTCTGTTAATGATGTCTAAAGATGCACGAAACATTATGATTACCGGTCACCTTGAGTACGATGCGACCACACTAGCGGAAGAATACGAACGCGACTGTGCGAAGGGCGTTGAGGCTGAATTGCCGGAGAATTATTTTCCGGATAATAATCCCGGGAAACGGCCGCTGAACAAATGGCGCTCCCACGCTCATCTGTTGTACTCCAACTGGCTGAACTATTATGTTTACCAAGAAACACCATACGAGTGGAAATGAAAGAGCAAGACCGTCCATGTGTAATGGACGGGTTTTTTGTTTATCGGCTGGATCCAAATGATGATAAGTGGACATGAAAGGGTAAGGAGTAGATAAAAACTGAGCAAAATGGACATAAAACGATGTGTGTGGAGGAGCGAAGACTTAAAAGTGCGATATCCTGGCAGCGCCTTTATTAGCACATCCTGTGCGTCAAAAGCGCCGCCGATGATACATCGGGGCGCCCAACTATTACTTAATAAAATGATTCGCGCCGGTCTTCAAATACTGGAATGCGGCTGCGGATTTCATCAATGGCATCAAAGTCAACATCGCCAATGAGCATTTCTTCGTTTTCTCCTGCTTCGGCAATCACTTCACCCCAAGGCCCGACAATAATGGAATGCCCGGCAAACTGGTTGTCAGGGTCAGAACCCGAACGGTTGCACGCTACAACATATGCCTGATTTTCAATCGCGCGGGCCATCAGCAGCGTACGCCAGTGATCGACGCGGGCAAGCGGCCATTCCGCGGGTACAAATAAGACACGCGCCCCGTTTAAAACCTGCTTTCTAAACCATTCCGGAAAACGGATGTCATAGCAAATAAAGCCGGCCATCGCTTCGCCGGCAAGTTCAAACAAGCCGTCACCGTCGCCATCGATCAAATATTTTTCTTCGTTCATAAGCCGGAACAAATGCAGCTTGCTATACTCATGAACAATGGCGCCAGTTTTATCCACGACGATCATCGTATTTTTCACGCCATCGCCTGTATCATTGGCGACAGAACCGCCCACGATGTGCATATTGTATTGTTTCGCCATTTCCGTCAAAAACGCTTTAGCCCGTTCAGCTCTGTGGTCCGCAATTTCATCCAATCTCGTTAAATCATAGCCGGTTGTCCAAAGTTCCGGCAGCACGGCCAATTCACAGCCGGCGTCACTCGCTTTTTTCAAAAAGTCCGCCGCCTGGTCGTAATTCGCTTCCGGATCGCCAAACGTTATGTCCATTTGCAAGCAAGCTATTTTCATCTCGTCATCTCCAGATTCATTTTCAAAAATTGTAACACGGTTGACAGTGAAAATGAAACGTGGCATAATCCTTCTTAATAAACAAACGGACAACTGAATACATCTTATCAAGAGCAGGTGGAGGGACAAGCCCGATGATACCCGGCAACCGACCTATTTTAGGCACGGTGCTAATTCTTGCAGTGAAAGCTGAGAGATAAGAAGATGAACAAGGAACCTTTCTTCTTATTTCGTGAAGAAAGGTTTTTTTATTTTCCAAAAGGAGGCGTCGGACATGACCGTTATCGACAAAACAGACAAACCATTGAAAATTGAACAAGGAAATTTATACGCCACAATTCATCCGCAGCAAGGAGAGCGCGTCATGATTATCGGCGGCTCCGAAACGCTGATGGCTCGATGTTCAGACGCAGGCGCAGCTGTTTTGCCGGCTGCTTCTTTTTCACAGGTGAAGCAAAATGAATTCGATACCGTGGCCGCTCCTTTGTCGATTCACCCCTATGCAGACGGCACGCAGTGGACGGCAAAAGCGTATGAAGCATTAAGGCAGGGCGGCCGGTTTGTGGCAGATTTTGCAGAAGCTGATTCCCTGCCATCTGCTACTGACTTTCCATATGCGGAATCACTGGCCGGCTATTGGGAGCGCCTGAAAGCGGCCGGTTTTTCAACGATTTTTTTTCAGCAGCTGTCAGCGGGCTCAGCAAAAGAAGCAGTTTTAAACGGCTGGACGGAGCTTGTGCCCTCGAAATACCCGGTCACGGTCAATCGGTTTATCGCAGTGAAATAGCCTAACCATTTTCAAAACGGGTGCCTCCGTATTATGATGTAGTCATCAACATGCGAAAGGTGGCACCACGTGAACATTTTTTACCAGAAAACCAACTACACAAAAGAGCAATTTTTTCATCAATATACAGCATTATCGAAAAACGAGATGCATCACGCCTTTTTAGAAAGCGGACGCGGCGGACGCTATAGCTTCGCTGGTATCAAGCCTGCCGCCACCGCGGTTTCAAGCGAAGAAGGGCTTTTACTTAATGAAAATGGCAAAGAAGTATTGTTAAAAGGAAATCCGATTCATGCACTTGTTTCCATCTTGAATAAACGACATGTCCCAAAGCATCCGGATTTGCCGGATTTCCAAGGCGGCGCCATTGGCTGGATCAGCTACGACTACGTCCGGTTTATTGAACTTTTGCCCGAGACTGCCGTCAATGATCTTGGGCTGCCGGATGTTTGTTTCTTATTTTTCAACGAATGGGCGGCGTTTGATCACGAAACAAACGAATTGTATGTGATGACACTCGCTGAAACAGATGAGGGACTTGAAGACTTGCTTAAACAGTGGCTTGATCCTGCTGAACCAATTCAGTGGGCAGCAGGAACCGGAATGGATAAGATAGATGTCTCGTTTCCGGAAGAGCAATTTAAAATAGCTGTAGAGAAAATTCGTGAATACATTGCAGCAGGCGATGTGTTCCAAGTCAATTTATCCGTCCGCCACGCCCGTCCATTAACTGTGCCGCCGCTTTCGGTTTATGCCACACTTCGAGCGTTAAATCCGTCTCCATATATGGCTTATATTCAAACACCGGATTTTCAAATTGTTTCCGGATCACCGGAGCTGCTTGTGAAAAAAGATGACCAGCACCTTTCGACAAGACCGATTGCGGGCACACGTTCACGTGGAAAAGACGATGCGGATGATGAGCGGCTGGCGGCAGAGCTGATTCATAATGAAAAAGAACGGGCCGAACACGTGATGCTTGTGGATTTGGAACGCAATGACCTTGGGCGTGTTTCACGATACGGTTCCGTTCATGTGGATGAGTTTATGGTGATTGAAAGATATTCACATGTTATGCACATTGTGTCAAATGTGCGCGGGGAGCTGGCAAAAGAAAAAACAAATGCGGATGTCATTGACGCTGTTTTTCCGGGAGGTACGATCACCGGAGCACCGAAAGTACGGACAATGGAAATTATTGAAGAGCTGGAGCCGGTGCGACGCGGGATTTACACGGGTTCCATCGGCTGGATTGGCTACAATGGAGACATGGAGCTGAATATCGTCATCCGGACGATGCTGAGTGCGGGAGGATATGGATATGTTCAGGCTGGTGCAGGGATTGTGACCGATTCAAAGCCAGAATATGAATATAAAGAGTCGCTGAAAAAAGCGGCCGCAATGTTAAAAGCGATGGCACTGGCGGAGGATGCAAAATGATTTTAATGATTGATAATTACGATTCATTCACGTATAACCTTGTTCAATATCTTGGGGAATTGGGCGAAGAACTTGTGGTCCGCCGGAATGATGAAATGACGGTTGCAGACATTGAAACGATGAAGCCGGATTTTGTGATGATCAGTCCGGGACCCTGTACACCAAATGAAGCGGGCATTAGTTTAGAAGCAGTGGAAAAGCTGTCCGGCCGCATTCCGTTGTTTGGTGTCTGTCTCGGCCAGCAATCCATTGCGCAAAGCTTCGGCGGTGATGTGGTACGCGCCGAACGGCTTATGCACGGGAAGACATCTCCTGTTTTCCACGATGGAAAAACCATTTTCAAAGACGTCCCGAATCCGTTCCGGGCAACGCGTTATCATTCACTAATTGTTAAAAAAGACACGCTGCCGGATTGTTTTGAAGTTTCTGCCTGGACTGAAGAAGGCGAAATTATGGCGATTCGTCATAAAGAGCTGGCGGTCGAAGCAGTGCAGTTTCACCCGGAATCCATTATGACGGAGTATGGAAAAGAGATGTTGCAAAACTTTATTGACACGTACAAAGGTGTGCCATGTATACGTACGTAAACGGGCAGGTCATTCAAAACAATGAAGTACGTATTTCGCCATTTGACCACGGATTTTTATACGGTGTCGGTGTATTTGAAACGTTCCGTACGTATGACGGCAAACCGTTTTTGCTGGATGAACATCTCAGCCGGCTGAACGACAGCATGCGGGAACTTAATATTGACCTTCATGTAACACGCAGCCAGGCAGAATCCATTTTGGCGCAATTAAATGAAGCGAATGGATGGAACAATGCGTATATCCGTTTCAATGTGTCTGCCGGCGACGGAGAAATTGGCCTGCAGACCGCGCCGTATCAATACCCGAACGTAATTGTTTTTCAGAAGGAATTAAAACCGGCCGGTGCTATGACAGAAAAGCAGGGCGTTTGGCTCGACACGCGGCGCAATCGTCCGGAAGGCGGGTACCGGTTAAAGTCTCACCATTATTTAAACAACATTTTCGGTAAGCGGGAAGCCGGGAACGATCCTTCTATAGAAGGGTTATTTTTGACCGAGGATGGATTTGTAGCGGAAGGCATCGTGTCGAACCTGTTCTGGACGAAAAAAAAGACGCTATACACACCAGCGCTCCAAACAGGTATTTTAAACGGCGTCACCCGTCAATTTGTTATGAAAATCGCACATAAAGCAGGCTTGAATGTAGAAGAGGGGCTTTATACGGTAGATGATGTAGCAGCGGCAGACGAAGTTTTTGTCACCAACTCCATTCAAGAAATGGTGCCGCTCCATCAGGTCGGAAAAAAAGCGTTTCCCGGCAAAGCAGGAAACGCGGTGCAGCAGTTATTTACAATGTATCGGGAAGCTGTTCGTCTGTGACGAGCAGCACTTTTTCTTTTGCAAGCCCGTCGTGGTATTTTTCCGCATCTTCTTCAGACAAGCCGAAGTCGAGCAAGGCATCTTTCACCGGCTTCTCGCGTGTAAAGATGGATTTTACTTTTTCCTTTATGGAAGGTCCTGTTGTTTCCACATTTGCTTCCGTTCGGTTTTGAATCGTTAAATACACGTCTGCATCTTTCGTAAGCGCGGTCATTTTGGATGGATCATATCCCGCTACCTTTAAATCTTCTATTTTCCTGATTACGTCAATTTCCCCATCAAATAAGCCAAGAACATGTTTCATAGTTAATCCCCCTGCGCGATTTATTTTATTGACCTTTTCCCTGAGCAGTCTGTTCAAAAACCTAATAGATAATACTTACTCATTATCGCTATAATAGAAAATAAAGAATAAAAAGAGGGGTATTCTATGACAAGTGAATTATGTAAAGTGCTAATTGTAGATGATGAACTTCTAATTAGGCAAGGAATTAAACACTATATTCAGTGGGAGCAGGAAGGTTTCAAAATTGTCGGTGAAGCATCTAATGGACAGGAAGCACTATCATTGATCGAAGCCGTGCAGCCTCATATTGTTATGACCGATATTGTCATGCCGATCATGGATGGGGAAGAGCTGACAAAAATCATTCGTGCCGCCTACCCTAGAATTCAAGTTATCGTTCTAAGTAGTTTTGGAGAGTTTGATTATGTCAGGTCAACTTTTCAACAAGGTGTAACCGATTATATTTTAAAACCAAAATTAGAAGGAACGTTACTTTTGAAAGCGCTGCAAAATGCCGCTGACAAGATTCCCTCTTTTCAGCTTGTTAAAAGAACCCAAAAAGAAGAATCTTCAGCATCATTTTATATAAAAAGATTAATGGAGGATTATAGCATAGAGGTTGAGGAGGATGAGATGCAAAAAGCCTTTCCTTATAAATCTTTTTTCATTATTAGCCTGCAACTTAAAAAGAGCGCAGGAAAAAGCAATTATATAAAAGAAAAACTGAGAAATGATTTACAAAAACAATTGCCAGATTCATTTTTTCTGCCGATTCAATCCGGTGAGGGAGAGGTGGGATTCTTAGTCAATATTGACTTGCATCAAGAAAAATGTCTTGTACAGGTAGTAGAGCACACATCCATGATCATGCCCGAGCTGGTTTGGTCAGTCAGTGATCATTTTTCAAAAGTGAATAATGTGAAACGTATGTACGAACAACAGGCAGCGGCTTTAAAAAGGTATTCTTTTTATTTCCCGGACCAGTCGTTTTTTCACAATGAAGGGCTCCCAGCGGTCGAAACAGATGAACAGTCTTTTCAGCTAACCGCTTTTACTGACATGCTTAAACGATCACAACTGGAGGAAGCTATTGATAATTTGCTTTTGCATGTGGATAAATTATCAAGAAATTACACAAACGATATTCAAGAATTTAAGCGGTTTTTAAGCAATATTATTTTTAACGTAACTCTGTTGGTGCGGGATTTAGGATGCGAGAATGCAAAATTTTACAAAGATAAATATGCTTATTTTGCATCAATTGATGGATCGGTCCGTGCAGATGAGGCTATTCGTCAGTTAATGAATTTTTTAACGGACGTAAAACAAGCAGTTTACAACCAATCAACCAGCAAAATAGATCCCGGCATAAAAAAAATAATGGACTATATTGACCAGCATTACGATCAGCCGTTAACGTTGACGGAAGTAGCAAGCCGTTTTCATTTTAATCCTTCCTATTTGTCTACTTATTTTAGCAATCACAGCAGTGAAGGGTTTAGCGAATATGTTACAAAAGTTCGGATTGAAAAAGCGGTCGACCTCCTTCAGCAAAGGCACATTTTTATTTCTGAAATAAGTGGAAAAGTTGGATATGCCGATCACAGTTACTTTTGTAAAGTGTTTAAAAAAGTAAAAGGAATGTCCCCAAGCAGTTATCGAAAACAGTTTTTTCTTTAAGAAATGAGGAGGACGATGGGACGGATTATCGGAAGATTCAGTCATCATAGATTGTTTATAAAAATGTTTTTGGTAATGGTGGCAAGTATCATTGCTGTTTCTGTCATCATTACATACAGTACGATCCGTATGTCAGAGCAGTTGTTCCTTGATACATTCAGTATTACGAATGCAAAAGTGATTCAACAAGTTAAATCGAGTTTTGAAACATTCAGCAATTCAGTTGCGACCGCAGCAAATGAAGTGCAGCAAAGCGGGACTATTAAAAGCTATTTATCAAAAGACGAGACAACTTCTTTAGAGATGTCAAAATTGTATTACAACACTCACATCCAGATGGACCGGGTTCATTTGAATGTAGATGACTACGATTTAAGCATTATGGTCAGCGGTATGAATGGAAGAAGCTTTTCAACAGACCGTGCTTACTGGATGATTGATGAAAAAGTACTTGCCGAACATAAAATCACAAAAACGATGTATGCGGAACCAAGAAAGCTGCTTTATCAGTTGGAGCAGGAAAGCGCCTCTCCGATGATTGTGGTTACGAAAGCATTAATGGAACGGACAACAGACAGTATATACGGTGTTTTTTATCTTTCTATCAAAGAAAGTGAATTTCAAAAATTTTATGCAAACTTTACGAGTGAGGGAAACGATATACTTGTCATTAATTCCGCGGGACATATTCTCTCAAGCAACCGTCATGAAATGATTGGGGAAACTTCTCATCTGCTTCTTGATCGAGCGGCTGAGATTGAAAAAGAAGGCGCCGATTATAAAGAAATTAACTGGATGGAAAGCAATCAAATTATGCTTGCGGAGTACTTGCCTGCTCTGGATATGTACATTGTAAACCTAATTGATAAAGAAATTGTTATGAATAATTTAATTAACACCAAAACGATTGTATTAAGCAGCTTTCTCATTGTTTTAATCGCCGTGTCGATCGTTTTTCTTATTTCTAGGCGAATGACTAAATCATTATCTCAGCTTGTAAAACAAATCTCCTCTTTATCGAAAAATAATTTTGACCAATACGTAACAGCTACAGGAAGCTATGAAACAAAACAGCTTGCCTATGCGTTTAATGATATGCTTGATGAACTTCATAATTATGTGGAAGAACTGATTCAAACACAAAAAAAGCAGCGAAATGCCGAGCTGGCAGCCCTTCAAAGACAGATCAATCCGCACTTTCTTTATAACACGTTAACATCTGTCAAAATTATGGTGCAGCAAGGAAATAAAGAAAAAGCAGCAGACACAGTCAATGCGCTTATTTCCCTGCTTCAACATGCAGTAGGGAATGTCCATGAAACGATTACAATTGAAGAAGAAATTGAGAATCTGAAAAGCTATGTATTTATTAACCAGGTCCGTTACGGAGAGCGAATTCAAGTGAGCTATTTTATTGCACCTGACTGCGGCGACTTACATGTTCCAAAATTGATCATTCAGCCTTTTATAGAAAATGCTTTTTTTCATGCGTTCAATCAAAAGGCGGAAGGATTTATTCACATCATCGTACTAAAAGAAGAAGATATGCTTGTTTGTGAAATTGTTGATAACGGGGATGGCATGCAAATTAAAAGCAAGCACCATCTTCCAGACTCAAAAAGAAACCGCCAGCTTTTCAGTGGGATCGGTGTGAGGAATGTCCATGAGCGGATTAAACTGTTGTATGGGGAACAATATGGGGTTCATATTTCAAGCAATCCAGGAGAAGGAACCCATATTCGACTTGTGCTTCCAATCATAAAACCTGAGAATAGTTCAAAGATCTAAAGAAAGTACAAATGCGGGCGAAAGAATAAATTTAATGCTGAATATATTAATAACTTTTATGAAGATCGTCCTAACGATCTTTTTTTTATGGTGATAACCTAAGGAATATAAATAAAGCGCTTACAAAATAATAAGGGGGCTTAACACATGAAAAAATTAATCTTTTTGCTTATTGCTGGTATTTTGTTTCTATCTGCATGTTCACCTTCAGGATCAGATTCTTCAAGCGATGATACGGAAACAGACAGTAACAAAGTAACCATTTGGGCTTGGGATCCGAACTTTAATATAGCAGCATTGAATATGGCAAAAGAAATATATGAAAAAGAAAATCCCGAGGTGGAAGTTGAAATTATTGAAAATGCACAGGATGATATTGTGCAAAAACTGAATACAGGATTAAGCTCAGGTACATCGAAAGGACTGCCGTCTATTGTACTTATCGAAGACTACCGGGCGCAGAGTTTCCTGCAGGCGTATCCTGATGCATTTTACGAAATGTCAGGTGCATTTAACACAGAAGACTTTGCTGAGTATAAAATTGCGCCAACGAGTATAGACGGAAAACAATATGGTCTTCCATTTGATTCAGGTGTAACGGGTCTTTATGTGCGTACAGATTATTTAGAAGAAGCAGGCTATACAATGGAAGATTTGCAGGGACTTGACTGGCAGCAGTACATTGAAATAGGGAAGAAAGTAAAAGAAACAACAGGCAAGGACATGATTACGCTAGACCCAAATGATTTGGGCATTGTTCGATTAATGATTCAAACAGCAGGTGCATGGTATCTGGAAGAAGATGGTGTAACACCGTCATTGGCGGGCAACAAAGCGTTAAAAGAAGCATTTGAAATATATAAAGAAATGATGGATGCGGATATTGTCAAACCAAATTCCGACTGGAGTCAATTCGTCGCAAACTTTAATAGTGGAGACGTTGCCTCGGTTCCGACCGGAAACTGGATCACTCCTTCTATTAAAGCCGAGACTTCTCAATCCGGCAAATGGGCTGTAGCGCCAATCCCTAAATTATCAACAGAAGGGGCTGTTAACGCTTCGAATCTTGGCGGAAGCTCATGGTACGTGTTAAATGGAGATAGCGCTGAGCAGGCGGCAGACTTCTTAGGAAAAACATTTGGTTCCAGCACAGAGCTTTACCAGCAGTTAGTCACAGACATTGGCGCTATCGGTACGTATAAACCAGCTGCCGGGGGAGAGGCCTATGAAAAAGAAGATGAATTTTTTAGCGGACAAAAAATTATTTCTGATTTTGCCGGCTGGACTGAAGAAATTACCGGGCTGAACTATGGTATGCACACCTATGCGATTGAGGACATTTTAATCGTTGAAATGCAAAATTATTTGAACGGCAAGAGCATTGATGACGTACTGAACGATGCACAGGCACAGGCGGAAGCACAGTTGAAATAAATGGAAAAACATCCCTATACGAGCAGGGAAGCTATAGGGATGTTTTTCTTTTTAAAAAAGCAAGGGGTGAACAGAATGAGCAGCAAAACAAAAAGCACGACGATCGGATCGTCTTTTTCTTCTAATAAGCTTGGAATGAATAGCAAAATGAAAAGCACCATTATCGGCTGGTCGTTTGTGATGATATCCGTCATCATGATTTGTGCCTTTTATTTTTATCCTATGATTCAGGCACTTCTTCTATCGTTTCAGTCTGGAACAGGGGCGAATTTACAATTTGTCGGATTGGATAACTATAAAAGACTGCTGACCGACAGCACATTTTTAACAGCTGTGAAAAATACATTTATTTATTTAATAGTCCAAGTGCCGGTTATGATTATATTGGCATTGTTTTTATCGGTTTTATTAAACGACCGCACATTGAAATGGAAAGGTTTGTACCGGACAGCCATTTTTCTTCCGGCAGTGACATCACTTGTCGCCTATTCTGTTATCTTTAAATATCTGTTTTCCAACGACGGGCTGGTAAATACGATGTTATTAAAATTCTCGCTCGTACCAGAAGCAGTCAATTGGCTGACGGATCCCTTCTGGGCGAAGGTGACAATCATTATTGCCATTACCTGGCGATGGACGGGCTATAATATGATTTTTTACTTGTCAGCCCTTCAAAATGTGGACCAGTCCATTTATGAAGCAGCAAAAATGGACGGAGCATCAGCCGTTCAGCAGTTTTTCAAAATTACGATTCCGATGCTGAAGCCGATTATTTTGTTTACATCCATTACGTCTACAATCGGCACGCTCCAGCTGTTTGATGAAGTCATGAATATTACTCAAGGCGGACCTGGAAATGCGACAACTTCCATTTCACAGTATATTTACAATCTATCCTTTAAATACACGCCGGACTTTGGCTATGCGGCAACAGTATCTTATTTTATTGTGATTTTAATTGTCATTTTTTCTATTATTCAATTTAAAGTAGCAGGTGATCGAAATGACTAAATTGAAACGAATAGCAACCTACTTTTTCCTGACAGCTGCCGCTTTTATTTCTATCTTTCCAATTATGTGGATGGTTATTAGTGCAACGAATCAATCAGTGGATGTAACGAAAGGAAAGCTTCTTCCAGGAAGCCATACAGCCGAAAATTTTTCGAATTTAACTCAAACAATTGATTTAGTGCCGGCTCTTTTGAATTCAGCTAAAATTTCCATTTCCACAACGGTTTTATCATTGCTGATTGCGTCGCTGGCAGGATATGGATTCGAAATATACAAAAGTAAAGCGAAAGACATTGTGTTTACTATTTTACTTCTGTCGATGATGATTCCGTTTGCTTCATTAATGGTGCCGCTTTACCGGATGTTTGGATCTATCTCGCAAACTATGCCGGCAATTGGAATCGATACGCTGACATCGGTTGTTCTTCCAACTGTAACGACAGCATTCTTAATTTTTTTCTTTCGTCAAAGCACCAAAATGTTCCCGAAAGAATTGGTAGAGGCAGGCCGGATTGATGGATTAAGTGAAATTGGTGTGTTTTTTAGAATTTACGTTCCAACGATGAAAACGACCTATGCAGCTGCTGCCATTATTACGTTTATGGCAAGCTGGAACAATTATTTGTGGCCGCTTGTTGTGCTGCAATCACCTGAAAAAATGACTATTCCTCTCCTGATTTCAAATTTAGGATCAAGCTATTCGCCTGACTATGGAGTAATCATGATGGCTATCGTCATTGCTACTTTGCCAACGGCTTTCGTTTTCTTTTTAATGCAAAAGCATTTCGTGGCAGGCATGATGGGGTCAGTTAAATAAAATGAAGTTAGGAGAATGAATAAATGAACTCACCGGAACTAAAATGGCTGAGTGATACATCTGTTTTTGAAGTCAACCGGCTTCCAGCACACTCAGATCACACATACTATGCAACGATGGAAGAAGCACGCCGTGAAGAAGCAATGGACTGGCGTTATTCATTGAACGGGAGCTGGAAATTTCACTATGCGGCAAATGTAGAAAGCCGTCCGCAGTCTTTTTACGAAATGGACACGGACTGTTCCGGATGGGATACAATTCAAGTGCCGGGGCATATTCAGCTGCAAGGATACGGGAAACCGCAATATGTGAATACGATGTATCCCTGGGATGGAATTTCTCCTGTTCGTCCACCTGAAATTCCACAAGACAGCAATCCGGTAGGCAGCTACGTAAAAACGTTTACTAAACCGGAGAAGATGAAAGGACAACCGCTCTTTATTTCATTTCAAGGCGTCGAATCAGCCCTTTATGTTTGGCTGAATGGTCAATTTGTCGGCTATAGTGAAGACAGTTTTACACCGGCTGAATTCGATTTAACATCGTTTGTTACCGACGGAGAAAACAAGCTGGCTGTTGAAGTGTATCAAAGAAGCACAGGCAGCTGGCTGGAAGATCAGGATTTCTGGCGGTTTTCGGGTATTTTTCGCGACGTTTATCTATACACAATGCCGGAAGTTCACATCTCTGATTTAAAAGTAAGAACAGAACTGGACGAATCCTTTGAAACAGGCGTCCTTCATGTAGATGCTGAAACAGAAGCGGATCTCCATTTTATTTTGGAAAATCGGAACGGGCAGGTTGTCGCGGAAGGAGCGTCGCCATTAACGATTAAGCGTCCTCATTTATGGAGCGCAGAATCACCATATTTATATCAATTGTTTATTCAAGTACGTAATTCCTCTGGAGAGCTCGTTGAAGTTATCCCGCAAAAAGTCGGGTTCCGGCGATTTGAAATGAAGAACAAAATCATGCATTTAAACGGTAAGCGAATCGTGTTTAAAGGTGTCAACCGCCATGAATTTAACTGCCGGAGCGGTCGTGCTATAACAAAAGAAGACATGATTTGGGATATTAAAACGATGAAGCAGAATAATATAAATGCGGTACGCACCTCTCATTATCCGAATCAGACAGAATGGTACAACCTTTGTGATGAATACGGCTTGTACGTTATCGATGAAATGAACCTTGAAACCCATGGATCGTGGCAGAAGATGGGGAAAGTAGATACAGCTTGGACGATACCGGGAAATAAGCCAGAATGGCAGGACATTGTTCTCGATCGTGCCAAATCAATGTATGAGCGGGATAAAAACCATCCGTCTATTTTAATTTGGTCGTGCGGCAACGAGTCGCATGCCGGAGAAGTTATTTTGAACATATCCAAGTATTTCAAACAGCAGGATCCATCCCGTCTTGTTCATTACGAAGGTGTTTTTTATGACCGTGAGTATAATGCAACAAGCGATATGGAAAGCCGGATGTACGCGAAGCCGGCTGATATTGAAGAATACTTATTCAGCGATCCTGACAAACCTTACATCAGCTGTGAGTATATTCATGCGATGGGCAATTCTCTTGGAGGCATGTATAAGTATACAGATTTAGAAGAAAAGTATCCGATGTATCAAGGCGGATTCATTTGGGATTTCATTGATCAGGCTTTGGTAAAAAAAGATCGTTTTGGCCAGGAATTTTTAGCATACGGTGGTGATTTCGACGATCGGCCGACCGACTATAATTTTTGTGGAAATGGCATTGTCACATCGGACCGGAAGCTATCACCGAAAATGCAGGAAGTAAAGTTTCTTTATCAAAATATAAAGCTGTTTCCTGATCAAAAAGGTGTGCTCGTGAAGAATGATCAGTTGTTTGAGGGAACTGAAGCTTACGAACTGGGATGGACTATTTTAAAAAATGGCCTTCCACAACAGGGGAATGTGGCAGATGTTCAATTAAATCCATTAAGTGAACAATACATTTCATTGGATATCCCCCATTTCGAAGAGCCGGGCGAATATGCAATTCATGCTTCACTTTGTTTAAAAGAAAAAACTATTTGGGCAGAGGCTGGACATGAAGTGGCGTTTGGACAGTACATTTATACGATTGAGCAAAAAGCAGCAGAGCCAGCAGGAAACGTAACCGTAGTGGAAGGAGATGTGATCATCGGTGTTCATGGCGACGACTTTCATGTTCTTTTTTCAAAAGCATCCGGCACTCTCATCTCGCTTCAGTATGCCGGCAGTGAAATGATTGCCGCGCCCCCGTACCCGTTGTTCTGGCGTGCTAGGACGGATAATGACAAAGGGAATCAGTTCGCGTTTAAATCGAGCGGATGGTATACATCAAGTCTCGTCAGAAAATGCACAAATGTTGAACTTACAACAGGAGAACACAGTGCTGCGATCGCTTTTGACTATGTGCTTCCAATAAGCGAAGCGGTTCAAGCGACGGTTACGTATACTGTCTACGGAGATGGCTCGGTGCATGTGAAAAACGACTACAAAGGAGCGGGACAGCTGCCGGATATGCCGATCCATGCCTTGTCTTTTAAAGTGCCAGCTGATTATAGCCAGCTGGATTGGTACGCAATGGGTCCAGAGGAAAACTACGAAGACCGTGCAAAAGGTGCTCGGCTTTGCCGGTTTCAAAACGCAGCGTCAGACAATGTTTCACCTTATCTTGCCCCGCAGGAGTCAGGCGCACGCACCGGTGTCCGATTTGTGAAAATAAGCAATGAAAACAAAAAGGGACTAGCCATTCACTTTATAAATGATCCGTTAACATGTACAATTTCCCCATACACCGCATTTGAGCTTGAAAACGCTGCTCACCACTATGAACTGCCGCCTGTTCACTATACAGTTGTAACAGTGGCGGGCCGTCAAATGGGTGTCGGCGGCGATGACAGCTGGGGTGCGCCTGTACACGATGAACACCGAATTCATTCAGAGAACGAGATGACATTCGAATTCATGGTGCAGCCGTTATAACAAGGGGGATGTAAAATGGTTAAAACAGCAGATTTGTGTGATGATCACGCGGATAAGCTGACGCTTGTCCGATTGGAGCTGAAATCGTATGGGGGAAAGAAACAGTTTGACGGTCCGATTTCAACGGTGAAGGTGTTTGAAGACAATGTGCTTGTGAAAAAAGCGCTGCAAACGATTCCGGAAGGGCATGTGCTCGTTGTGGACGGGGACGGATCGGAAAATTGTGCGCTTGTCGGGGATTTGCTTGGCGCGATTGCGGAAGAACGAAAACTTGCCGGCATTATTGTGAACGGCTGCGTGCGCGATACAGCGGAACTTGGTGCGCAGAATATCGGTGTACTGGCACTCGGCAGCAATCCATTTAAAAGCATAAAAAAAGGTGAAGGGGAAACGAATATTCCGGTTACCTTTGGCGATGCGGAGTTTGTGCCAGGTCATTACGTATATGCAGATGAAGACGGGATTGTCTTGTCAGTGGAAAAAATAAATTAACAAAAAGCACGCGGAGCCTCCGCGTGCTCATTTTTTATAATTTTTCGTCATGCGATGAGTCACGTGGATTTAAAAAGCTGTCATGATTATCTGGTACATTATCAATACGATGTGAATCAGTAGAATTAAAAGAGCCGCGAATAAAGTAAATGAAAATTAAGCCGATCACAACAATAATGGCAAAAAGCAAAAAGACTGTTAAACCTTCCACTTGAATCGCCTCCTTTATTAGTTTCCTTCCACTAATACTATACGATAAACTTGCTTTTAACCCCTTTTTAAAAACTGAATTTTCTAAAAAAACATTTTCTTTCTATTTTCGTGTATAATGAGCCCTGACGGAAAACATACATATTGAACGATCCGGGTGAAGCCGCTGTGTGCGGTTTCTTAAAAGGGAAGCTGGTGAAAATCCAGTGCGGTCCCGCCACTGTAAATGGGAGTAAACGACAGACTTGCCACTGTACGCTACGTGCGGGAAGGCGTCGTTTGCGATGAACATGAGCCAGGAGACCTGCCCGGACAATGCACCAAAAACCTGCGCGGATAGGTGGTGTGACAGACCGGATTTCCCTGTCTTTCACGCGCCTTTACTCCTGTAGAGGTGTTTTTTTATGTTCCGAAAAAAGGAGGAAATACATATGAAAAAAACATGGATGACGCTTGGATTATCGGCGGCGCTGCTTGCGGGCTGCGGGTCAGAGGAAGCAGATGCACCGGAAACAACAAACGAAGAGAACGCAACGGAAGAAACAGCAACAGAAAAAACAGCGGCTTTTCCGGTAACCGTAACGGGAGCAGACGATCAGGAAGTAGAGGTTGAAGCGGTCCCGAAGCGTATTGTGACGCTTGCACCGAGCAATACAGAGATCGCATATGAATTAGGGCTTGGCGAAGAAATCGTCGGTGTATCGGATAACGATACATACCCGGAAGATGTACAGAACAAAGAAAAAGTGGGCGGTATGGAATTTAACGTTGAAAAAATCATCAGCCTTGAGCCCGATTTGGTCTTGGCACATGATTCTGCCGGCGCCGCCGCAGAAACAGGTGTTCAGCAGCTGCGCGATGCAGGCATCGATGTTCTTATTATTAACAACGCTGACAGCATTGATCAAATGTACAAGTCGGTTGAATTAATTGGTGAAGCAACAGGTACAACAGCGGAAGCGGAAACAGAAGTAGAAGAATTGAAAGCCGGTTTTGCGGCGCTTGAAGAAAAAGCAGCATCGATTAAAGATGAAGACGTGAAAAGTGTGTTCTTTGAAGTCGATCCAACGCTTTACACAGCAGGAAATGGCACATTCTTAAATGAAATTTTTGATCTTGTAAACGTTGAAAATACAATGGCAGACCAGGAAGGCTGGCCACAAGTAACTGAAGAAGCGGTGATTGAAAAAAATCCGGATGTGATTTTGCTGAACTACGGTTCTTATGTGGAAAATGCGGTTGACGGCGTGTTGACGCGTGAAGGCTGGGAAAATGTTAATGCGGTGAAAAATAAAGAAGTTGTTGAAGTGAATGCGGATATTACGAGCCGAACTGGCCCGCGTCTTGTAGAAGGAGCTGAATCCATTGCGGAAGCGGTCTACCCGGACGTTTTTGCCCAATAAAAAAACGGCATACGCTTTTGCATTAGTGTTTCTGTTTGCCGCTGGCTTTATCGGGACAGCAGTAGGAACCATTCACGTTCCGTTCAGCCACATTGCCGCGATTTTAGCGCATCACTTATTCGGCATGAGTCTTGATCTTGATGCGTCGATTGACAACATCGTCTGGAAAATCCGTTTTCCGCGTGTTGTTCTGGCTGGATTGATCGGGGCGTCACTGGCAATTGCGGGAGCCGCTTTTCAAGGGCTTCTCCGCAATCCGCTGGCTGATCCGTATACACTCGGTGTTTCCTCCGGGGCATCAGTTGGCGCAGTGCTTGTGCTGTTTTTTCACGTGTCGATTCCATTTCTCGGCGGATTTACGCTGCCGGTTATCAGTGTGGCAGCAGCCATTTTAACAATTTTTTGCGTGCTGCTGTTTGCCCAGACCATTGAGCGGTCGATGAAGCTTGAAACGATTATTTTAACAGGCATTATTTTCAGTTCGTTTCTCGGTTCGTTTATTTCATTGATGATCGCGCTCACCGGGGAAGAGCTGCGGCAGATTATTAATTGGCTGCTTGGCAGTGTTTCAATGCGAGGCTGGCCTTATGTACAGCTAATGACGCCATTTTTCATCGCTGGCGCACTTATGCTCCTGTATATGGCACCGGAATTAAACGCGATGTCCTTTGGCGAAGAAAAAGCGAAGCATCTCGGCGTGAATGTCCAGCGAAAAAAAATGATGGTGCTCATTGCAGGCTCCGTGTTAACAGGTGCGGCGGTTGCGGTGTCCGGCACGATCGGTTTTGTCGGTCTTGTCGTCCCGCATTTTGTTCGTCTTTTGATCGGACCGGATCACAGGCACCTGCTGCCGTTGTCGATGATTACGGGCGCTGGTTTTTTGATTTTGGCGGATTTAACGGCGCGTACGATTATTTCACCGACAGAGCTTCCGATTGGTGTCATTACGTCATTAGTTGGGGCACCAGTGTTTGCGATTATTTTATTGAATAAAAAACGAAAAGGGAGCGTCGCGTGATGCTGCAAGTAAACGAGCTTTCAGGAGGATACGGAAGCGGACTTATTGTCCGTGGCGTATCCTTTTCTGTTAAACAGGGAGAACTATTCGGTATTCTCGGTCCAAACGGAAGCGGAAAAACGACTTTGCTGAATATGATCAGCGGGTTAACGAAACAAGAATCCGGCACGATTTTTGTGAAAGAAAAGCAGATCTCCACTTATACACCAAAAGAGCTGGCGCGTGTTGTGGCGGTTCTGCCGCAAATGACCTCAAGCCAGTTTGCGTATACCGTGAAAGAAACCGTATCACTTGGTCGGTACGCGCACCAAACCGGTTTTTTTAAATCATGGACAGATAAAGATGAAACGGCTGTACAGGAAGCGATGAATCAAACGGGTACGTCCTCATTTGCGGAAAAGCCGCTGTCTGCCCTATCCGGCGGCGAGCGGCAGCGCGTGTTTTTAGCTCAGGCACTGGCACAGGAGCCGGAAATTTTATTATTGGATGAGCCAACAAACCATTTAGATTTATCGTATCAAAAAGAGCTGCTTGATTTGCTGAAAAAAATGACAGCAGACGGCTTAACGGTTATTTCGATTTTTCACGATCTGAATTTATCTTCATTATATTGCGACCGGCTTTTATTGATGGATAAAGGCCAAATCCATACGATCGGCCAGCCTGCTGATATTATGATTGAGCAGCATATCCACGACGTATACGACACAGACGTTCAAAAGCAGCCGCATCCGGAAGTGCCAAAACCACAAATGAGCCTTCTGCCGGAAATGTCTTTGCAGGCAGAAGTCGACATTAATGAGGATTTAATAGAGCGTCACAGCGATTATATCGCGATCCGTCCGCCGGTGCCGCTTAAATCCCTGTCATCCGGGGTCATTGGTGCTGGTTGGGGGTGGCGGAGCGCTTTTGTGAACCGTCATGTCGATAAAAATTACAATATGGATAACTTTGAAGAAGAAGCTGCAGCTTATTTTTTGAAAAACGGTTTTGATTTGCATGAAACGGTCGGGATGATGACTGCGGTGAAGATAGAGGATGCTGCCTGGCGAAAAGAAGCGCAGGAAGATGTGTCGGTGTTTGTTGTGGCAACAGCGGGTGTTGGTAACGCAGTCGATGTGACACAGCCCCGCAGCAGCTGGAAGGAGAATCTCACACCGGGAACAATCAACATTTGGGTATTTGCGAACGGAAAGTTATCGGAAGAAGCTTTTGTACAAGGATTGATGACCGCAACAGAAGCGAAAGTAAAAGCGCTCGCGGATGCGGGCGTACAAGATCCGGAAACGGGCACAATCGCAACCGGCACATCGACTGACAGCATGTTGATTGCTGCCACACAGCGCGGTGCGTATCAGCAGTTCGCCGGTTCGATTACACCGCTCGGCATTGCGATCGGACGGGCAGTTTATGAATCCGTTACAGAATCACTTCAAAAGACGGCCCGCAGAAAGGCGCTTTTATGATTGTGCAAGCTGTGGCGATCACCGCTGCACTTTTTCTCGATCGGCTTATTGGAGATCCAAGGAATTGGCCGCATCCGGTTAAATGGTTCGGGTCTTTGATCGCATTTCTCGATAAAAAGTGGAACAAAGGCCGCCGGCGGTTTGAAAAAGGGCTGGCGATGCTTTGTGTGGTGCTTCTCGTCACAGGCACGTGTTCAGCTGGCCTTATTTTAATTGCATCCCGTATTCATCCGCTTCTTGCCGTGTTGATAGAAGCGATCATGATCTGGGCTGCTATTGCGCCAAGAAGCTTAAAAGAAGCGGGCATGGATGTGTACCAGCCGCTGATCGAGGGTGACCTAAAAGAAGCGCGTAAAAAGCTTTCATGGATTGTTGGACGGGATACTGAACGGCTGGACGAAAGCGAAATTACCCGCGGCGCGGTTGAAACCGTCGCGGAAAATACATCAGACGGAGTCATCGCGCCGCTGTTTTGGGCGGTAATTGGCGGCGGTCCAGCCGCACTTTTGTACCGTGCTGTCAATACGTGTGATTCAATGGTGGGCTACCGGAATGAACAATACAGCCAATTTGGCAAGGCATCGGCCCGGCTTGATGACATCGTCAATTTTGTTCCCGCCCGGATGACCGCGCTGCTGCTTATGGCAGCCGCGAAAAAGCCGGCAGCTGATCGCCGCTTCGCCTGGAGCATTGTACGCCGTGATGCAAAAAAACATCCGTCTCCAAACAGCGGATGGTGTGAAGCGGCAGTGGCCGGTCTTTTAAAAATTGAATTAGGCGGTTTGAATACATATAAAGGTGTTGTATCGGACCGGGCACGAATGGGTGACCCTATCCATTCGCGCCGGGCTGAACATATTATTGAAGCAGCTAAACTAATGGAACGGGCCACATATTTGTTTGTGCTGCTGTTCCTTGCAGGAGTGATTGTTTATGAATTTTCCATCGCATGGAGCCAATCCATCTCATTTATATAAAGCTTCTGGAGTGGTAAAGCCGTCATCGGTCATTGATTTTAGTGTGAATACGAATCCAGACGGTCCGCCAGGCTGGCTGAAAGACATGTGGCCTTCTTTTTTTAAAACGGTGGGAGACTACCCAGATCCGTCAGGCCAAACTGCGGCGGAGGCGATTGCCGGGCGTTTGGCTCTTTTATTTGAAAACATTCTGCTTGGCAACGGAGCGGCTGAAATCATTCATTTTATTGCCCGTTACGCCTCAGGTCAAAAAGCGGTCATTGTTACGCCGGCTTTTTCTGAATATGAAGAGGCGTGCCGCGCTTACGGGTGTCCGGTTGAGTATGTGCCGGTCGATTTGCAAAATTGGACACTGCCAATCAATGCACTTGTTGAGCGGGCAAAAGAAGCGGCGGTTTTGTTTATTTGTACGCCAAACAATCCTACTGGCCAAGTATTTCAAAAGAAAGAGCTTATTACGCTGCTCGAAAAAACAAGCAGCTTTGGGGCAATCATTGTCGTTGACGAAGCTTTTTATGATTTTGCTGGTGACGAGTCAATCACATCAGAAATAAAGTCGTTTGCTCATTTAGCGGTACTGCATTCGATGACGAAAATGTATGCGGTCGCTGGTCTGCGTATCGGCTATGTGGCGGCTTCAAAAGAGATCATCACCAAACTGAAGCCATACCGTCCGCATTGGAATGTAAATGCCATCGCGCTGCAAGTAGCCCAAAAAATTGCGTCGGATACAGAATATGCTGTCCGGACACGAAAATGTATTGATAAAGAGCGGGAGAGAATGATCAGAGAGCTAATGGTGATCGGTTTTGTCGTTCTTCCGTCGGCTGTTAATTTTTATCTGCTAAAAGATCCGGCTCTTGATAATCAAAAGCCGCTGCTTCAATTTTTGCTTAAACAGGGTATTGTGCTGCGACACACAGAAAACTTTCCTGGATTGGATGGACAATGGCTTCGAGCAGCAGTAAAAAAAGAACAGGACAATAATCAGCTCCTTTCTGCATTGAAAGAGTGGAAAAGTCGATGATGATTTTTATTTCAGGTGGTGTGAGGAGCGGAAAAAGCAGTGTGGCAGAAAAGCTGGCGATACGTTATCGGCATTCAAATGGCCGGCTTGTGTATGTGGCATGTGGATCTCGGACGGACCGGGAAATGGATGAGCGTATTGGGCATCACCAACAGCGGCGGACAGCATCTGGCTGCAGCTGGACAACAATTGAGAAATCAATCGATGTAGCGGCGATTGGAGTGGAAGCTTCCGATACGCTGCTAATCGATTGCGTGACCACCCTTTTAGCGGGTGAATACTTTCGCGAGGATAAGGCGGCTTTTGATGCAGACGAGCGGATTACAAAAGATATTTTAACGCTCGCAAAACAAGCACACGCTGTGATCGTTGTATCAAATGAATTATCATTTGATATGCCAGCCAGTGAGTTAACAGCCAATTATATGAAAAAACTTGGTCTGATCCACCAGCGGCTCGTGCAGGAAAGCGACGCAGCGGTTTTAGTGGAGCATGGTCTTCCAATCGTAAAGAAAGGCGTGATTTCATGCGGGGAATTATGATTCAAGGAACATCGTCCGATGCTGGGAAAAGTTTTGTGGCGACCGCTCTTTGCCGCCTTCTTTTACAAAAAGGCTACCGGCCGGTTCCGTTTAAGCCGCAAAATGTCTCGAATAATTCGTATGTTACAGCGGACGGAAAAGAAATTGGCCGGGCACAGGGATTGCAGGCGGAAGCGGCGGGACTGGAAGCGAGCCCGTTTATGAATCCCATCCTGTTAAAACCATCAGGGAACGGTTCATCTGAAATTGTCCTGTTTGGTGAGCGTCTTGAGGTTATGTCTGGTATGGCGTACAGAGAATCCTATTATGAGCGGGCAGTTGCTGCCATTCAAACCGGACTGAAAGAAACGGCGAAGCTCGGTGACACACTGGTCATTGAAGGAGCCGGCAGCCCAGTGGAAATGAATTTGAAAAAACGTGAAGTGGTCAATATGAAAACGGCGGAGCTTGCGGATATACCGGTGTTGTTAATTGCGGATATTGACCGGGGCGGCTTGTTTGCCTCCGTTGTCGGGACGCTTGCACTTTTAGAGGAAGTAGAACGGAAAAGAGTGAAAGGAATCATTGTGAATCGATTCCACGGCGACCCGGCTCATTTTGAAGATGGCAAGCGGTGGCTGGAAGAATATACGGGCGTTCCTGTGCTCGCTGTGCTCCCATTTTTGCCTGGACACGCGCTGGAAGGAGAAGACTCTCTTTCGATTCGTGATGTGCGCCGTGACCAAGCCGATCTTGACGTGGCGGTAATCCGGCTGCCGTACGTGTCGAACGGCAGTGACATCGAGCCGTTTGCGTTTGAAGAAGACGTGAATGTACGCTGGATACAGACGGAAAAAGCATTTGGCCAGCCGGACGCGGTGATCATTCCGGGAACGAAAAGTACATTGGCGGATTTGCATTTTTTAAAACAAACTGGGCTGGCTGAAAAAATAAGCACATACGCGGAAAATGGCGGCACGGTCATCGGCTTGTGCGGCGGCTTTCAATTAATGGGAAACATGCTTGTCGACCCTGACGGAAGCGATACTGGCATTGCTGGTTCTATCGAGAAAGGACTTGGGCTTATTCCGGCGGATACGATTTTTGAAAAAAACAAAACGATTATTCGGACGAAAGGGATGGCATCCGGCATTCCATTATCCGGTTATGAAATACACTTCGGTCAAACAATCGTGAATGGCACGCCTTTTTTAACGGACGGCGATCATCGAGATGGCTACCGTTCCCATGACGGCCGGATTTGTGGAACATACTTACATCATTTATTTTACAATGATCTGTTCCGAGCGGATTGGCTGAACCGGATTCGCCGCACAAAAGGGCTGGAAGAGCGCCTGCCGGCAGCGTTAAACCGAAATGGCACGTATGACGCGATTGCAGCGCATGTTGAAAAACATCTGGACTGGCCGGTATTCGAAGCCGTTTTGGAGAGACAGCGATGAGGTCATACGTATACGCCGCTGGAATCATCATTCAGTTTTTTACCGTTCTGCCGCTGCACCGGACATTGCCGATGGACAAAGCGGAATTGAAAGCGGTGCTGCATTTGTTTCCACTGCTTGGGATCGTGAAAGGGCTGCTGTACGCCACTGTTTTTTGGGGCTTAATCGAATGGAGTCCATTTTCACCGCTATCGATTGCATTTCTTGTCTGGCTGCTTCCAATTATTTTGACGGGCGGCCTTCATTTGGATGGCTGGATAGACTGGGCGGACGCTCATTTTTCATACCGGGATAAAGAAAAGCGCCTGTCTATTTTAAATGATCCGCGGGCTGGCGCGTTTGGGGTATTAGCACTCGTTATTCTGCTGGTCGCTAAATTTATTTTTATATATGAAACCGTGCAGGCGGGCAGTTTGTACACAGACATCATCGTCCTTATTCCGCTTTTTGCTCAAATACTAACCGGGCTGTTTTTACAATATGTGCCGCCAGCTAAAACGGAAGGGCTCTCTGCTTTTTTTCAAAAAGGTCATTCGAGGACATTGCCGTATGTTTACAGCTTTTTTCTCATAATCGCTGCGTTTTTTTACATATGGCAGCCGTTATTTTGGATCATGGCCGGCGCTTCATGGATGTATTTTGTGTTTGTTAAACAGGGGATGCAAAAAGAATTTGGCGGCACAACGGGTGACCTGCTCGGTGCGGCGCATGAAGGGGCGGAGCTTTTACTATGGATGATTGTGTGGCTGTCGGTCTCTTTCGCCACGGGCTGACCGATGCAAACCAAAATCGGCAGTTTTGCGGCTGGACAGATGTGTCGGTCAATGGAGAAGGGATTGCGGCGCTCAGGCAGCTGTCGGTTCCAGACTACGATTGGATTGTGGCGAGTGATTTAACAAGATGTGTACAGACAGCAAATGTTTTTTGGCCGCAAACTCATACAAAGTCCGAAAAGTTACGTGAGTTTCATTTCGGGGAATGGGAAAAGAAAGCCCACGCGGAACTTGAACAGTTGCCGGAATATATCGCTTGGCTTCACGATTATTCTCTTCAAGTACCCGGCGGCGATTCCTATGCGTCTTTTGCGAAACGGGTAGAAGAGGGATTTCGAGATGTCTTAAAAACGATGGCGGATCAAAATATACGCCGGGCTGCTATTGTCACGCATGGCGGTGTTATCCGTCATCTGTTATCGGTATGGGCACCGGAAGCAAAATCGTTTGGGGATTGGTCGTCGGAAAATGGGCATGGGTATGAGCTGTCCGGTAGTCTTTCAGCACTAAGGAGGGGAGAACGATGCACTTCGTTACAGGCGGTGCCTTCAATGGCAAAAAAAAATGGGTAACACACTTTTACGGGCTGGATCACACGCCGCATCAATGGCATTCGTTTTATAATGAAAAAGAGGTCCCAGATTTCACGGAGAAGGTCGTTGTGCTCGAAGGAATTGAACGATATGTCCGGACGCTGCTCGAAAAAGCGGAGACACCGGCTGGCGCCCGATTATTATTTAAAAAGAAATTAGCCCAGTGGCAGGCAGAAGACCGAACAATCGTTATGATCGGCACAGATATGATGAAAGGCATTGTGCCAATGAATGCCTTTGACCGGCATTTCCGCGATGCGGCCGGCTGGTGTTTTCAAGATGCAGCCGAAGCGGCAGAACGTGTGGATACGATTTGGTATGGGGTTTCAGAAACGATAAAGGAGGAGAAAAAATGAGACTATATACACGAACAGGCGACAAAGGTGAAACGAGCATTATTGGCGGACGCGTGGGAAAAGACGATATTCGCGTGGAAGCATACGGAACAGTGGATGAACTAAATTCGGTCGTTGGGATGGCGATTACAGAGCTTAATCCGGCGAAATTTGGAGATGTTTTGTCCGATTTAGAGACGATTCAGCACGAATTATTCGACTGTGGCGGCGACCTTGCCACGATTAATGGCAAGCGCGGATTTAAGCTGCAGCAGGAATCGATTGATGAAATGGAAACGAAAATTGATGTATACATTCAGGAAGCGCCGGAGCTTGAACGGTTTATTTTGCCGGGCGGTTCAAAAGGGTCAGCTCATATTCACCTTGCACGGACAGTTGCGCGCCGGGCTGAGCGTCTTGTCGTTGCGTTAATGCGGACAGGGGAAGAAGTTCATCCGCTCACATTAAAATATTTAAACCGCTTGTCCGATTATTTCTTCGCAATTGCCCGCGTTGCTAACTTCCGTGAAGGTGTAAAGGATGTTGAATATGTACGCAGCGCGAACGTGTTTCGCGGTGGCAAACGGAAAGAGGACAGCCAATGAATGTAAGAAAAATAAGCTGGCTAGCGCTGTTTGTTGCGTTATCGGTTATAGGAGGCATGATCAAGGTGCCAGCGCCTATCTCAAGTGTAGCGCTTGATTCGTTTCCAGCACTTGTGGCTGCGGTTTTATTAGGACCGGCAGCAGGTGCGCTGACCGGCGCATTTGGCCACCTTGTTTCTGCGTTAATGGGCGGTTTCCCGATGGGACCTTTGCATATCATTGTCGCGATTGAAATGGCCGGGGTTATTTGGTTGTTCGGAAAGCTTTATACAGCAGGAAATAAATGGAGTGCGAGTCTTTTTTTCATTTTATTAAATGGACTTGTATCTCCCGCGCCGTTTATTCTATTCCTGGGCATACCGTTTTACATAAGTGCTGTGCCGGCGATTACGATAGCGGCGGCTTTCAATGGAATTGCAGCTTATGTTCTGATCCCCCGTATTGCACCAGTGTTTGCCAAACGATATGGCCGTCTGCATGCGTGATGTGATCCGGACGAACGGGCTGATCATTGCCGCGGATAATAGCGGCTCAATAGGAGAGAAAGAGCAAGACGCTGTTCAGGCACCATACGAAGTGGTCGGCTATTTTTCCGCCCGGGTTGCGTTAATGGAGTGTATAGCCGCTGGAGGGGAGCCTTTTGCGGTGGTGCTGCAAAATTTTTCAGGTGAAGCGGCGTGGAAATCGTTGTATAAAGGAATTCAGAAAGCGGCCGCTGAACTTGGCTGTGAGCTGGAGCTGACCGGCAGCACCGAGTCGAATTTCACCATGCAACAGTCAGCATCCGGTGTTGTGGTTATTGGCCGGCACGTCCGTGATACCGATCGAATTGAACAGGGGCGGGCAAAATTCGGAATTATCGGAAAACCGCTTGTTGGTTCTGAAGTGATGGCGCATCCGAATGACATCGCACCACTTTCTGTTTTTCGGCAAATTGCTCATATGAATGGCGTATATGCGGTTCTCCCCGTCGGTTCTAAAGGGATCGCTTATGAACTGATGCAGCTTACTGGAAGAAGCGGACACTGTGAACTTGATATGACAAAATCTGCAGGGCCATCCACTTGTTTTATCGCAGCGGTCAATGAAGAAGTCTATAAACAAATAGAAGAAGTGACCGATCAGCTGTATTGGCTCAAGATGCATGAATAACTCTTAGTGCTCCACTGGCGTATGTGCCACGTGGAGTTTTTTACTTGTGAAATTAAGGGACCTTCTTTTTGGAGATTCGATAGTAAGATAAAGATAGGAATAATGAAGGAAACGACAAAGGTGATGAGGACAGAATGAACATACATCAAGGGATCCAATCAATTATTGATTCTTTTCACAATCAAATTGTAATCGTAGATAAACACGGCATGATCGCAGTAGTAAACAAAGCATGGGAAAAGTTTGGGTTAGAAAGCGGTCAATCCAGATCTACAATAGGTACTAATTATCTAGCAGTATTGCATAACGAACAAAACAGCGAAGCGCTGCAGGCAATGCTGCGTATTCTTAATAAGAGATCCTCCTATGAGGAACTGTCCTATCCATGCCATTCACCAAATGAAGAGCGCTGGTTTCAGATGGTTATTGGTGCTGCGCTGAAAAAATGAATCCATTTGTCTCTGTTTTTCGTATACAAAGTATAGAACGAATAGGAGGAAATGACATGATCATAAAATGGACCGCAGCAGTTGGATTATCCGCCATTATTTTGAGTGGATGCAGCTTGCTGGATGAAGCGAATAATACGTTGACATATGCAACTGATATGACAGAATTTTTAAATGAAACACAGCAATTTGCCACTGATATACCCGCTTTGCTTGAAAATGCCGCTTCGAATCCGGACATCATTCCAGACGTTCAAACTCAGCTTGAAAGCTTGCAGCAGGACATTGATGAAGTTCAGCAGATGGAGGCGCCGGTAATTGCAGAAGGCGTGCACGATAAGCTGCTTGATTACAGCACACAGCTTGAATCCGGCGTTAATGATGCGATGACCAAAATAGAAAATGGCGTGCTTGATCCAGCGGCTATTTTTGAAAACACAGAATTGATGCAAACGGTACAGGAACTGCAGCAGCTTCGGACGAAAATTGAACAGCTTGGACAATAAAACAGACGCGGCAATCACAGCCGCATCTGTTTTTTATTATAGTACGTACAAAAAGACACTTAAAAAGTGAGACAGGCTGCCAAGTAAAATGAAAATGTGGAAAATTTCGTGAAAACCCATTTGCTTTATTTGCATCCAAGAAGGCTTCAGCGCGTAAATCACACCGCCGATTGTATATAAACCCCCACCAGCAACAAGCAAGACGAGTCCGCCAGTTTCGAGACTTCCCGCAAGCGGTGAAAAAACAAAAACAGCCATCCAGCCCATAAAAATATACAAAGCCGTCGACAGCCATCTCGGACAGTTAAACCAAACCATTTTAAAGGCAATGCCCAGCAAGGCTATGAGTGATACGATAATAAAAAGTGTCCATCCGGTTTTATTATTCAAGCTGATTAAGCAAAAAGGTGTATACGATCCTGCAATCAAGACGAAAATCATCGAGTGATCCAGCCGTCTGAAAAAAGCAATAACGGAATCACGGGCTATGACCGAATGGTAAAGAGTAGAAGCAGAGTATAAAAGAATTAAGCTGACACCAAAAATGCACACAGCGGTAACGGAAGCTGCTGAAGCGGCAGACCCAGCTTTGATAATCATGGCAACAAGCGCTGCAACAGACAAAATGGCACCGATCAAGTGAGTTAAAGCATTAATGGGTTCTCGGATGATTTGATTCATGTAAATACCTCCAAGTTGATAAGTGGTTTTTATAACTACTTATTATGATATGTCCATAACCTGATATAGTCAAGTTTTACATGTAAACAATATTCCCCTATAATAAAAGGAACATAACTATGTGAAAAGCAGGTGTTTATGTGGGGAAATTGCCAGGCATTTTAAAAGAACTTCATCTTGATAACCAGCTGACACCGGATAACATACCAAATATTGACTTATACATGGACCAAGTTATTCAATTGTTTGAACACACATTTGAAAGTTCAACCCGAAATGCGGAAGAAAAAGTGCTGACGAAAACAATGATTAATAACTATGCAAAAGGAAAATTGTTATTTCCGATTAAGCAAAAAAAATACTCAAAAGAGCATTTGCTTTTGATCAGCCTCATTTATCAGCTGAAAGGAACACTGTCTATTAATGATATTAAAACGACATTGACAGACATTAATGAGCAAATCGACGATATTAATTTGGATTCATTTTATGAAGAATTTTTAACAGTAGCAGCTGATAATGTGGAACATGGGAAGAAGGATATCACTGAGCGCATAAATGAAATGACAGCAGATACTGATGAACTCGGTGATGTTCTACAAATTTTGGCACTCGTTCATATGAGCAATATATACCGGAAAGCAGCAGAAAAACTCGTTGATCAATTGGCAGAAAAAAAGAACCTCTCCTGAAAAAAGAGGTTCTTTTTGAGTTTTATTGGGCTGCCATCCCGCCGTCAACACGGTATTGGCTGCCTGTGATAAAAGCACTGTCGTCTGAAGCAAGGAACAAAACAAGCTTGGCGGTATCATCCGATTCACCGTAGCGGCCAAGCGGGATCGTTTTCGCAAATGCTTCTTTTGCTTCCTCGCCGCGGCCCGGGTTAATGCCTTCTTCAAGAGACTGCATCATTTGTGTATTGACCGGTGACGGATGAATCGAGTTAACTCGTATGTTCGCAGCTGCCGCTTCAAGCGCGGCCGTTTTCGTTAACCCAATCACCGCGTGTTTGGAGGTTACATAAGGTGCGATGCCGGAGCTGCCAATAAAACCGGCTACAGATGACGTGTTAATGATGCTGCCGCTCTGTTGTTCTGTCATAACTGGGATGACGTGCTTTAAACCTAAAAAGACACCGCGTACATTAACGGCTTGGACTTTGTCGAAGTCTTCCACATCCTGTTCTACAAGAGGCGCTACTTTGCCTTCAATGTCCGCATTGTTAAAAAAGACATCGATCCGGCCAAATTTACTGACTGCTTTTTCAACATATTTTTTTACATCTTCTTCTTTCGAGACATCCGCTTGGACAGCAATAATGGATCCAAATTGCTCAAGTGCACCAGCGGCTTCATCTAATGCATCATCAAATAAGTCGACGAGCACAACATTTGCGCCTTCCTTTAAAAAAAGCTCCGCTGTCTTCTTGCCGATTCCATTCGCTCCACCTGTAATAACAGCTGTTTTTCCCTGCAATTTTGCCAAAATTTCTCCTCCTCATAATGAAACAACAATGATGAGAGTCTTAGGTGAATACTGCACTTTCACTTTTATCGTACGCTTTATTCATAAAACGTCAACTCCTCCGGTTGCTAAAAACAATAAAAAACCAGGAACGCCGCTTAGCGGACATTCCTGGTTTGTGTTATTTTACGCTTGATGCGCCAACGAGCGATTCAGGAGACCGGCCAAGGGCAAGCAAGCTGATTTTTGCATAGCCTGTTTCTTTGAACGAGGTAAAAAGCTGCTTTAACATGGCGATATGCTCGTCATTTTTTAACGTTTGCACTTCTTTTTTGTAAAGACGAAGCACAGAGCTGTACGGGATATTCGGCAGGCAGTCTGCCGAATCTTCATCCATAATCAAGCAGCCCATATACTGATATTTCAACTGTAATGCCCGTGTTAAACCCGCGATATGCACCATTTTGTCGAACAAATGAGGATAAGAATCCTGCAATTGATCGATGGCTTTTTTCGCTTCTTTTAACTCATCAATGCTGCACAATGTAGCAATCATTCTGTTTCCTCCTTTATCTGTCCCATGGTTTTTTGAGTGTCATGTATTCCGCAAGCTCTTTGCTTTTTGTTCTGCGATGCTTACGCACTTCCGCCCGGTCTTTCGCTGTTTCAAACAAAAACTTCTCTTCCTCTGTTTCTGGAATTACCCCTGGCACTTCTACCGGCTTTTTATTTTCATCCAATGCAACAAATGTTAAAAAGGCTGTAGCGGCAATCCGGCGGTTTCCAGTTGCAATATCTTCAGCAATGACCTTGCAGAAAATTTCCATCGATGTCCGTCCCGTAAAAGACACGAACGATTCAACACAAACTGAGTCGGTTTCACGAATGGCATCTAAAAAGTCGATCGAGTCTGTTGAGGCTGTTACACATTGCTTTACGCGAGAATGGCGTCTTGCAGAAAGACAAGCGACGCTGTCAATTTTTTTCATCAGCACGCCGCCGAATAAGGTTTGATAATTATTTAAATCGCATGCTAACACTTGATCGGTGTGAACAATGCGGCTTTCACGTGTTTTAATTGCTTCTTTTAAGACAGTCATATTGGATCATTCCTTCCATACCGTCAGTGTACGCCCGTTCGAAAAGGAAGTAAAATGGTTGTTTTTTATTCTAAATATAGCTTTTATCTATGTAAATGCTTCCATGTATGAATAGCTGGCATGGGAAAACGGCTCTAATCGAGGAGAGCCGTTTTTGAAAAATGTTCTTTTGTAAAATGAAGCCACTCTTTAGCGGCATAGGATAAATATTGATTTTTCCCCCAAATGATTGCCAAATGCCAGTTGATGGACGGATTAACCACTTTCACTGCACACACGTGATCATGCAAGTGCCGGCAAATGCTTTCCGGCAAAAGAGAAATGCCGAGTTTTGACGCGACCATTTCTTCGATAAAGGACCACTGCGAGCTTTCAGAAATAACGTGTGGATGGAACCCCGCATCGTTACAGGAAGAAATGATCCGGTCATTTAAGGCAAAGTCTTTGTTGAACAAAATAAACGATTCAGAAGACAGCTCTGCCAAGTCAACTTCCGTCCGTTTTGCGAGCGGGTGGGAGTTTGGCAAGATCAGCATTAAATCTTCTTCCATAAACGCGAAGTGATTGAATACATCGTCCTGTGTTGGGAGAACGATGACGCCGACGTCCAGCTCGTTTTGTTCAACGGCTTCTTCAATCGATTTCGAGCCTTCTTCTTTGAGCTGAAACGTAATGCCAGGGTACTTTTCGTGAAACAGGCCGACGACTTTTAAAAAAAAGTGTGCGTCAAAAATAGGCGGCAGTCCGATCCGGATGTGGCCGGTTTTTAATTCAAGCAAATTGTCGAGCTCTGTTTCCAAATTATGAAATGCCTTGTCTACGAGCTTCGCCTGCTCTAATAAAATTCTGCCCGCGTCGGTTAAAACGAGCTTTCTTTTTGAGCGGTCAAACAATTCCACGCCAAGCTCCGTTTCTAAATTTTTAATCATTTTGCTTATGGTCGGCTGGGTAATAAACAAATGATCGGCCGCTTTTGAAAAGCTGTTGAAATTTGATACTTCAATAAAATACTGCAAATGTTTAATGTCCATTTCCTACACCTTTTTTTACTCTCATTATACACATGATGCCTTTTTTAATGAAAAATGATCCATCTATTTTTCGTTTTTCTGCTATAATGACAGAGTATTCAGACTGAAATGGAGGAATAACGATGGCGTTTTATGCTGCCCTTTTACACATGATTGATCCTGAAAAAAACCAGGAAGTACGTCCGCTTCATCTTGACTATTTAGCGGAACTGGGAGATAAGGTATTTGCGAAAGGGCCTTTTACGGACGGCTCTGGCGGCCTTGTTGTGTATGTAGCCGATACATATGAAGAAGCACTTGAATTAGCCGAAAACGATCCGGCCGTGACTCATAAAGTACGCCGGCTGGAATTAAAAGAGTGGAATAAGAACTGAATTTGGTGCCCGGACCAATCCGGGCATCTTTTTTTTTTTTTTTTTGAGTAAATAGTACTAATATGGTGAAAAGAGGGTATGTAAATAAAAAAGAGGGATTTCCATGGAAAAACTGCTTGTATTGAATGATTTTTTTATAAAAGATCAATTAGAAGCAGCTGAAATGTTTTATGAATGAGGTGCTTCTTCCTGCGTCTATTATCATCTGTGCAAACTGGAAATGGAACGAGACTCCCATTTTGTAATAGAAAATGCGGCTTATATCCATTTATATGAAACAGCGTAAGATTTTTATACTGTCCCAAAGAGCTCTTTGGGGCATTTCTTTTGGCTTATTAATCAGATCTTAACAGGGATGAGGGACGTTGTATGGTGAATGTAAAAGAATTTATTATTAATGCATCTTTACTGATCGCGATTGTTTCAGTAAGTGGTCTTTTATACAAACAATTTTTAGTGAATGCATCGCCGCGTTTGAAAAATACTTTGCTTTTGGCGCTCGCTATTTTTTCTGGATGGATATCAATGTTTTTTGGTATTCATTTGGATGATGAAGTCATTTTTGATCTTCGTTTCGTTCCGGTCCTTATTGCCGCACTGTTCGCTAAAAACACCTTTTTTATTTTCGTTGTCGGATTTGGGATTGGCCTCGCGCGCTTAACGTTTGGAATAAGTGAAGCAGCGATTGTAGGATTGTGTAATATGGTCGTGTTGTCTACTGCAGGAATGTTTCTTCACTTGTTTTTTCCAAGGTTGACACGGATGAAACGTATTCTTTTGTCCGTTTTCACACTTAATTTTATTAATGTTTTATTCGTCGCATTTTTCGGCGTCATTTCTTTTGTAGACTATTTATCACTTATTATGCCTATCGTTCTCCCAATGAACATTTTACTCAGTTTCCTAATCGTTTGGATGCTTAACGATTTGTATCACGAATATGTATCGAAACGAAAACTGATTGAATCTGCCAGAAAAGACCCACTGACTCAATTATATAATCGACGTGCATTCATGAACTATTTTCAAAAATTCTCATCAGGTGAGCGTGGAGACGAACCGTTCGTTCTTGCATTTATTGATATCGACTACTTTAAAAAAGTAAACGATACATATGGACATATTGTCGGGGATCGTGTTCTCGAGACCGTAAGTGCACGGCTGCTTCATAATTTACGCAGTATTGATATTGTTGCCCGCTACGGTGGTGAGGAATTTGTTGTAATTTTACCGGATTGCACAAAAGAAAACGCAATAGAGGCGATCGAACGAATCCGTGAGATGATCGCCACGCAGCCCGTTTGTGTGAATGACTTAGAAATTCCTATTACGTTTTCCGCCGGACTGGCTGCGTCAAGCGAGTTCACCGCGGAACAATTATTAAAACTAGCAGATGATGCGCTTTATGAAGCGAAGCAAAAGGGACGGAACAAAGTCATCTGTGCGGCGGCAGAAGCAATTTGTTCTTAAATTATTTCTTTAATTTCACATAGCCAATGTCCTCAATAAGCTGCTGTCCCTGATTGCCTTGCATCCAGTCAAGAAAAGGCGTTAAGGACGGCTTTTTGTTTTCTTTCAATGTAATGGCATACAACGTTGCAGTGAATGGGTAAAGTTCATCTGATATATTTTCCGGAACAGGTGTGACGCCGTTGACCGATAAAAACCGCAACTGTTCACTGTCACGCATGCCGGCAGCGAAAAAGCGAAAGGAAAAGCCAATGGAGTTTTTGTAATTACGGTAATCTGCCACTTGTTCCAAAATGCCGCCCATTCCTTCCGGGACCTCTTCCTTCACAGGTGTCATAATGGTGTGGCCGGTCATGATTTTTTGCAGCCACGTTTGGCTCCCTGAATTTTCAGGGCGCTGAAAAGCAAGAATCCTTTTGTTTTTTCCGCCGACTTCGCTCCAATTGGTCGTTTCGCCGCTGTAAATCGATTTGATTTGCTCCACCGAAAGGTCAAGAACCGGGTTGTTTTCATTTACAAAAAAGACAAATGCTTCTTTGCCGATCGGTGTCATCACAAGTTCAACCCCTGCTTCATCGGCCATTTTCAGCTGTGCTTTTGACGGCTCAGCGCCAAAATAAATATCTACCTCTTTATGAACTAATCGCTCATAAGCAAAAATGGTGTTTGTGAACGTAATAAAGTTACTATTTTGTGCCGCATTTTTATAAACGGCCTGCGCAAAAGCCGAATAAACAGGAAAAGCGGCTTCCGCTCCATCCATCACAAGCATGTTTTGCCGTGTATCAATAGAAAACCTTGCTTCCTCAGCCAGCTTCGGCAGTATGTTGTTTGGGTTTGTTACATTATAGGGGGTTAAATCTGTACTGGAATTGCCGCCCTCATAGTCAAAACCATGCGAGGGAAGTACAGTCTGAATCCGTTCCCATGTAATATATAAGCCAATACAAGCAAAAAACAGCACAGCCATAAGCATCAAAGCTGTTTTTCTTCCTGATTGAACGTTCAGCTTTTGTTTTCTGACGAGAAAACCAATGAAAAAAGCAAGCTCGTACAATACGGGAATGAAAATAAAAAGATAGCCGACTCCGTAAAGCGAAGAGAAAAAATACACCGGTGCAAGTGGAATATGTAAAATGGTAAACCAAAACCAGGCATCTGCCCCGTAAAAGCCCCCGCTTATTATCATAAACAGAGTCCATAACCCAAGCGTATAAAAAAGTGGATAAAGGAATGCGTGTAACGGTCTATCTGTCTTCCGGCCAGCCCAAATACCTGAAGCTAAACCTCCCACTACAAAAACAGTTGAAAAAACGATCGTTAACTGATCATAAACAGAAAGGCCTGCCGCCGCTATAAAAGCAAGCAAAAATGGAACGAGCCCATAATTGAAAAAATAAAAGGCTCCTTTGTTTGTGTTCATCAATTTGCACCCTTTCATTAATCCTGAGTTTTTCTATCAAATCTTTCTGCCTTATGCTTCAACATTTGTTCAAACCCTTATTGTCTTTACTTTTAGAGAGAATCCTTATTGTCTCCTCCGTATTCAGAAAAACTTCTATTGTTAATTGTGTTAATATCGGTGTAATATTACACTATTTGTGTTTATGTGACAAGGGAGATTATTTATTGCATCATTTTTTTGTGTGCAAAAGAATAAAAGCAATTATTTTTAAAAATACATTCTTTGAAAATAGGATAGTATTAAAAAGCTATGCTAAACATATCGCAGTGGTGAACCATGTTTTTCCATGAGAAAACAAAACGAATCATTCAAATGTTTGGTATAATGAAAAATGTTTGAAAAGGAGGGAATGTTAAAAAGTGAATCCATATACAAAAGCGGCATCTGGCCTATATATCAATTATTTTTTGCTTGGAATGGTCAATATTATGCTCTCATCTAATATGGCCTCATTGTCTGAAAAATGGGACACAGACAAAGCGGGCATCAGTTACATTATTGCCGCGATTGGGATCGGGAAGCTGCTTACATACGCATTATCCGGTTATTTGTCTGACCGGTTCGGGCGGAAGCCGCTCGTTATTTTTGCGGCGCTCGCCATGGGGATTTTTCTCGTCGGCATTCCGCTGTCACCGATTTATCAAGCAGCTTTTATGTTTGCACTTTTAGCGGGTGTGGCCAACTCGGCAATGGATGCGGGTTCCTATCCGGGGCTGATTGAAATCTTTCCAAAATCAAGCGGATCGGCAAGTGTCCTGGTCAAAGCATTTATGTCTGTCGGCGCAGCAATTTTGCCGTTTATGATTTTGTTTTTTGCTAATCAGGGATCATCGTACAGCTATGCATTTTTCGTACCGGCTGCGATTTTCTTTTTAAACATGCTGTTTCTCATGACGGTTAAATTTCCGGATCACCGTGCGATTGTAGCCAGCCAGGCAGCCGAAAATGCCGGGCAGTCGAAATTTGCCATTGAGCCAAAATTTTCACGCGAAGGAATTGCGCTTGTCATTATTGGGTTTACATCAACCGGTCTGTTCACAGTCGCACAAATATGGCTGCCAAGCTATGGAGAAGAAGTGCTCGGTATGGCGGCAGAAAGCGCAGTGAAATTGCTTAGCTACTATAGTATTGGGGCGCTTATCTCTGTATTATCCTTGTCAATTTTACTGAAAAAAATGCTTCGTCCAGTAACGGTTATTGTCATTTATCCAATCATTACATTTGTGGCAATCACAACAATTTTAACAGTGGAAATTCCAGAAGTTGCGGTTGTAACAGCCTTTTTTATCGGCTTTTCGACAGCAGGTATTTTCCAGCTGGCGATTACGATTATGACCGAGCTGTTTTGGCAGAAAAAAGGAACTGTAACAGGTATTGTCGCAACAGCAGCAGGACTGGCATCGATCGTCATGCCGCTCGTGACCGGTCTTTTATCCGAAACAGGCAATATCGCCATCATCTTTATTTTTGATGCATTTTTAGCTGTAATCGGCTTTGCAGCAGCTGCATTTGTTTACTATCGGTATGGCAAGATTGTAAACACGTCAAAAGATGCAGATGCCGAACGAAAAGCGCTCTAGTAATCTAGATATAAAGTTTTGTTTTTTAAAATAAGATTGACTGAATAGAAGTTCATTTACTATACTTTTTTTGAAAAGAAGGAATGAACTTCTTTTTTTGTCTTGTAATGAAAGCGTTTGCATAAAATGCGAAAGGGGTTATGCTGGATGAAGAAAACAGCATACGTGTTTATGGCACTATTATTACTCATTGTGTCAGCAATTGGGGGAGGAACTCCGGCTCAGGCGGAAGTTCAGAAGGACTACAAGCTTTATGTGATGGCGCCGCTGACAGAAATTACGGACTGGAATGCATTTGAAGCAAAGCTTAAAACGATGAAAGAAAACGGCGTATATGCACTGACGACGGATATTTGGTGGGGCATGGTTGAAGGAAAAGCGGACAATCAATTCGATTGGTCTTATTATGAAAAGTACGCAGATGTTATAGAAGCGTCTGGACTAAAATGGGTGCCGATTATGTCGACGCATCAATGCGGCGGCAATGTAGGAGACGATTGCAATTATCCGATCCCGTCATGGCTGTGGAAAAAAGATAATATTGAAAATATGGCATTCGAAAGTGAAAGCGGTTATCTGAATAAAGAAGCATTAGCACCTTGGTGGAAAGGGGCTGCCAAGCAATACGAAGAATTTTACCGCTCATTTGCTAAGCAGTTTGCGGATGAAGAAGACTTGATTGCGAAAATTTATTTAAGCGGCGGACCGGCGGGCGAACTTCGCTATCCGTCTTATCAATTTGCGGATGGATGGGACTGGCCGGAACGTGGACAACTCCAGGCTTATACTGATGGAGCGAAGAAAGATTTTCAAAATGCGATGAAAAAGAAGTACAAAAATGTGGAAAAGCTGAACGCGGCATGGGGCACAGCTTATAAAAAATGGCATGAAATTGGGCCGCCGGCGAACGGAGACGAATTTTTCACAAGCGGCACAGCTTATGAAACCGCATATGGACAAGATTTTATGAGCTGGTATCAAGGCGCACTCGAAGTACACATGAAGAACATTTCAAAAGCTGCACACAAACAGTTTGACCGTACGTTCGATGTGCCAATCGGGGTGAAAATGTCAGGCGTACATTGGAAAATGAATGATCCGGAGATGCCGCATGCGGCCGAGTATAGTACAGGTTATTATAATTATGAAAGACTGCTGGATGGAGTGAAAAAAGCAGATCTGGCCCTTACATTCACATGCTTAGAAATGGATGACAACAATGCGCAAGCTGCTCCTTACTACAGCGCACCGAAAACGCTTGTGACCCAAATCGCCACTTTGGCCAATGAACGGGGTATTTCACTGAACGGAGAAAACGCGCTGGCGATGATCAATAATGAGTGGGGCTTTGACAATTCAGCGGAGATGACATTCAACTATGGATTCGATGGTTTTACATTGCTGCGCATGAATTACTTGTTTGATGAAGCTGGGAACCCAACGAATGAATTTAACATGATGGTGGATAAGCTCGCACTGACACAAATGCCGGTGACCATGAATATATCAGAAGTTCCTATATCGGCTGAGAAAGTATACATCATTGGCGACCGCGGCGAAATCGGGTGCTGGAATCCGGATGCGTATTCATATGAATTAATGAAAAAAGGAGATGGAACATGGAGTGGCACGTTTGATCTTGCAGCAAACCGTTCCTATTCATTTAAATTTTTATATGAAACCGCATCAGGAGAGCGTGTTTGGCAGAACGGGGAAAATAATCAGTATACGACACCAGTATCAGGGAAAGCTATATATGATGGAAGCTGGTAAATTGCTAAAAACGATCAGGATTCTTCCTGGTCGTTTTTTATTTTTCTTGCCTTTTGTTTTTCTGATAATTATAATAATTCTATATTCCGAAATAAAGAATTATAGTTCCAATATTCGGAACAAGGGCGGTGAGAAAGATTCAAATGATGAAAAAAAACTTAGAAGAAATCCAAATGAAACCGTTAGGAGAGGCGGCAATAACCGTTCAATTTGGAACAGAAATCAATTCGTTCATTAATAAAAAAGTAAAAGCCCTAGCAACAAAACTTCAGCATGAATCATTCTCCGGTTTCATTGAATGTACACCTGCTTTTGCCAGTGTAACGATTTTTTTTGACCCATTTATTGTGAAGCAGGCATATGGCAAAATAGAGAAATCTTCTTTTCAAATTGTCCAGGCCATTCTTGAACGGATGTTGGAGACACTTGTGGAAGAAGAAGAAAGCACTCCGCGGATTGTGGATATTCCTGTCTGCTACGGCGGTGATTTTGGGCCGGATCTCGATTTTGTGGCAGGACACAACCATCTTTCGACCGATGAAGTGATTCATTTGCATGTATCCGCCCGGTATCCCGTTTATATGATTGGGTTTGCACCGGGATTTCCTTACCTTGGCGGCCTTTCAGAAAAAATAAATGCCCCGCGCCGTCCGTCCCCGCGCACGTCTATTCCGGCTGGAAGTGTTGGAATAGCAGGCAGTCAAACAGGCGTATATCCGATTTCCACACCGGGTGGATGGCAGCTGATCGGCCGGACACCGATGGCTCTTTTCCGGCCGGATCGTGACCAGCCAAGCTTGTTGTCGGCGGGGGATATCGTGAAATTTGTACCAATTACAGAGGAAGAATTTGAACAGTATCAGGAGAGATTGCAATGAGTGTACATATCATCCGCCCGGGGCTCTTGGCAACGATTCAAGATTTAGGGCGATATGGATTTCAACAGTACGGGGTTGTTGTGGGCGGTGCCATGGATTCATTTTCACTTCGCCTCGCCAATGTATTAGTTGGAAATGAAGAGGGAGAAGCGGCAATTGAAGTGACGATGATGGGTACATCTCTTCAGTTTAAAGAAGATACATTGATTTCCATTACAGGCGGAAACTTAAACCCGGTCATCGACGGGAGCCCCGTTCCTTCATGGCGGCCCGTTTTTGTGAAAAAAGATGCCGTTCTTTCTTTCGCCGGCGGTAAATTCGGATGCCGCGCATATGTCGCTGTGGCAGGCGGTTTTTCGATTCCAAATGTAATGAACAGCAAAAGTACGTATATACGCGGAGAAATTGGCGGCTTCAAAGGACGTGCCCTTAAGGAAGGTGATGTGATTCCACTGGCAGAGGAAAACAGCTTTTCTATGAAAGCAAAAAGAGCACTTCAAAAGAAGCTAAAACATGATTCATTTGCGGCCACTGACTGGTATGTGCCATTTGAATCTAATTTGAATGGGAAAGTTGTCCGTGTAGTAAAGGGAGCGGAATTTGAGGAATTTTCTGAATTGGCTAAAAAGCAGTTTTTTGAACAGGAATTTCAAATTACACCGCAATCTGACCGGATGGGATACCGGCTTTTAGGTCCATCTCTTCAATTAAAACAGTCATTTGAATTATTATCTGAAGCAGTAGCCAATGGAACGATTCAAGTACCGAGCGATGGGAATCCGATTGTGCTGCTTGCAGACCGGCAGACAACCGGCGGTTACCCGAGAATCGGACAAATTGCAGCAGCTGATTTACCGATAATAGCTCAGATGAAGCCGGGAGATTACGTCCGCTTTAAAGAGATAACACTTGATGAAGCAGAACAGCTTTACATGGAACGTGAAAAGGAAATGAAACAAATTCGCACCGCTCTTTTGTTAAAAGAATGGTCATTTGAATGAATATGTAAGGAGATATCACATGATTAAAATGAGTGACTTTCAAGAAATGGTGAACATTATTGACCGGTCTAGTGTCAATGTTTTCACTTTTGAATATGAAGGAATGAAAATGAAGCTTGAGAAACAGCCTGTCCTTCAAGATAAAGATCAAAAGCAAGAGTTCAATGTGTCAATGCCTAATCAGCCAACATCACATGAACAAACAAATGAAGCATCAAAGGATGAGGTCATGTCAAAAGATGAAGTCATTACTTCTCCGATGGTGGGCACCTTTTACGCGCGTGCAAATGAAGATGAAGACCCGTTTGTTCAAGCTGGGGATGCTGTTGAAAAAGGACAAGTTGTCTGCATTGTAGAAGCCATGAAGCTGTTCAACGAAGTTCAGGCCGATATGGATGGAGAAATTGTGGAAGTACTGGTGCAAGATGGAGATGTTGTGGAGTACGGACAGCCGCTTTTTAAGCTGAAGAAGCGATCGTAAAAGGAGCATTCATATGTTTAAAAAAGTATTGATTGCAAACAGAGGAGAAATTGCGGTACGTATTATTCGCGCTTGTAAAGAAATGGGCATCCAAACGGTTGCGGTCTATTCAGAAGCGGACCGTGAATCACTGCATGTAAAGCTTGCGGACGAGGCGCTTTGTATCGGGAAAACACCTGCTAAAGACAGTTATTTGAACATGCATAACATCATGAGTGCGGCGGATGTGACACAGGCAGACGCGATTCATCCGGGATATGGTTTTTTAGCTGAAAACGCCGATTTTGCAGAGATGTGCCGCGCGTGCAACGTTGTGTTCATCGGACCGGAGCCGGAAGCAATCCGCAAAATGGGGGAAAAAGCGGTGGCACGCTCAACGATGAAAGAAGCAGGAGTGCCAACAGTGCCTGGTACAGAAGGCGTCATCGAAAATCAAGCTGAAGCCTTGAAAGTGGCAAAAGAAATTGGCTATCCGGTTATTGTCAAAGCGACAGCGGGAGGCGGTGGAAAAGGGATGCGCCTCGCGGCAACAGAACAGGACTTGCAGCAGGCGATTCATCAAGCTCAGTCTGAAGCGGAAAAAGCCTTTGGCAATGCTGCTGTTTATCTTGAGAAATATATCGAGGAACCACGCCACATTGAAATTCAAATTTTAGCGGACCGCTTCGGGCATGTGATTCATCTTGGCGAACGAGACTGTTCCATTCAGAGAAGGCATCAAAAACTGGTGGAAGAAGCTCCTTCCCCGGCGTTAAGTGAACAACTCCGCCGTCAAATGGGTGAAGCGGCAGTGAAAGCAGCCAAAGCCGTTCAGTATCACAGTGCGGGAACCATTGAGTTTTTGCTTGATAAACACGGCCAGTTTTACTTTATGGAAATGAACACCCGTGTTCAAGTCGAACATCCTGTGACGGAACTTGTGACAGCAGTGGATATTATTAAAGAGCAAATAAAGGTCGCAGCCGGCCGGCCGCTTTCGTATAAACAAGAAGATATCACCATTTCGGGCTGGGCTATTGAATGCCGGATTAATGCGGAAAGCCCTGAACATGACTTCCGGCCGTCTCCGGGACGCGTGATAGAATATCTTCCGCCAGGCGGTTTTGGGGTGAGGGTGGATAGTGCGGTTTACGCTGGGTATACGATTCCTCCTTTTTATGATTCAATGACTGCAAAAGTCATAGTTTGGGGAGAAACAAGGGAAGAAGCGATACAAAAAATGAAACGGTCATTAAATGAAATGGTCATCACAGGAATTGAAACAACGATTCCGTTTCATTTGCGGCTGCTTGATCAGGAACTGTTCCAAAAAGGAACATTTACTACACGTTTTTTAGAAAAGGTTGATCTTTTTTCAATAGAACAAAAGGAGGCGTAAAAATGGAAACATCTTTAGAATGGGTTCGCAAGCAGATTCGGGAAAACAAATGGACGACGCCAACAGCGGGACTGGCCCCTGGGTATACACAAGCCAATCTTGTGATTTTGCCAAAAAAACAGGCATATGACTTTTTGCTGTTTTGCCAGCGGAACCCAAAAGCGTGTCCGCTTCTTGAAGTAACGGATGCAGGCTCACCGGTTCCGCGACTAACTGCACCAACAGCTGATTTGCGGTATGACACACCAAAATACCGGATTTACCGTCATGGGGAGCTTGTTGAAGAAGTAACCAGTCTCGAATCCTACTGGCAGGAAGATTTGGTTTCCTTTTTAATCGGATGCAGCTTTACATTTGAACATGCCTTGCTTGAAAATGGCCTTTCAATTCGCCACATCGAGGAACAGCGAAATGTACCGATGTATATCACGAACAAGCCGTGTGAACCAGCTGGCGCGTTTCATGGGAATCTCGTGGTCAGCATGCGGCCGTTTCAATCGAAAGATGTGATACGCGCGGTCGAAGTAACTTCCCGCTTCCCGGCGGTGCACGGTTCACCGGTACATATCGGCATGCCGGAGCAAATTGGTATAAAACAGATTGACCGGCCGGATTTTGGCGATGCTGTGACGATAAAAGAAGGAGAAACTCCTGTTTTCTGGGCTTGCGGTGTGACACCACAATCCATTGCAATGTCAAGCAAGCCGGCATTAATGATTACACATGCGCCTGGCCATATGTTTATTACCGATCAAAAAGACAGCCAGTATTCTATTTTATAAAATGGACTGTTTCCCTTTTCATTGTTTCATATATAATGGAACAAAACGGTAAATGGACAAATCGTTCCATTTATTGGAACAGGGGGAAGGCAGAAAAATGAATAAAACCGTCCTTAAATCAATGGAAATCATTAAACTGTTTTTTACGGAAGAAAAATTAACATTGGTGCAAATGATAGAAAAAACAGGGCTGCCGAAAACATCTGCTTATCGAATGGCGGAATCACTGGTTGAACTCGGATTTCTGGAGAAAGACCGAGAAGGTGCTTACCATTTAGGGCTTGTTTTCCTGGCACTCGGTAATCTTGTCGCAGAACGGCTGGATATCCGGTCGGTCGCATTGCCTCATATGCAAAGACTTCGGAAAGAAACAGGAGAAGCCGTGAATCTTGTGATCCGGGACGGAAATGAAGCAGTTTACATTGAGAAAGTTGATACGCAGGAGCGAGTCCGCGTTTATACACAAATCGGCCGCCGTGCCCCGTTATATGGAGGAGCATGCCCGCGGATACTGCTGTCTTTTATGGAAAAAGCTGAACGGGAGCGGTTCATTGAATCATTTCAAATTGTACGATACGCAAAGGGAACACCAGAAAATAAAGAAGAACTGCGAAAGCTCATTGAGAGTACACGGAAGAATGGCTGGTCGATCAGCCATTCTGAATTAGAGGACCATTCCTCCGCTATTGCTGCCCCCATTTTTAATCATAAGGGGGATGTGATAGCCGGGATCAGCCTGGTCGGTCCTGAAGTCCGCTTTCAGGATGAAGCGCACGCAAAAGAGATGATTAAAAAATTAACAGAAGCATCACGGCAGATTTCTATTGAATTAGGAGCCGATGACCGCTGATTTTGGAGGTGCTGCTTGTGAAGATTGATATTAACTGCGATATGGGAGAAAGCTTTGGCGCATACTCAATTGGCCATGATCAAGAAATTATGCCATACATTACGTCGGCGAATATTGCCTGTGGATTTCACGCTGGCGATCCGGATGTCATGAAAAGGACCGTTCATTTAACGATGGAGCATGGTGTGAAAATGGGTGCCCATCCAGGCTTTCAAGACTTAGCCGGTTTTGGGCGCCGAAATATGGCACTTTCACCGGAAGAAGTGTATTCACTTGTTGTGTACCAAATCGGTGCCCTTCAGGCGTTTGTCAACATAGAAGGAACTGCGCTGCATCATGTAAAGCCGCATGGAGCACTTTATAATATGGCAGCTTCAAATGAAGAGATGGCGTCTGCCATCGCGGCAGCCGTTAAAGACGTGGACACGTCCCTCATTTTGTATGGCCTGGCTGGAAGCAAACTGATTGAAGCCGGCCAAAAAGCAGGATTGAAAACAGCAAGTGAAGTTTTTGCAGACCGTACATACACACGGGAAGGGATGCTGACGCCGCGCCGTTTGCCAAATGCATTGATTGAAAACACGGAAGAAGCAGCTGCGCAGGTTGTCCGCATGGCAAAAGAAAAGAAAGTACGGGCAATTGATGGAATAGATGTCGAGATACAAGCTGACACAGTCTGTATTCACGGTGACGGACCCCATGCGCTGTCTTTTGCCCGGCTGATCCGGACAAAGTTGCAGGAAGAAGCGATTGAAGTGTGTTCAATCGCAATGGAGGAATAGAAATGTCAAAAAAACAACAGCTTCAACAGCAAGAAAAATCAAATTGGAGTATTCTTTTAGGCGCTGCCTTTTTAATGGCGACTTCCGCTATCGGACCAGGATTTTTAACGCAGACCACGGTCTTCACCGAACAGCTGGCCGCCAGCTTCGGTTTTGTTATTTTAGTTTCAATCTTACTTGATATTGGCGCTCAGACGAACATCTGGCGAATTCTAGTGGTAGCGGAGAAACGGGCACAGGATATTGCGAATCTTGTATTCCCGGGTTTAGGCTATGTACTTGCCACACTTATTGTTCTTGGCGGAATTGCCTTTAATATCGGCAACATCGGCGGAGCGGGCCTTGGTGCCAACGTGATTTTCGGTATAGATCCGGTGACGGGCGCCATTATCAGTGCTGTGATTGCCATTGCGATCTTTCTTGTGAAAGAAGCGGGTTTGCTGATGGATAAGTTTACACAGATAATGGGATTTGTCATGATTGCCCTTACCCTTTTTGTGGTATTTAAAGCAAGCCCGCCAGTAGGGGAAGCGGTTGTTAAAACATTTGCCCCGGATACGATTGATCTCCTTGCCATCGTCACTCTTGTCGGCGGTACCGTTGGCGGCTATATTACATTCGCTGGAGGACATCGTCTTTTAGATGCGGGAATAAAAGGTATCGACGCAGTTCCACAAGTAACAAAAAGCTCAGTGTCTGCTATTGGGATCGCTTCTATTATGCGTATTTTCCTATTCCTCGCTGCACTCGGTGTTGTGGCGCAGGGCTTGCCGATTAACCCGGAAAACCCGCCGGCGTCTGTGTTCCAGCAGGCTGCAGGAAACATCGGATACCGCTTGTTTGGTGTGGTCATGTGGGCTGCGGCAATTACGTCTGTTGTCGGAGCGGCTTACACATCTGTTTCATTTATCCGCACGTTCCACCCAATGATTGCAAAATATGACAAGGCTATTATTGTCGGGTTCATTTTAGTATCGACTGGTATTTTTACGATAATTGGTAAACCAGTGAAAATGCTTATTTTAGCCGGAGCATTAAACGGCCTGATTCTGCCGGTTGCGCTTAGCGTTATGCTGATTGCGGCTTATAAAAAATCAATCGTTGGTGAGTACCGTCATCCGATCTGGATGACAATCGCAGGGATTATTGTTGTGGTATTAATGGCTTTTATGGGCGGCTACACATTAATCAATCAATTGCCAACATTATTTTAATAAAAAAATTATTTTAATAAAAAACAGGGCTTTCAATCTGAAAGCCCTGTTTTTTTGTGAAGTGGTGGTTATTGGAACCGGATTATGTCGTCAAACTGGATTCATTAAGGAATTCATGCATCTTTAATGATGGATTTAGATAAATTTAAAAAGGTAAACGATCAATTTGGCCACGAAGAAGGAAATCGTATGCTTGAAAAGACCGCTTCGATTATAAAAAGCATTATCCCGGAAGATTCATACGAATTTCGGTTTGGCAGGGATGAATCTGGCGTCTCGTTTATGAACCGATCCGTACAAGAGGCGCGTACATTGGCAGAAGAACTCGTGAAAAAAAGCGCGGCATTTCAAAATGGTCGAGTAAATGGAATCTGCTTGTCAGCTGGTCTTGTGGATACGAAAGAAGTGCCGGTTGATAAGCTTATGAGAGAAGCAGGCCGTTTATTATACCGTTCAAAAAACAAAGGCCACTGATTCAAATTTCACGATGGATTTATCCATTTAAAGAAGAAATTCTATGCCTATTAGTATCATGACCAAGCAAATGAGACAAAAAATTTACCAGTTTGAGCAAAAATGAAAAGCGGGAATAGAATAGAAAGAATAGGAATACGAGGAGGGATATAAGATGCCAATGAAAAATGAAATTGCTTCAAAAGCCCACGAAGCAAAACCATGGATTCGACGGTTCGGCCGATTTGGCCATATGGCAAAAGGGACTGTTTATGCGCTAGTTGGCATTTTTGCAATGCTCGCAGCGGCCGGAATGGGCGGGGGAACGACAGGAACGAGCGGCGCGCTGTCAACCGTTGCACATGAACCGTTCGGTAACTTGCTGCTCTGGCTGATTAGCATTGGATTGATCGGGTATGTGGTATGGCAGCTGCTAAAATCAATCAAAGATGTTGAACATAATGGCTCAGATGCAAAAGGAATTGTAAAGAGAGTTGGTTATTTAGTCAGTGCCGTTATTTATGGAAGTTTAGCGTTGACAGCTTTCAAACTTGCCATGCAAACAGGCGGTGGCGGCAGCTCCGAAAAAACCATATCAGCGAAACTGCTTGCCCAGCCATTCGGACAATGGATTGTCGGGCTGATCGGACTGATTATTATCATTTATGGACTGATTGAATTATATCGAGGTTTCAAAGAAAAATTCATGAAATACTTTAAAACGCATGAAATGAAGAATAAAGAAGTCCGTCTTGCACGGAATGCTGGAAAAGCGGGGTTGATGGCGCGCGGAGTTGTTCTTGCAATGACCGGATTTTTCTTTATTCAGACGGCAATCACGGCGAATCCAGATGAAACGAAAGGGTTTGGAGGCGCACTCGCAGAACTCGCCTCTCAGCCGTTCGGACAGTTTTTGCTTGGTCTTGTCGCAGCGGGACTTATTTTATATGGCGTATACGAAGTTGTTCGCGGGCGCTATCAGCGGATGGACTTTGGCAGAAGGTAAAGCACCCACTAACGGGTGCTTTTTTCTTTGAGAAGAAATCTCAATGTGCTACATTTGATCTATTAACATTCGGAGGTGCCTGATGCTTTTTATTGATAATAAAGGAATTACAGATCCGCGGCTGAACCTTGCAATTGAAGAGTATGCGGTTAAGCATTTAGATATCGAGGAGTCTTATTTGCTTTTTTATATTAATGAGCCATCGATTATTATCGGCAAAAATCAAAATACAATTGAAGAAATAAATATTGATTACGTGGAAGACAATCATATTCATATTGTTCGAAGATTGTCAGGCGGCGGGGCTGTGTATCATGATCTTGGCAATTTAAACTTCAGTTTTATTACAAAAGACGACGGAGACAGCTTTCATAATTTCCGTAAATTCACCGAACCAGTTGTGGAGGCGCTGAACAAACTCGGGTTAAATGCGGAGTTAAGCGGACGCAATGATCTGACAGCGAACGGATTTAAAATTTCCGGAAACGCTCAATTTTCAACAAAAGGGCGAATGTTTACACATGGTACGCTTTTATTCGATACCAATATGGATGAAGTTGTTTCAGCTCTTAAAGTACGCAAAGACAAGATTGAATCGAAAGGCATTAAATCGATTCGAAGCCGCGTCGCAAATATTTCGGATTTGATTAATTCAAAAATGACGATTGAGGAATTTCGCCTATTTGTGCTGCAAAATATTTTTGGCGGTGAATCGAAAATCGAAGAATATGTACTGACTGAAGCAGATTGGGCAGCGATTCATCAAATATCGAAAGAACGGTATCAAAACTGGGAATGGAATTATGGCAAATCGCCAGCCTTTAATGTTGAGCGCTCTCATCGTTTTCCAGTCGGGCTCATTGATATCCGTCTTGATGTGAAAAAAGGAAAAATCGAAAAAACACGTATTTTCGGTGATTTTTTCGGTGCGGGTGATGTACATGAGGTCGAAAAAGCGCTGATCGGCGTTAATCACGAAAAAGAGGCAATCCGCCGGTCACTGGACTCATTAAATATGCAGTACTATTTTGGAAATGTAACGCTGGATGACATCGTTGAACTAATTTATTAAGACTAAAAAGCGCCGGGATAAAAAAACCGGCGCTTTTTGGTGTTAATATGTGAAATAGGAAAGCAGCCCGTCGCGAATACCAGCTGCAGCCTTTGCTTGATACGCAGCTGAAACGATGGATGATTCCTCGTTTGGGTTTGTTAAATAACCGAGTTCTAATAAAATAGCTGGCCGGTGATTTTCACGAAGAACAAAATAGTCCCCTGTTTTTATTCCCCGGTTAGAAGACGATAACGTCCCATCTAATCCTTGATTAACGGAACGGGCCAGCTGTTTGTGCCCGGAATGATAATAATAGGTGGTGAAGCCGGCTGCTTTTTGGCTGTGCGCCCCATCATAGTGAAGACTGATAAAAGCATCCGCACCGTGCTGTTGTGCATCTTCTGTCCGCGCAGGAAGCGGGACAAACTGGTCATCAGACCGCGTTAAAATAACTGTAGCACCGCTTCTTGTTAACTCATCAGAAAGCCTCTTAGCTGTTTGAAGCGTCACGTTCTTTTCGATCGTGCCGAGGGAACCGGATGTCCCTCCGTCAACGCCGCCATGGCCGGGATCAAGAACAATGACTTTGCCTTGCAGAGTGGATGCAACAGCTTTTGCAGAAGAAACCACCCAGTCTGCTACATAGGCTTCATTTCCACTTGCGAGACGGATTTTAATCCAGTCGCCACTGCGGCCGACGATCGGGTAACGCTCTCCAACAGACCCTTTAACAACTACAGCGGACGAAGTAGAAGGATCGCTCCGCAAATTAGTTCCCTCTGTTTGTATATGGACAAATTGATTGGATGAAGCCGGCCGTTCGTTTTTACCTGTGCGAATATATTGCCCGCTCACCCAGGCCGTTTCGTTTCCATAGGCTATACGAATCCAGCCATTTTGAGAAGAAAGAATGTCAATGCGTTCACCCATACTTATTTGTCCAAGCACAGAAGCCGTAAGTGATGGTGATTCCCGCACGTTAACGCGATCCCCTGTAATCGTGCCTGTTTGTGAATGAGCAAAAGCCTGGTGTTCTTGTACTCCCATTACAACAAAGCTCATTAAAAAGATAAATAAAATGCCCAATCTTTTATTTTCCATAATCCACCGCCTATTTGATAATTTCACTTTCATTGTATCATTTGGAAGAAACGGCCACATCCGCAAAAATAATGATTAATTTTGTAAGAAAATCGATCGGAATAAAAGGGAAATTCCCCTAATTATTTTTGATTTTCAAAGAATTTGTTGGAAAACGTGCTTTGAAGTAAAACAAAATCCATGAAATTAGCCCGAATTTTAAAATGATTCTAAATTAATTGTTTTGTCCCTCTGAAAAAGTGGTACGTAATGTAAGAATGAGTTTTAACTTAATTATTAAAGAGGGGGCTGCCACATGGCAATTAATGAAAACAGCAAGGATAAACAGCTTGACGAGTTTCGTGTAAAGGATCAAGGGGAAAAAATGACTACTAACCAAGGACTTCGTGTATCAGAAGATGAGCACTCTTTAAAAGCAGGAGAACGCGGACCTACGCTAATGGAAGATTTTCATTTCCGTGAAAAGATGACCCATTTTGACCACGAACGTATCCCGGAACGAATCGTCCATGCACGTGGTTATGCGGCGCATGGTTATTTTGAAGTATATGAATCAATGAAAGAATATACAAAAGCAGGCTTCCTGCAGGACCCTTCTAAAAAAACACCTGTATTTGTCCGTTACTCAACGGTGGCTGGTTCTCGCGGATCAGGTGATACAGTACGCGACGTACGCGGCTTTTCGACGAAATTTTACACAGAAGAAGGAAATTATGACCTTGTAGGAAATAACATTCCCGTCTTTTTTATTCAAGATGCCATTAAGTTTCCTGATTTGATTCATGCAGTGAAACCAGAGCCACATAATGAAATGCCTCAGGCGGCTAGTGCACATGATACGTTTTGGGACTTTGTTGCCAATAACCAGGAATCCGCTCATATGATTATGTGGCACCTGTCCGATCGCGCGATTCCGCGTAGCTACCGGATGATGGAAGGCTTTGGTGTACACACATTCCGCTTTGTGAATGAGCAAGGGAAAGCACGCTTTGTTAAGTTCCATTGGAAGCCGGTGCTGGGCATTAAATCGCTCGTTTGGGATGAAGCACAGAAAATCGCCGGGAAAGATCCGGATTTCCACCGCCGCGATTTGTGGGAGTCAATTGAGATGGGCGACTATCCTGAATTTGAGTTTGGCGTACAGATGATTGACGAGGAAGATGAATTTAAATTCGACTTTGATCTCCTGGATCCGACAAAAGTGTGGCCGGAAGAAGATGTACCGGTTAAAATAATTGGGAAAATGACGTTAAATCGTAATGTGAATAATGTATTTGCCGAAACAGAACAAGTCGCCTTCCATCCGGGCCACGTTGTACCGGGGATCGATTTCACAAACGATCCACTTCTGCAAGGAAGACTTTTCTCTTATACAGATACGCAGCTGATCCGCCTTGGCGGTCCGAACTTCCATGAGCTGCCGATTAATCGTCCGGTTTGTCCGTTCTTTAACAACCAGCGGGATGGGTATGGACGTCAAACAATCAATGTCGGACAAGTGAGCTACCATAAAAACTCGCTGGCTCAAAATACTCCGGCACCGGCGACGGAAGAAGACGGCGGATACGTTCATTATCAGGAAAAAGTAGAAGGGCGTAAAGTGGCCCGCCGCAGTGACAGCTTTAAAGACCACTTCTCTCAAGCAACCATGTTTTGGAACAGCATGACAGACGTGGAAAAAGAACATATTATTGAAGCATTTAGCTTTGAGCTTGGTAAAGTAAACAGCAAAGACGTTCGTCAGCAAGTCGTGAATATGTTTGCGAATGTAAATGTAGAATTGGCAAAAACAGTGGCGGAAGCGATTGGTGTACAGGCGCCAACGGACGTACCAGAATCAACGGTGACAAAATCCTCTGACGCATTAAGCCAGGAAAAAAATCCGGTAAAAGGTGTGGCGACACGTAAAATTGCAGTGCTCGCGGGTGAAGGATTCTCAGGAAAAGAAATGACAGAAATTTATAAAGCCTTTGAAAAAGCGGGCACCCGTCCTGAAGTCGTGAGTACGAAGCAGGGAACGCTGAAAGGCGACGACGGAGCAGAGCTTGAAGTGGATCATACATTTTTGACTGCGGATTCCGTTTTGTTTGACGGTGTGTACGCAGCAGGCGGGTTAGCCGCTGATCCGAAAGCGAAAAAGCAGGCAAAAGCCTTTTTGACAGAAGCGTACGAGCATTTTAAAACGGTTGGTGCAACAGATGACGGCGTTGATTTAATCGCAAATCTTCCTGCAGATCAAGGCGTTGTCTCGGAAGCATCCCCTTCAAAAGAATATGCAGATACGTTTTTAACTGCATTGGCCGAGCATCGTCATTGGAATCGACAAGTGTAAAGAAGTGAAGAGCATCAGTGGCAACACTGGTGCTTTTTCTTTTTTCAAAAATCATTTTTACTGTGATTATTCATATTATGGTATACTCAAAATGTATTGTTATAGAACAAGGGGGGGAGAAAAGATGAGCGTTCAATTTAGCCAGGAGATGGCCGCACTGCCGGAAGATGCTAATTTACGCGATTACAAGAAAGCGGTTACAGAGGCGGATTGGGGAAAAGTATCAGAGCATTTTACTTGGTTCAAAACAGGCAAAGTGAACATGGTCCATGAAGCGATTGACCGTCATGTGGAAGAAGGAAAAGCAGACAAAATCGCTCTTTACTTTACAGACGGAAAACGCGATGAGCAGTATACATATGAAGAAATGAAAGTGAATTCGTGCAAATTTGCCAATGGCTTAAAACATATTGGCATTGAAAAAGGGGATCGCGTCTTTATTTTTATGCCGCGCAGCCCAGAGCTCTACTTTGCGATGCTCGGCATTATCCGAATTGGCGCAATTAGCGGGCCATTATTCGAAGCGTTTATGGAAGAAGCCGTGAAAGACCGTTTAGAAGACAGCGGTGCAAAAGCAGTCGTAACGACACCTGAGCTGCTGGAGCGTATTCCGTTTCACGACTTGCCGGATCTTGAAAAAGTGATTGTTGTTGGTGGACAAGAAACAGACGAAGAACACATCATCTCATTTGACAAACTGATGAGTCACTCAGATGAGTATGTCATCGAATGGGTGGATCGTGAAGATGGGATGGTCATCCATTATACATCTGGCTCAACCGGTAAGCCAAAAGGGGTATTGCAAGTGCATGATGCGATGGTGCATCAATATTTGGCCGGCAAGTGGACGTATGATTTGCATGAAAATGATGTATACTGGTGCACTGCCGATCCAGGCTGGGTAACAGGGACGTCTGCCGGCATGTGGTCCCCGTGGCTGAATGGTGTGACGAATGTACTTCGCGGCGGCCGCTTCCGGGCAGAAGAGTGGTTTGAAACGCTGGAAAAATACAGGGTAACTGTCTGGTTTAGTGCACCGACTGCGTTTCGCCTGTTAATGGCATCCGGCAACGAGCTGCCAAAACAATATGACCTGTCAAAATTGCGTCATCTTTTATCAGCAGGCGAACCGCTTAACCCGGAGGTCATTCGCTGGGGAGCAGAAGCATTAAACATGCGCATTCACGATAACTGGTGGATGACCGAAACCGGTTCATCGGTTTGTGCCAATTTCCGCTGTAACGTCATGCGTCCCGGCTCAATGGGCAAACCGCTTCCCGGCATTGAAATGTCGATTATTTCGGATCAAGGTGATGAGCTGCCGCCAAACCGGATGGGCAACTTAGCGATTAAACCGACGTGGCCGGCCATGATGCGGAAAATTTGGAACAATGATGACAAATATGAAAGCTACTTTTTAAACGGCTGGTTTGTGACCGGTGACTCTGCTTATAAAGACGAGGATGGCTTTTTCTGGTTTGAAGGACGCGTCGATGACGTCATTAACACGTCAGGAGAACGAGTTGGGCCGTTTGAAGTGGAAAGTAAATTGGTGGAGCATCCGGCAGTTGCGGAAGCTGGTGTAATCGGAGTTCCAGATCCGGTCCGTGGAGAAGTGATCAAAGCTTTTATTACATTGAGACCGGGTTATGAAGAAAGCAAGGAGCTGCTTGAAGAGATTCGCCAGCACGTAAAAACAAAGCTTGCTGCTCATGCGGCGCCAAAAATGGTTGAAGTACGCGATTCGATACCGAAAACGAGATCCGGCAAAATCATGCGCCGCGTATTAAAAGCATGGGAGCTCGGACTGCCCACAGGTGACCTGTCCACAATGGAAGAGTAAATAGAAAAGAGAATCCTGCTTGAGCGGGATTCTCTTTTTTATGCATAAAACAATATATTCTTTCCTTATTTCACAAGGCCTTGAGTTGTCTGTGCAGTAGCAGCATCGATTTTTGCCTGCTCATCTAAGTTATAGGGATGGTAGTATTCTTTTTCCATCATATACTTGCTGATGCCTTCATGAGTGGAAACAGCTGCCATCAGCTGCTCACGCAGGGCTGACCTCAATTCAGGCGTTACGGCTTCTGTGAGCGCATATGCATATGCTTTTACACCGGATTTGGAAGAAATTAAAAAGTCGGATGCAATAACCTGGTCCGTCAAGCCGCCCATTCCTGTCATGTTTTTAAATAAATCATTCATTGGTTGCTTTCTCCTCCCGGTAAAAATTGCTTCAGCTGCTGAAGCTGCTGCTGGCCTGACTGTGCATCTGCATCCAGCAGTGCTTTTAATTCAGGATCCTGCGCCAGCGAACTCATCGTGAAAGATTTTGTTGTACATACGCTTTTAAACATGGCTAATTCATGTACCTCTAGCACTTCATGCTGTCCTAAACCGTTTTGCATATTTATCACCCTTCCAGTTATTCATATACGCTTCTTATTGTGGCTTTTTGCTTTCTGCTTATTCAACAATTAGCGAATTTCATTTCTGTGCATAAAACGGAAAAGGAAAAGGAAAAATGAATAGTGTGACTAACTATGGGGGTGATAAATATGGATCAAAACGGACTGGCTTTTCATGAAACAATGGAGCTGCATGAAATGGTGAACTTTAAAACTATTTGTTTGCTACAGTCAAAATTAATGCAGGGTGTCTGCTTTGACAGCGATTTAAAAATGATGATGGAAAAAGATGCACAGCAGTCGATTCATCAAATGAACGAATTATTAGAGCTTTATAAGGGAGCCAGAGCATTTTAATTTTTGGAGGTGGAAAATGTGAATGATTATTTAGATCCGATTAATTCAGTGGGAATGCCGGAACTGGCGGATTCCGCTATCGCACTTCAATTTTTACTGTCTGTGAAAAATGGAGTTAGGAACTGTGCCGCTGCGATAACGGAATCTGCTACGCCAGAAGTCCGGTCAGTACTTATCAAACATCTGGAGCAGGGCATTGATCTTCACGGGGAAGTAACAGAGTTAATGCTGCATAAAGGCTGGCTCCATCCCTATAACGTGGACAAACAGGTTCAAATGGATATAAAGTCTGCCGAAACAGCTGTAGATATCGGCCGGCTGCCGCTCTTCCCGAATAATACAAATCGAAAAGGGTTATTTCCAACCCCGCCAAAATAAACACTACTACCGTGGAGGAGGCTTAACAAATGAAAGCTGTCACATTTCAAGGCGTAAAAGAAGTTGTTGTAAAAGAAGTAAAAGCGCCCACTATTCAAAAACCGGATGATATTATCGTCAAGCCTACATTAACGGCAATCTGCGGTTCTGATTTGCATTTGATTCACGGCATGATCCCGAATCTTCAAGAAGATTATATTATCGGACATGAACCGATGGGAGTCGTAGAGGAAGTAGGCCCGGCTGTCACAAAGGTGAAAAAAGGGGACCGTGTGATTATTCCATTTAATATTAGCTGTGGGGAATGCTGGTTCTGTAAGCATGAGCTTGAAAGCCAATGCGACAATTCCAATGATAACGGCGACATGGGTGCTTATTTTGGATATACCGGCACGACAGGAGGATATCCCGGCGGGCAAGCAGAATATATGCGCGTACCATATGGGAATTTTACACCGTTTAAAATCCCGGAAGACAGTGAAGTCGAGGATGAGAAGCTCGTTCTGCTTGCGGATGCCGCTTCAACCGCACACTGGAGTGTTGACAATGCCGGTGTAAAAGCAGGCGACACAGTCATTATCCTAGGCTGTGGACCGGTGGGATTGCTTGCCCAAAAATTTGCCTGGTTAAAAGGGGCAAAACGCGTGATTGCGGTCGATTATGTCGGTTACCGCCTTGAACATGCGAAGAGAACAAACAAAGTGGAAATTGTAAACTTTGAAGATGAACAAAATATTGGCAATCATTTGAAAGAAATGACAAGCGGCGGAGCAGATGTGGTTATTGACTGCGTTGGAATGAGCGGGAAAATGACGCCAATTGAATTTCTCGCCACCGGAATGAAACTTCATGGCGGCGCTATGGGCGGTCTTATTATCGCCAGCCAGGCTGTTCGTAAAGGCGGTACCGTTCAAGTAACCGGTGTATATGGCGGTGCATACAATGGATTTCCAATGGGGGATATCTTCCAGCGGAATGTTAATGTTCGAACAGGCCAGGCGCCGGTTATCCACCGCATGCCTCATTTGTATCAGCTGATCGCGGAAGGAAAAGTAGATCCGAGCGATGTAGTCACGCATATTTTACCGCTTGATGAAGCAAAAAAGGGCTATGAAATGTTCGACACAAGAACACATGACTGCATAAAAGTTGTGCTGAAACCATAAAAACAAAAAGAAGCGCCTTATAGGGCCGCTTCTTTTTTGTATCCATCAACAACAAGATCCAGTTTGCCCGTTGAAGGGTTAATAACAAGCCCGTGTACCGGGATAGAATCCACCATTAATGGATGGGACTTTACCATTTCTACGCTGTGCTGGACACTTTCTTCTACGCTGTTAAAGCCACTCAGCCATTTGTCTACATCAATTCCGGCGTGACGAAGTGTGTCTACTACTTCCTGCTGAATGCCTCGTTCCTTCATCGCATCGATCATCACATCGCTTGAAAGAGATCCCATGCCGCAATCGTGATGGCCGACAATTAATATTTCATCCGCTCGCAGCTGATACACCGCAACGAGAAGGCTGCGCATAATCGATCCGAATGGATGATTGACGATCGCGCCGGCATTGCGGACAATTTTCACGTCCCCGTTTTTGAAGTTCATTGCTTCCGTTACAAGCTCGACTAAGCGTGTATCCATACACGTTAAAATAACTACACGTTTGTCCGGGAATTTATCTGTCGCAAATTTTTCGAATTCCTTATTTTCTACAAACGTTTCATTAAACGATAAAATATCAGTCAGTAATGTCACTATTCTCTCTCCTTTCAGTTCTCACTTATTATTTTGAAGGATTTTATGTTTTTTTGTCAAACTATTTTCACGGCATCGGCAATACTTTTTCTTAAGCCCCCGATTGGAACAAAGCGCGCCACGCGGAATAATTCCTTGCCTTTTGCAAAGAAAAGTACAGCGGGCACGGAAAAAACAGTCAATTGGCCGGCAATGTCCGGCGCTATTCCCGTATTTGCATAAACAGATGTCACACTGGGAAACTCCTGCATAAGCGCTTTAACCTGCGGCAGCAGGGCATGACAAACGGAACAGCCAGGGCTTGAAACATAAAGCAACACTGCTTCGCTGGATGAAAGAACGTCTGAAAATTCCGTATATGAAGTTACGTGCTGCATTCGTACCACTCCTTTTTCTCATTGTAAACTGTCTCTGCTATAATGAAAAAGAATATGATTTATAAGGAGGCTCCGGCATGGCTGGACGAAAAGAAGAGGAACTGAAAGACATTACGCTGCTCGGCAATCAAGGCACAAAATACGTATTTAACTACGACCCATCCGTCCTGGAGACGTTTGACAATAAACATCAAAACCGCGACTATTTCGTAAAATTCAACTGTCCGGAATTCACGTCGCTTTGCCCGATGACCGGACAGCCGGACTTTGCGACCATTTACATCAGCTACATCCCGGATGTGAAAATGGTCGAAAGCAAATCGCTGAAACTATACTTATTTAGTTTCCGCAATCATGGCGACTTTCATGAGGACTGTATGAACATTATCATGAATGACCTCATTGAATTGATGGACCCACGCTACATTGAAGTATGGGGCAAATTCACGCCGCGTGGCGGCATTTCGATTGATCCGTACACAAACTACGGCAAGCCGGGGACAAAGTACGAAAAAATGGCGGAGTACCGGATGATGAATCATGATCTGTATCCGGAAACGGTGGATAATCGGTAAGGAAAAGGGAAAGAGCCTGGTCACACGAAATGTGACCAAATGTGTGACCACAAAAACAAAAAATATTGCAGGGTGTGACCACGGTAATCTGCGTAGAAAAAGAGGGATCTTTCAATAAGATTCCTCTTTTTTGTTAGCGTTGTATTCACCTACGATCACAACACACGATCACACTCTACCGCTTACTAGTCGGCTTTTTTATAATGTGCTACGATCAAATACATAAGTAACTAGAAAGGAGAAATGTTGTGAACTTGTCATTTGAACAAAAGGTCTCCATTTTTGAAGACGCTCAGTACAGTATGACTAGATATACGATCAAGCCAGGCAAAACCAATTTCAAATACAAAGGCAAGGTTATTGTGCGGGAGATGCGAGAAGGAAGCTCCGTTGCCTATGTATGGGGCAAAGACATTCAATTGTTTACGAATAACTACAGGGTTGATCCAAGAGGCTGGATATATGTTCACGAGTTTTCTGAAGAGGAGATTAGAGAGCTGCTACAACAAGTATTAACTAGAAGAGACCAACTACAGGATCAAAGGAGGAGCAGAAAATGAGTCACATATCAAAGTATTATCCACTTAGCCAGTACCTTCTACAACAAGAGAAAGATGGTAACAAGGGAACTTTTAAACGGTAATAGACCTAATTTGTTTTTTTATTGCCCTCATTTTTTAATCTTAACAATTATTTTCCTCCGTACACGAAGCGTTCATTTCTTTGCTTCAAACTGACATGCGGAATGTCAGTTCATAAAGTGTGACCATCGCTTTTATACGTAAAATAAGAGGCATTCCCATCTGGGGATGCCTCTTATTTATGGATTTGTTAAATATGAATGTTGATATTTCATCAAAAAGAAAAAGGGCTAAGTTTGGTCCTTTTGTATGTTTTATTTCCCTAACGCACCCCGTTAGAAAACTTCTCTCCCTGTGCATTGTGAAAACATAAAGCGAAAAAGTTAAATAGCTTTGGATTTCCCTTTTTTCATGGTTTCACTATTTATTTTTTGTGCTTTTTTAGCCCAATATGTTGCAATAAGAGGACCTGATATATTATGCCAAACACTAAAAATCGCACTCGGTACTGCCGTAATCGGAGAGAAATGGGCGGTGGCTAAAGCTGCAGCCAGTCCTGAATTCTGCATCCCAACCTCAATAGCAATTGCCTTTTGATCGGCATAAGGGAACTTGAATAATTTTGAAATCATAAAACCCAAGAACAATCCAATTAAATTATGTATAATAACTACTCCTAAAACTAGAAGCCCAAAGCCACTTTTATTCAAATTAGATTAATTATACTTTATATTCAGAATTTATTAAATGGCAAAATAAGAAAAAGCGAGGTTATGACCCGCTTTTAGCTGACTTTCTCTTTTTCTTTTGCTATATATTTTAGAATTAAATCCACTTTTATCGAGTTTAACACTTATTTGATCTTCTTTCTCTGCTAACGCATGCCGCGTTCTTGCGGCGAATAAGGTGAAGCCGAAAATCATTCAGGAGCGGCTTAGTCATAAAATTGTGACGGAAAAAGACGATGCTGGCGGCAGCGTCTTTTTTGCCGCAAGTATTCAAAGAGTGGAAGGCTTTGTTCACGCATGATAGAATAAGAAGCCTGCTGATTTGAAAAAAAGTTTAGCATTGAGAGAAGAGATATGTTGGTGAAGAAGGTGGTTTAATGACCGTTAGTCAGTTTATTTTATTTACAGCAGCCGCTGTCATATTGATTTATATCCCTGTGGCCGGGAAGTACTTCCGCCTTTTGAATACACTGCTGCATGAAATCGGCCATATGCTGGCCAGCCTTATGTCAGGCGGCGGCATTTATCATGTTCACCTTTTCCAGGATACGAGCGGTGTAGCTTATACGACTACTTCTAATCGTTTTACTTCAATTTTTACAACGCTTGCCGGTTATCCTTTTGCATCGGCGGCGGCTTTTACGGCTTATTGGGCATCGTCACATGGTTACACGGAGTGGCTGTATTATGCGCTGTTTACTGTTTTAGCGGTCAGTTTGCTGTTCTGGATACGCAATTGGTTCGGTTTTTTCTGGATTGTTGCTTTTTTGGCGGGGACAGCAGCCGTATACCGTTACGCGCCTGAGACGATTGGGCAAAAGTATATGTATCTTATTACAGCCGTTTTGCTGGTGGAATCGATCCGGAGCAGCTGGGTGATCTTGTATTTAAGTATCGTTTCCCCTCAAAAAGCGGGAGACGCATCGGCGTTAAAAAGGTTTACCGGGATATCGAGCCGCCTGTGGGGACTGGTCTTTTTTATCCAAGCCCTGTATTTTGGTGTTTATTTGACCGGCAAGTTTTTAGCAGGATAACGAGCTTATCCGCATTTTAAATGATATGACGAAAAAGAGCAGAGAAATATTTTATCCACTCTTTTTGCTATGTTAAACAAATAGCTGTTAAAAAACATACGGAGACAAGGCGCTCGTTTCGTCGATGTGAATAAACGCATCATACCGTTCAGAAAGGCGGGAAGGGACATAGTTGCCGAAGCGCTCCATTTCCGGGTGGTAGACAACACCGATGGCACGATGTCCAATGGTTTCTTGAAACAACTCCCGGTTTTCCGGCGTAAACATCATGTATTTATTAAAGTCACCCGCCTGATGAACCATATCCTCCCAGCTGCCTGGCATCGCTTTTGGGACAGGCATGACTTCTATCGCTTCTCCCCATTTACCAGCTGCAATGACAGTGCCGCAGTGGGTGCCGAAACCAATTGCATAAACCTGATCCTGTCCATACTTTTCACGGGTAAGCTGTCCGACATTCACCATTCCTTCCTGCGCCATATCGGTCGCGCGGGCATCTCCAATATGGGTATTATGTTCCCAAATCACCCCTTTTGATTCTGGCCCGTAATACGTACCAATGTAATCCAAGGCTTCAACCATATGGCGGTCCCTTATGTTCCATGATTCATTTCCGTTTGTCACCATTGCGTGGTAATAAGCCTCTGCGTTACTTGCCACAAGAGCATTCACCTGCATGTTAAGGGAAGACTCGGGATTGTTGTCATAGGTTTTTCGATTTTGCTGAATCGTTTCCAATAGATCCATCACTTCGCTCATGCAGCTTTCCCCATAAAAGGCGGCCGAAATACCGTATTGCTCCGGCTGCCGGTGAAAAGGTTCAAAGCATTCAAATGCTTTCTTCGCTTTATCGACGGCTGGAGAATTTATTTTTTCCAAATATTGAACAACGGCTTCCATGGACTCCCAAAGGCTATAAACATCCATGCCATAAAAGCCGACTTGTTTGTTTTGATTGCGGTTAAAGGCACGAAGCCACTCAACAAGGCGGGTGACCTCCTCATTAGCCCACATCCAAGCAGGCCAGCGGTGAAAGGAATGCAATGCTTCCACTGCATTTGAGTACTCGGGAGCATTTCCCTTAATATAGCGGTTTACTTCAAAACAGGCAGGCCAGTCTCCCTCAACCGCTACGAAAGAAAACCCGTGTTCTTCAATCAGCTTTTTCGTAATTTCAGCCCGGGTTGTGTAAAATTCAGATGTTCCGTGTGAAGCTTCTCCAAGTAATACATATTTAGCATTAGCGGCCGCTTTAATGAGCGGTTCCAAATCAGCCGTGTTGGCAAAACGAACAGCGTGCTGTTTAATGTGTTCTACGTATTGAACTGTTTTAATCATTTTTTCACCTCTAATGTTTTTCTTAGTATGACCATAATAAACACCTTAATTGCTTTTCACATGTTTTCTGTAGAATAGTCCGTCGTACCTTCTGTTTTCTAAAACCTTCACACATTTATATGTTTATTATTGGCTATAAGGGTAATAATAACTGCGAAGTGGCGAAAGGAGGTTCAGAAAATGAGATCGCTTGATTCCATTGCTCTTATATTGTTAATTATCGGCGGCGTTAACTGGCTGCTGGTTGGCTTGCTCCAATTTGATTTAGTGGCTTCCATTTTCGGTGGACAAGATGCTCTTCTAGCAAGAATTGTTTATATACTTGTTGGATTGTCTGCATTGTATTCGCTAAAATTCTTGCCGTTAATTAACCGTGATGAAGTCCGCCATACTTAACTCATTATGATTCACTGAAAATGCATACGAAGACAAAAGGCACCTCTAGCAAGGGGTGCCTTTTCTTTTTGGCTAAAGTACTGGAACAAGAAAGAGAGCTAGTCAAAAGTTGTTGTTATTAAAGTATATATTTACTATAATTAGCATTTAGCAATTAATTGAATTTAAGAGAAAGGTAGGAAAGAGATTTGAGTAAAATAAGAAAGGCGGGCATCGTCTTTATTGTTATGCTCCTTGGACTGACTTTACTGAATGGACAATCTGATTTTGTAAAAGCAGAAAACAAGGGCGGGCCGCGGCCATTTACAGATGTGACATCCGCTTATCAGGATGCCGTCTCATTTGTGTTTGAAGAAGGAATTGCAAATGGTGTAAGCAGCACGCATTTTGGCGTATCTGCGCCGCTTAAACGGGCCGATGCCGCCATTATGATTGGCAAGTACATAGATGTGGAAACGGATTACCCTAATCCGGGCACAGCGCCATTTACAGATATGCCGGATCGTGCGGTTTCGGTTATTTCTTCCCTTCATCAAGCAAAAATCGTACAGGGAAAAACGAAAACAGCATTCGGCTCGTATGATACGGTGAAACGGGGAGAAGCGGCGATCATTCTTGCTAGAATTTTACCGGTGGTGACAGAACAGAAAGAAACAGTATTTACAGATGTTTCGGACCGGTATAAAGAAGCCGTGAATACGCTGACGGCTCACGGCATTGTACAGGGAAAAACAAACTCCCGTTATGGAACGAATGATCTTTTAACGAGAGGCGAGCTCGCTTTAATGATCTATCGCATTCATCTTTTAGAAGAGAAGCCTGCTCCAGAAGTTATCGCTTTTGGCGATAGTAATACAGAAGCGGATTATTTAAAAGGAGAATTTCCTGATTATCCGGAGCATAGATGGGCAGACCTTGTCGGCGCATTGAATAAAGGAGAAAGCGGACAGACAACCGCCGGCGCAATAAAGCGGTTTAAGCAGGATGTGCTGGACTTAAAGCCGGAAACAGTAGTTATTATGTTTGGCATAAATGATGCGCTCATCAGAGTGGATGGAAAAATTCAAGTGAGCAAAGAGGAATTTGAAAAAAACATAACGAGTATGGTTACACAATCCAAACGAGCAAATATCGATGTAATTCTTATGACAAATCCGCCAGTCATCGAAAATCTTTATTATAAATCCCAGCTTGAAAGAGACCCGAACATCGAAGGGCACTATACGGATAAAGGCGGCTTGCGGAATTGGGTGAACAGCTATAATGACATTATTCGAAATATAGCCAAAGAACAAAACGTGCCACTTGTTGACAATTATGCGAATGCGATATTGAAAGCAGGAGGTTCAACAGATACGCTTATTTCTCAAAGCAGTTTGGTTGATCCGCTGCTCGGCATCCATTGGACACCGAAAGGGCACAGCATGGTGGCTTATTCTGTGGAGCATTATTTGGCGAAATAAGAAATAGAAGATGGCGCAATTCACTTGAAAAGCCGCGCGTTTTCTTGTGGAAATGGTGCGATAACGTATATATTGCGCCATTTTGCTGCTTAATCGCGCCGAAATGACCGGAAAATCCGCCATGATCTTGGGGAATTGCGCCAATCTTTTTTTGCTTTAGGCTTGTAAAAATTCCTTTTTTCATTTGTCTGAAAAAATGGCAGTAAATCAAAAACCGCGCGAAGGGTTAAATTCCTTGCGCGGTTTTTGATTTCACAGCATAATAACGGTACAAAATAAAGGCAATCGCTGATAAGAGAATGCCGAGAATATACGGCAGACCGGCTGCGATCGAAAAAAGCCAGCCGCCGAGCGGCGGACCGGTAATTCTTCCGAGTGAATCAAAGGAGGAAAGAAGACCAGTTGCACTGCCATGACCAGCAGTCGATATTTTTGTAATAAGCGATGAGACACTTGGCCGGATAAAGCCATTGCCAATGCCGAAGATGGTTAAAAAAAGAGCGGCTGTTGCAAAGTCGTCTGTGAGGAGGATGAGCGCAAAACCAATAGCCGAAATGGCGATGCCAAGCTGGATGGTGAAACCCTCGCCGCGTTTTTTCGTCAGGCGTCCGACGAGACCACCTTGTACAATCGCGCCGGCAAAGCCCATAATCATAAAAATATAACCTAGTTCAACGGTCCCCAGCCCCGCTTTTTGTGCTGCAAAATAAGCAAATGTCGCTTCCAGGCCGGCCAAGGAAATCGAGACAAATAATTGCAGAAGAAATAAAATGGCGGATGGTCCGCTAAATGCCAGCCAGCGTGAAGTTCCTGATTCGTTTGATGTCTTTCTTTTTTCTTTCGGCAGCGATTCTTTTAAGAAAAAAAGCACAACAAAAAAGGTCAATAAAGACGAGAAGCCGGCGATGTAAAACGGTACGGAGAGATCAGCTTTTGAAAAAATACCGCCAATCGCTGGGCCGAAAATAAAGCCTAGGCCGATCGCCGCGCCAATGATGCCCATTCCTTTGCCTCGATCTTCAGGTGTGGTTACATCCGCCACGTAGGCCATGACAGTCGGCATGTTGGCGGCAGAAAGAAACCCGCCGATGATACGGGCAGCAAACAGCATCCAAAGCGAAGAAGAGACTGCCATTAAAAAGAATGACAAGGCAAGGCCAATGATGCCGATCATCATGACCGGCTTGCGTCCGATTCGGTCGGACACACGTCCCCATACAGGCGCGAATAAAAGCTGCATAACGGAGTAGACCGCCATAAGCCAGCCGAGTTCCGCCGGCGATGCGCCTATGTTTTCAGCGTAAAATGGCAAGACGGGAATAATGATGCCGAAACCGACCATCACAAGAAACATGACAGCGAATAAAATAGGCAATGGTTTTTTTGCTTTCAAAACAAGCCTCACTCCATTTCTGGTCAAACGGTTTGAGGAAAGTGTATCATATATAGGGATGATTAAAGCAAAACAATGAAAAAAATGATACACTATAAAAAAGAAATGTGGAGGGAAATAAACATGACTGAAAAAAAAATGACACTTCAAGAAGCGATGATGAAAAAATTGGAAGAGAAAAAAGCACAGAATGCAGGCGGCAAAGCGAATGGAAGCTTTAATAATTCAACGAAAAAACTGCAAAGCCAGCAAACAAAAAAAGTAAGTAACTCACGCCGGAAGATGGGCGTATAATTCGCCGCTTGAAAATAAACGCACTATGAAAAAGATATTGTGGTATACTCAATGTACCATTTAACAATCCATGTTGATGCAGCCCTCTGTTTATTCAAAACAGAGGGCTTTCCGTTTTTAAACATAAAAAAACAGACTCTGTAAGGAGTCTGTTTTTTTATGTTTAAAAAAGCGAAATTACGCTTTTTCTACGTTTGTTGCTTGTGGTCCACGTTGGCCTGCTTCAACATCAAATGTTACAGCTTGACCTTCGTCTAAAGATTTGTAGCCGTCGCCTTGAATAGCTGAGAAATGAACGAATACGTCATCTCCAGATTCGCGTTCGATAAAACCAAAACCTTTTTCTGCGTTAAACCATTTTACTTTACCTTGTTCCATGTGTGTTTCCTCCTCGTGTGCTGTGCACACATTGTGTTACTATCCTTGCTCAATACTTCGAGATGGAAAGTGTATCACTTAACAACTTTTTTCCGAACAAAAATAATTCTTCATTATCATAACAGGAATTTTAAAATAAAGCAAGCCGATCAATGAGGAAAGAAAAAGAAAATACGCAATTAAATAAATTCAATATTCAGAAAGTTTGTCAACCTTTCTGACAAATGTTAAGACAGACAGATTTTTATCATATATGCTGTATCCAGAAGAATCGAAATGAAAATAAGTTGAAAGGAAGATGGAAATGGACATCGCTGCAATCGCAAGTCAACAAGCCGGTGCTGTGACATTGGAGACAGATATATGTATTGCAGGAGACGGGCCGGCTGGAATGATAATGGGGCTTTTTTTAGCGAAGCAGGGTATGAACGTTATCGTTTTGGAGAAGAGCACGGATTTCCATCAGCCACACCAGCAAATGAGCGATCCATCGTTCATGCAGCTCATGTACGAGCTCCAGCTGCTCGACAATGTCGACCGGCATATTAAGCCGGCGATGCAGGAACTTTTATTATTTCTCCAAGAGGAGAAGATACAGCAGCTGTTAATGAAACCGCTATATAGACAAGATGGACATATGAATCGGATGGTATTACTGGCCCTTTATCAGCAGACGGACCAATTTCCGAATTTGAAGCTGCTGAAAGGTGTTTCTGTAAAAGGTGTTTTATACGATGATGATCTCATCGCTGGTGTGTTTGCCGAAACGGATCAGCAGGATCGCTATTTTATCCATTCAAAAATTACGATTGGAACGGATGGAGAACCACAGGCGCAAATCGATAGGAAGATATTCTCGGATAACATGCTTTGGGTGTCAGATGACATTCAAGGTGCTGTCTAGGAAGCGATGTGAAGAATAAAGAAAAGACCTGTCCATGCAGATCTCAGAGTGTAGACAAAGTTAGAAAGCAGGCTGATTGAAAACGGTCGGCTTTCAAGAAACGCCGCCGAGTGGGAAGCGGAGTGACTTTTTTAGGGGTCATGAGCATTCACGCTCGGCAAGTGACGTCGAAAGCGAGCGTTTGTCAACCGCCTGAGACCTGTCCCCGCAGGTCTTTTCTTATGGGAAAAATCCATTGTAGAATGAATGAGCCCCCCGTGATACACTTGTGGGAACAACAAGTCAAAGGAGCGGGTCGCCATGGGGCGAAAACGGGCGTTTACAGAAGACGAGCTGCTTGATACAGCTGAATCGCTCATCGTACAGCACGGCTACAGCACCTTCCATTTAAAGCTGCTGGCGAGCCATTTGCCGGGTGCGCGCAGCACTATTTATCAATATTATGCAAACAAAGAAGAAGTAGCCGCAGCCGTAATGAAGCGGGCGATGGTGCGGGCGCTGGTTAAGGCGGGATCCGTTGATGAAACGGATCCAATTAAAGCGCTGCAGCAGCTGCTTCATGTGTATATGGAAGAAGCAGATCTTCATTACTTTTTAGGCGATGCCCGAAAAGTAGATGTGGCACAATCGAAAAAAGCGGCGCAAAATGTCAATGAAGTGCTGTCAATGCTGAAACACTTGCGTGGACAGCTGGACCGGATTTTTGATGCCGCGCAAAAACAAGGTACTATTCGGTCGGATATACCGGTCTTTGTATTGGCAAGCCTATTTTTTCAACTTATTAATACACCAAATACATTGCAGCTGCCACCGCATGAATGGGCGGATTATTTATTTGCATTATGGTATGAAGGAAGCGGAGCACATTGACGCTTCTTTTTTTACACTTCGAATTTGACATAAGTGTCAGGAATAGAATTAAATGAGGTTATAACGTAAGGTTTAGGAGGAAATTATAATGAAAAAAGCGCTCTGGCCATTAACGGATTGGGTCGCAACGAAAAAAGGAATGTGGACGGTGCTGGCTGCCTGGCTGGCCGCTATTGTGCTCCTGAGTTTGTTTGCACCGGCAGCGAGGGATTATGGAGCAAATGCATTCCAGCCGCTTCCGGATGATGCTGCGTCCATTGAGGCTTCGAAAAAAGTAGAGGAATATTTTCCGAATGATGGCGGTACATCTGCAATTATTGTTTTTAATAATAAAAATGGCGAGGTGAATACAGATGATATTTCCAAAGCACTGGCCGCCATTGAAGAAGAAGTAGATGGACTAACGAGCATTGCGCCATTCGCTCAGCTGCCGCCGCCTGCACAAGCCGAATTTTTAGCGAAAGATGAATCTGCCGCAGCTATTCCGGTTGTGTTTCAAGCGGGGTTTGATAGTGAAGAGTTTGAGCCGCTTATTGAAAAAATGACAGATATTGCGGTTCAGGAAGCCGGCGGCGATGTATATGTGACCGGACCAGCCGGCATTGCCACCGATACGACAGCCTTGTTTTCAAGAGCGGATATTGTGTTGCTTTTATCGACGGTCGGACTTATTTTAGTATTGCTTATTGTTATTTACCGCTCACCGCTGTTAGCGTTTATTCCACTCCTTGCTTCAGGACTTGTGTACGCGTTGACAGATCGGATTTTGGGTCTTTACGGTGCAGCCGGACTTGAAATGAGCAGCCAGGCATTGTCGATCATGACGATACTGCTATTTGCGGCTGTTACAGACTATTCCCTTTTCGTGCTGGCACGTTTCCGTGAAGAGCTGAAGCAGCATGAAAGCAAATTCAATGCGATGAAATATGCGATGCGCGAAACAGGGGAACCGGTCTTTTTCTCCGGCGGTACTGTTCTTGCAGCAATGCTTGTGCTGTTTTTTGCGGCCATCCGTGATTATCAGAATTTCGCACCGCTTTTTGCGACGGTTATGGCTGTTATTATGATGGCATCTGTCACATTGGTCCCGGCGTTATTTACGTTATTTGGACGCAAATCGTTTTGGCCAAAAGTGCCGAAAGTTGGAGCGGAAAACAAAATAGAAAAAGGTCTTTGGAGCCGTGTGGCGCGTTTTGTAATAAATAAACCCGCTCTTTCTGGCGGCATTGTCCTTGTCTTTTTAATTGTTTCTTCCCTAAATGTCTTTAATCTTAAATACGAGTTTGACACACTCAAATCGTTTCCGGCTGACATGCCGTCACTCGTCGGCTACAACATTATCGATGAAAAATTTTCAGCCGGTGATTTATCACCGACGACTGTTTTATACGAAGGGGAAGGTGATCCTGCTGCGGTGGCGGAGGAGCTTGGAAATCAGGAAGGAATCCTTTCAGCTGTGTCAGCGGCTTCCACAGCGGCAGGCAACGCTCATGAGCTGACGATAGCATTTGAAACGAGCCCTTATGATGAAACTTCGCTTGATATATTGGCTGATTTACGTTCGAATGAATCGGATATTCTGAAGGCTGCGGGTGCAGCCGGTGAATTGTACTTTGCGGGAGAAACAGCAGAAAAGCTCGATGATCGTGAACTGAATGAGCGGGACTTAACGCTTATCGTGATCATTGAAATTGTCTTGTTGTTTGTTATGCTTATTGTTTTGACTCGGTCTTGGAAAATGCCGCTTTATATGGTTGGAACCATTGTGCTGTCGTTTCTATCCGCGCTTGGTCTTGGCTTATTCTTAATAGATACATTGTTTGGTATTGATGCGGTCAGTACAAGAATTCCGTTATATTCGTTTGTCTTCCTCGTTGCGCTTGGTATTGATTACAACATTATTCTTGTCTCGCGTTATATGGAGGAAAGAGAAAAACACCCGCTTAAAAAAGCAGTTGAAATTGCAGTCGCTAAAACAGGCGGGGTCATTTCATCAGCAGGGATTATATTGGCGGCTACATTTGCGGTACTAATGACGCAGCCGATTGAAGTGCTGTTTGTGTTTGGTTTTATCGTCGCCGTCGGAATTCTCATTGATACATTTTTCGTGCGGGGTCTTCTGCTGCCTTCATTGATTCTATTTTTTGAGAAAAAGAAATATATAAGTTGAATTAAACTTCTTGCTTTCTGCGCTTCCTATTATGAAAGGATATCTTTTTAAAAGCAGCGTAATGGGCTGCAGGCTGGCGGCTGCGCTAACAACAGGGGTGAACGCTGAATCAGTCACCGCTTTGCGCTGCCCGTTTCAGCCTGTCCGCTCGTCTCGCGGAAGTCTCCGCTGCCATAGGCGTAAACTTAAGAAAAAAAGATAAAACCAGTTTCTTTTCCTCCTGAATGTGATAAAACAAACTATCACGAGGAGGTATTTTTATGAAAAAAAATAATCCTGCTGTCCTGATGGAAGAATTATTTCAGGAGTTGTCTCCCAAAAGTTCTTGAGGAGTTAGCGCACGAAACAGAGTTCATCAAGCGGAAAAGACTTTTTACGCCGGAACACCTTCTCATGCCCAAGCCTTCAGGAAAGGAAGGCGGGCATGGAAGAGGGCGGTCAAAAACTTCACTATTTGCCTGAACAAATGTGGAAAGACGTCTAAAAAAGCCAGAAACATAGCCTGGACCTGATAAAAAGGAAAAAATTTCAATACCCCTTTTTCGGAAGTCTTATTTTTTATGACCCCTTCACACGATAAAAAACAGCCTCCAAAAATACCGGGGCCAAAAATATTTCTCAGAAGAGGGCGTGCACCCTCCTTAAGTTTACGCCTATGGTCTCCGCGCTGCCAGCCCTCCGCCCGTTGGTTTTTAGTAAATCAGCGAGTATGGATAGACACATATGATCCATTCTTTTCGATAAGAGAAGAAAAGACCAAATTGTTGTTGATCCTTCCTGTTTTTCCTCCCCACAAAGGCGGCAGGCGCAGGACGGAGACTGCCCCATGGAAAGCGCAGCCCTGTGTCTGCCGCCCTTCCATTACTTAGGATAAGCGCTGTTCTTGAACGCTTTTTCTGAACGGTGGTGTGTAAAATCATTTGTTCAACTTATATAGATTGTTTTTTAGTTGATTGCGAAAGTTTGCAGTTGGCCACGAAACAAAAAAGCAGCCCTGCGTACCATACGCAGCGGCTGCTTTTTTTATTAATTTACGTTAAAGTATCGTGCATCCGGGTGAGCAAAAACGATGGCGGAAACAGACGCTTCCGGTTCCATCATAAAGCCCTCTGTTAAGTTGACACCGATTTCCTCCGGTTTAATAAGGCCAAATAGTTTTTCCTGGTCTTCAAGGTTTGGACAGGCCGGGTAGCCGAATGAAAAGCGCTGCCCCTGGTATTTGGCTGCGAATCGTTCACGCATTGTAAAGTCAATCGGATCGGGAATACCCCACTGGTCGCGCATTTCCTGGTGAATCCGTTCAGCAAAGCCTTCTGCAAGCTCAAGCGCTGTCGACTGAAGCGCATGGCTATCAAGGAATTTCCCTTCTTCACGCAGCTTCATCGCTGCATTACGAACACCAAATCCGGCTGTGACAACGAAAAATCCGACGTAATCCATTTCGCCGCTTTCAACAGATTTCACATAATCCGCCAAACAGAGGAAAGGCTCTTTCGTCTGGCGCGGGAAGGTAAATCGTTCAATTTCTGTTTTCGCATCAGACGGATCGTAAATAATGACATCGTTGCCTTGTGACTGTGCCGGGAAAAATTGATAGACAGCCGCTGTTTTTAACTCGCCGTCATTTAAAAAGCCGGTAACTGTGTCGTGAAGCTGAATCGCTTTGTCATTTTGTTCTTCAATCAGCTTTTTCACATTGCCTTTCATGCCAAGGTGATGGCCGATCAGTGTCTGCATATTCACGTACGGCTTCAAGTGGGAAATTGAATAATCTTTCAACAAGCGGCGGCGCTGGTCACGCGGCACAAAAACCGGTACATCTTCCCGAACGGTTTTGACCGGCTTCGGTGCGGTCGCAATTGCTTGTTCTTTCCGCTCCTCACGGTATGCTTCCACTTCTTTTCGTTTTTCTTTTTTATCTTCAAGCTCCTGTAAAAGTGCCACTTTTTGCTCCGCATTTTGCAGGCGGTTGGCGATATCGAGGCCGTCCATCGCATCTTTAGCGTATAAAACAGGACCCGTATATTCCGGGGAAATTTTTGTTTCAGTAAACCGGCGAGACAGCGCCGCGCCGCCGACTAAAATTGGGACATTGATATCCGCTGACTTAAAGTCCTGCGCAGTAATAACCATCTGCTGAGCTGACTTAACGAGCAGTCCGGATAAGCCGACCATGTCTGGTTTTTCTTTCCGGATGGCCTCTATTAACGCCTGTGGTGTGACTTTAATACCGACATCAACCACTTTAAAGCCATTGTTGCTTAAAATAATGTCAACCAGGTTTTTGCCGATGTCATGCACATCGCCTTTTACAGTCGCCAACACTATTTTTCCTTTGCCGTTGTCATCTTCTTTTTTCTCCATGAACTGCTCAAGGTAGGAAACAGACGCTTTCATGACTTCCGCACTTTGCAGCACTTCTGCCACGATCAGCTGGTTGTCATTAAACAAACGGCCGACTTCTGCCATTCCTTTCATGAGAGGCCCATTAATAATATCAAGCGGTTCATCATACATGCCGCGCGCCGCTTCAAGATCCGGAAGAAGGCCTTCTTTCGTTCCTTCAACCACATAGTAACTTAAACGCTCCGGTACCGTTTTTGGAATATCTTCTTCTTTTTTCTCTTTTTTCTTGCCGCGGTAAAAGTCAGTGAAAACAGCCAGTGTTTCGTCTGTCGTTGTAAACAGCAGTTCATCCGCAAGCTTGATTTCTTCTTTCGGAATCGACGCGTAGCGTTCAAGTTTCTCCGTGTTGACGATCGCATAATCGAGTCCTGCTTGTGTACAGTGGTACAAATACACCGCATTCAGCACTTCACGCCCGACAGGAGGGAGGCCGAATGACACGTTGCTCACGCCAAGAACAGTTAAGCATCTCGGCAGTTTTTCTTTAATAAGCCGGATGCCTTCAATCGTTTCAACCGCAGAACCTATATACTGCTCATCGCCGGTTCCAACAGGGAAGACAAGTGGATCAAAAATAATATCCTCTGGTGCAAGCCCCCATTTTTCCACAAGCAAGTCATGTGAACGGATGGCGATTTCAAGTTTTCGCTCTCTTGTAACGGCCATGCCGACTTCATCAATCGTTCCAACGACGACAGCTGCCCCGTATTGCTTTACAAGCGGCATGACTGCATCAAAGCGCTCTTCGCCGTCTTCTAAGTTAATCGAATTAATAATGGCTTTCCCTTGTGAGTATTTTAGTGCTTCTTCAATGACTTTTTCATCGGTGGAGTCAATGACGAGCGGTACTTTTACTTTTTTGACGACTTCTTGCATAAATTGTTTCATGTCGTCCAGTTCTTCACGATCCGGGTTGGCGAGACAAATATCGATAACGTGTGCGCCGCCTTTTACTTGCGCCCGGGCAACTTCTGCTGCTTCTTCAAATTTGCCTTCAATGATCAGCCGCTTGAATTTGCGTGAGCCGATAACGTTTGTCCGCTCTCCAATGAAAAGAGGGCGCATAGAATCGTCATATAAAAGCGGTTCTATGCCGGAAACAGCGTGTCCGTGCGGCTGCTCAGGCGATGTGCGCGGTTTTTTTTCTTTGACCGCTTCACGCATGACACGAATGTGTTCAGGTGTTGTACCGCAGCAGCCGCCGACGATATTCAGCCAGCCTTTATCGGCAAATGCTGACAATTTTTGCGCAAGCGAGTCCGGTGATTCATGATAATTGCCTTCTTCATCCGGAAGACCGGCATTCGGATAACAGCTGACATAGCTTGTTGCAAGGTCTGACAGGGAGCGGATATGATCCGTCATAAATTCCGGACCGGTCGCACAGTTTAGGCCGACTGAAAGAGGCTTAATGTGTTCAATGGAAATGTAAAACGCCTCAATGTTTTGTCCGGCAAGTGTCGTGCCCATCGGTTCGATCGTACCCGAAATCATAACAGGAAGCTCAACACCAGCTGCATCAAAAGCGCGGCGGATCCCAAGCGTTCCGGCTTTGACGTTCAGCATATCCTGACTTGTTTCCATCAAAATTAAATCCGATCCGCCTTCAATTAACGCTTTTGCCTGAAGCTCAAAATTGTCAACGAGTGCATCGAATGTGATGCCGCCTGTGACAGACAATGTTTTCGTCGTCGGGCCAATGGCGCCTGCTACAAAACGAGGCCAGTCAGGCGTGGAAAATTCATCGACGACTTTACGGGCGATCTGTACAGCGCGCAAATTGATTTCATACGCTTTATCGCCTAAGTCGTACTCGTCCAGCACGACGGGTGTTCCGCCAAACGTATTGGTCGCGATAATGTCAGCGCCCGCTTCTAAATATTCGCGGTGAATGCGTTCGATCACATCCGGTCTTGTAAGCACAAGGTTTTCGTTACAGCCGTCATATTCTTCGCCGCCGAAATCATCCGGCGATAAATCCGCATTTTGAAGCATTGTTCCCATTGCACCATCAATGAGAAGAATTCGCTTTTTCAGTTCTTGTTCAATTTGATATGTGGTCATGCATAGCCCCGCTTTCTTTCTTTGCATCAAGTTCTTTTATATAATGAATCAATTCAACCGACATGTCGTAACGTAAAAACGGTGTAATAAGATACAAACCATTAAACAGTCCGGCCGCCGTATCAATCAGCTCTTTCGCAATTTTCACGCCTTCTTTTGCGGACGCTTCTTTATCTTCGCCGCATGCGCGCATTCTTTCAAGTGTTTCGTCTGACAGCTTAATACCTGGCACTTCATGATGCAAAAACTCAGCATTTCGCATGTTCGTCAGCGGCATGATGCCAATAAAGACCGGAGTGGGTAAATGCTTGGTCGCTTCATGGACTTCAATAATTTTTTCTTTTGTAAACACAGGCTGGGTAATAAAGTAATCCGCGCCGCATTCGATTTTTTTCTCCAGCCGCTTTACGGCGCGGTCGAGCACGCGTACATTCGGATTAAACGCGGCTGCAACCGAAAACTTTGCTTTCTTTTTCAGCGGCTTGCCGGAGAAGGAAATGCCTTCATTTAATTGCTTAATAAGCTGAATCAGTTCAAGGCTTGATACATCGTACACACTTGTCGCACCAGGGAAATCGCCTACTTTCGTCGGGTCGCCAGTAATGGCAAGCACGTCATGCAGGCCAAGAGCGTCAAGCCCCATCAAGTGGGATTGCAGCCCGATTAAGTTACGGTCACGGCACGTAATATGAACGAGCGATCGAACGTCATGTTTCATTTTTAATGTCGCACCCATTGCCATGTTGCTGACACGTGGGGAAGCGAGCGAATTATCGGCCATCGTCACGGCATCGACACCGGTCGCATATAACGCATTCGCGCCTTCAATAAACTTATCGGTCATTAATGTTTTCGGCGTATCGAGCTCTACGATCACCGTCCGTTCAGTTTTCGCTTTCTCACAAATGGACACGTCCGTTGCAGGCGCCGCTTCTTGAATAACAATCGGCTTTTTCGTTTTTACTTTTTTCTCCATTAAAGGAGGGAGGCCGGCGAGACGTTTTTTGGCTGCTTCAATATGCTTCGGCGTCGTACCGCAGCAGCCGCCGATGAGCCGTACACCTTCATTACGGAGAAGAACGGCCGCCCGTCCAAAATAATCGGCTTCCGATTCATACACGATCCGTCCGTCTTCTACATCAAGCAGGCTCGCATTCGGGTAAGCGGATAAAAAGGATTTGTTTGGCAGTGTCACGTCTTCAAACGCTTGAATTGTATGATAAGGACCTAAGCGGCAGTTGACACCAACAACGTCTGCGCCGATTCCTTCCAATTGCTGAAGCGCGTCGTTTAATGACAGCCCATTTTGCAAAACGCCCGGTTCGTGCATCGACACTTGTGCAATGATCGGCACATCGCTCATTTGACGAAGCAGCTTCACGGATGCGGACAGCTCTTCAAAATCATAATACGTTTCAAGCAAAAGTCCGTCCGGATCACCAGCTAATAAACTTTCTGCCTGCTCGCGTACGGAAGCGAGAATTTCATCATTTGTCGCCGTGCTTTTACGAATGCCGCGGATGCCTCCGATTGTGCCAAGAACAAACTGGCCGCCTGGTGCCGCTGCTTTTTTCGCAATGTTCACAGCTGCTTCGTTTAATTCGCGCACCCGGTTTTCAATGCCATAGCGCGCCAGCTTTAATGTATTGGCACCGTATGTATTCGTTTGAATAACATCCGCGCCGGCTTTAATATAATCTTGATGAATTTTTTCGATAATTTCCGGTTTTTCTGTATTCAGTTCCTCATAGCAAAAATCAATTCCATATGAATATAAAAGCGTGCCCATCGCTCCGTCCGCGGTCAGCACGTCTGTTTTTAACTTATCGAGCAGTGTCATGGCGCAGCATCCTCTCCGTAGTAAAATAAAAAAAGCCTTCCTGAGGGCAAGAAGGCTTTTTCAACATGTATGTGTTGTCCGTTCCTTCTCATCTTCCAGACTGCAGCAGTCTGCTGGATTTAGCACCTGACCGTCCGGCTGGTTGCTGAAGCGTCATAGGGCCAGTACCCTCGGCTTCTCTCGATAAGAATTAGGTTATAAAATTGCATGAATAATTAAAATTATCATATCGTTTCAAGAACGCTCAGTCAAGAAGAATTTTCACTGTAGGATTATATTTAACGATGCATTTTTTTGAATAAAAGGTATGACTGGATAAAAGGAATCAATGAGATCAGAATAATGACAACGACCAACGCCGTAATTTTAACAGCGACCGGCAAAAAGGCTGCAACAATCAGCACAAGTCCTCCAATGACAAACAGCAGGCCGCCTGTCCGGTGTGTTTTCGTCCAGACCTGGTCATCTGCAAGTGTCCATGGTGTTCGAATGCCAACTAAGTAACTGGGGCGCACGCGCGGCATGTAATTGCCGATGACAATAAAGAGCGAACCAATTAAAAGAGAAACGGCTACATCCATTTGCACAGCATACCCAAGCCCGTTAACCAGCGTCAGTAAGTGAATGATAAATAAAAGCGTAACCGATGCATTCATAATAATAAGGTAGCTGCTCTTAAATTTTCCGTAATTTTGACGGCGTGGATCGATTTTTGGAGAAGCGATCAAAAGGACGCCGACAAATAGAAGCATGAGCGGTCCGAAAAATGCACCAAACCATTTAGAAGAATAGCCGTCCACTTCTCCAGCAGGACCCCAATGTGTCGCAATTTGATCCGGCAAATAGGGGAGGATGATAAAGCTGATCAAAAAAGCAGCCGAGATGACGAGCCAAAAATAACGATATTCTTTCATTTTTCATTCTCCTTTCCAGATACATTCATCATCCACATCATAATGTCTTGAAAAACGGTTGTGTTCAATGAATAAATAATGTGCTGGCCGCTTCGTTCCGATAAAATAAGTCCTGCTGTCTGAAGTGTACTAAGATGGTGCGAGATACTGGGCTTTTTCATGTTGAACTGCTCGGCAATATCGCCAGCCGTCATGTCTTGTTCTTTTAACAATTCGATTATCGAACGTCTAGTAGGATCAGCAAGCGCTTTGAAAACAAGTGTAGCGGACATCTGCAGCCTCCTTTATTTAGATGTTTATCTAATTATCTAAATTATAATATATCGACGTGAAACATTCAAGGAAAACAATCACTGCTTTTGGTATACTTTTCTTTTATTGAACTTTTTTATCAAGATGTTCCATACGAAAAATAAAGGGGCTGCCTTTTTCATGGCAGCCCCTTTATTTTTTTAAGACGTCACTTTTTGTAATTTTTTCAGTACATGTAATGACCGGCCAGTGCCGATCGCGACAGATTCCAATGGATTTGGTGCTAAGTGAACCGGCACGATGATTTCTTGTGCAAGCCAATCCTGAATGCCGTTTAAAAGTGCTCCGCCGCCGCTGATCACGACGCCGCGGTCAACGATATCGCCGCTCAGCTCCGGTGGCGATGATTCAAGTGTAACGCGGATCGTTTCTAAAATAGCTGACAGCGATTCGCGAAGCGCTGTTTGAATTTCATACGAGCTGACGTTCACGGTTTTTGGCAAGCCGGTCACAAGGTCGCGGCCGCGCACATCCATATGCATCTCATTATGCTCAATGGGTGCATAGCCGATTTCCATTTTGACATTTTCTGCTGTCCGCTCACCAATCAATAAATTGTATTCTTTCCGAATATATTGAATGATGTCTTCATCTAATTTATCACCGGCTAAGCGGATCGAATTGCACGTAACCACTCCGCCGTATGAAATAATAGCCACTTCCGTCGTACCGCCGCCAATGTCAACAATCAGGTTGGCAATCGGTTCCTCTACAGGGAGGTCTGCTCCGATTGCTGCCGCTACAGGCTCTTCAATTAAATGAACCGTTTTGGCTCCGCTTGATTTGATCGCATCTTGAATCGCACGGCGTTCTACACTGGTTGCGCCAGAGGGTGTGCAAACAACGACTGTCGGCTTCCGAATTGTAAATCCGGCTGCTTTTCCGGCTTTTTTCATTAATTCTTTTAACATTTCGGCTGTTACATCAAAGTCGGCGATGACACCGTCTTTCATCGGGCGCACAGCTGCAATCCGTCCCGGCGTTTTTCCGATCATTTCTTTTGCATCTTTACCAACAGCTAGTACTTTTTTTGTATCCATATCAATGGCAACAACAGAAGGCTCATTTAAAATAATGCCTTTATCTTTACAGTAAACGAGCAAATTAGCTGTTCCCAGGTCAATTCCGATTTCAACTTGTCCAAACATATATCCATTCCTCCAAACGGCATTTTCTCGCCTGCGCTCATTATAAGGAAGAAAAAGAATACACGTACATGGGACAAAAAGATGAATTTGCTTTTATTACAGTCATGACAGAAGAAAAAGCCGTCGTTATAGTAAAAGGGGACAAGCTTGTTACGAAAACTTAAATTTTGTTACGGTGAAGGGAGGTCAAAGGTCATATCTTTTTAAAAAATAAAGCTAGTTCTTTACTATGATCTTTTCTGGTTTTTCGATATGCGGCACGTGCGGGAGCGGTGTCAGATAACCATTTTTCTTCTTCTGATTCTGGTACGACGCTTCCTACTTCTACCGGTTGACCGTTTTCATTTAATGCGACAAATGTCAAAAATGAAATGGCGGCCACCTCTTCTGCGCCGGTAATAAGATTTTCAGATATCACCCGAACAAATACTTCCATGCTCGATCGGCCGGTGTGGGTCACCATTGCTTTAAGCGTGACTGTATCGCCGACTTTAATCGGCCGAATAAAATCAACAGAATCAGTAGATGCTGTGACCGTTGGATTACGGGCAAATCGTGTCGCAGAAATAGAGGCGACATCATCAATATGCGCCATTAATTTCCCGCCAAAAAGCGTTCCATAATAGTTTGTATCCGGAGGAAACACTTGAGCAGACTTCACTACAATCGTATCTTGCATTCGCTTCGGTTCTTTCATATATAATCACCTTTTCCTTCCATAAAAAGTATACATGAAGGAAGGAGGCGGATAAAGAATTTCAAATAATTTATTTTAAAAAGGTTGTATTTTAATTCTTTATAGTGTATAAATATAAGTATAAACACGGTGACGACACGTCGGGGTGACTTTTATGATCACGATGGAACAAGTAGTGAAGCTCGATTTAAAAGGGAAAGACTTCCTGAAGCTTCTTGACTTCAGCATTGAAGAAGTGCAGGCACTTGTCGTGCTTGCTGACGATATGAAAAAACAAAAAGAAAAATATTTTGATGCCTTAAAAGGACAGATTCTTGGCATGATTTTCGAAAAAAGCTCAACGAGAACGCGTGTTTCTTTTGAAACAGCTATTCTACAGCTTGGCGGAAACGGTATGTTTTTAAGCTCGGACCAGCTGCAAATAGGCCGTGGTGAAACAATTGAAGACACCGGCAAAGTGTTATCAGGCTATCTGGATGGCATTATGATCCGTACGCACGGACATGATCGGATTGAAACGCTGGCAGAAGCAGCGTCCGTTCCTGTTATTAATGGACTGACGGACTTGTATCATCCATGCCAGGCGCTGGCTGATTTATTGACCGTTTATGAGTACAAAGGCAGTTTTAAGGGCAGCAAAATAGTGTATGTTGGTGATGGTAACAACGTCGCACATTCTCTCATGATCGGTGCGGTCATGATGGGCATGGACTTTGCTCTTGCGGCACCAAAAGGATATGAAGCAGACAGCAGCGTGATCCAAAAGACAAAAGAAATTGCGGCCAAAACAGGTGCTGTCGTGACATTCACGGAAGATCCGAATGAAGCGGTACAAGGAGCAGATTTCATTTATACGGACGTATGGACGAGTATGGGGCAGGAAGAAGAATCAGCTCTTCGTCTGGAGGCATTTGCACCGTATCAAGTCAATGAAGCACTGCTTCAACAAGCAAATGGAAACTGCAAGTTTATGCACTGCCTGCCTGCGCATCGCGGCGAAGAAGTATCTGCTGGCGTGATGGATGGAGAAGCGTCCGTCGTGTTCCAGCAAGCAGAAAACCGCTTGCACGCCCAAAAGGCAGTTTTGTACAGCTTAATGAAAAAATAAAGCATCACCACCTTGTTCAGCTGTTATTGGAGAATAGCTGGACGCAATGAAATACTTACTTTCAGCTGTTATTGGAGAACAGCTGATCCTAAACAAAACAATTCAAAGCATTCAAATGTCATAGGAGGACACTGAATGCTTTTTTGTTTGCTTCTTTTTATACAGCGTTCCCTTTTTCCATTTCGTTCATGCTAAAATAGAAGCAGTTAAAAACAAATAAAAAGCAATCATGTATGATGGTGGGTGGCTATGGAACAAAAATTAAGAGTTTTTTTAACCGTAGTAAAGCATATGAATTTTTCAAGGGCGGCAGAAGAGCTGTTTATTACGCAGCCAGCAGTGAGCCAATACATTAAATCGTTTGAAGAAGAGCTCGGCATTAAACTTATTGACCGGACGAACAAAAAGATCCGTTTGACGAAAGCTGGCAGCCTTGTTGCCTATTACGGCGGGGAGATTTTTACGTTAAACGAAAAAATGAAGCAGGCAGTGGAAGATTTGGCCGGTGAAGTAAAAGGGAAGCTGGCCGTTGGCGCAAGCTACTCGTTTGGTGAATACATTTTGCCACACATTGTGGCGGACTTTCTCGAGAAGTTTCCGTCGGTGGATCCTCATATTACGATCGGCAACACACAGGAAATCGCCGAAAAGGTCATCCATAATGAAATTGATCTTGGGGTTGTGGAAGGGACTGTCGCCTCGGATAAACTGATCGCTGAGAAAATTGCTTCGGATAAAATGTATGTCATTAAAGGAAAAAAAGAAAATACAGAGAAGCGTGTTCATTTAAATGAAGAAACATGGATTGTAAGAGAGCAAGGATCCGGTACGAGGGAAGCATTTGATTGGTTCGCGGCGAAAAACAGCATTCGTCCGGCGAAAATTCTTGAATTCGGCAGCACACAGATTATTAAAGAAGCAGTAGAAGCGGGGCTTGGTGTCGCTCTTTTATCCGAATGGACGATCCGCAATGAATTGGAGCTCGAAAAATTGAAGATTGTCGGTGGCGGAAGTCTTTATTACGAACGAAATTTTTATGCGATTATTCCAGATGCGCCGTTTATGACGAAAACAGCTGAAACGTTTTTGCATTATTTAAGAAGGGACTAGCAGACGCTGGTCTTTTTTTGTATGGAATTGTTGTGGTTCGCTGTTTTTGACGGGAGCCGAAAAGGCGGTGGGCAAAACAGCATCGTCTGGCAGATACATATTCTTTCGCAGCAGCAGGGGTGAAAGAATTCGCAGAAATGTCCCTGACGATTGTTAAATAAATGCAGTATATAAAGACTCGCTCTCACTTGCTGCTTTTCCAAAACCACTTGGTGAAGCCTGCCAGACGAAGACTCCTGCGGGAAGTACAGTGAATCGGCAGATCCCGCAGGCGCAGACGATGAAGCTGCCGCACTGCCCGCGGAAAGCGAAGTCCGGCCGGCTTCACCTATCGGCCCTTTTCAAAACAGAAAAAGGCTGCCGACAACGTCGACAGCCTCTTGTGCTAGTTAAGGAAGTTTCGTTTCACCCATCAGGAAGTGGTCTGTTTCACGTGCTGCTTCGCGTCCTTCATGGATCGCCCAGACGACAAGACTTTGTCCACGGCGCATATCACCAGCGGCAAAAATGCCTTCTTCGTTTGTCTTGTACTTGCCGTATTTCGCAAGAACGGTATTCCGTGCTGTTGTATCTACACCGAAGTGAGAAGCAAGCGGCATATCTGTTCCACTGAAGCCGATCGCGACAAGCACAAGTTCAACAGGCCAAACTTGCTCGCTGCCTGGAATTTCTTCCATCGTGTAGCTTCCGTCTTCAAGGTGCGTTTTTTCCATACGAACCGTATGAAGTTCTTTTAACTTGCCGTGTTCATCCGCGACGAATTTCGTTGTCGAAATCAAATATTCACGTGGGTCTTCACCAAACACAGCTGCTGCCTCCGCGTATGCGTAATCAAGCTCGAATACATTCGGATACTGAGGCCACGGGTTATTTCCCTTGCGTGCCATTGGCTGTGCTTCATGCTTACCAAACTGCACAACGCTTTTGGCACCTTGGCGAATCGCTGTAGCGACACAGTCAGCGCCTGTATCGCCGCCGCCGATGACGATTACATTTTTGCCTTCTGCTGAAATAACGCCTTCTTCAGACTCATTTAAGAGGCCTTTAATGCTTTTTGTCAAATAGTCCATTGCTAAGTGAATGCCATCTGCTTCGCGTCCTTCAATGACGATGTCGCGGTGTGTTTGTGCACCTGCACACAAAATCACTGCATCGTATTCTTCTTTCAGCTGTTCTTTTGTAATGTCTTTGCCGATTGTTGTGTTGACAACAAATTCAATGCCTTCATTTTTCAACAAGTTTACACGGCGTTCGACGGATTCTTTTTCAAGTTTCATTGAAGGGATGCCGTACATAAGCAGGCCGCCGATCCGGTCGTCACGCTCAAAAACTGTCACAAGGTGGCCTGCTTTGTTCAGCTGATCTGCGGCAGCTAAACCTGCAGGACCTGATCCAACGACTGCTACTCGTTTACCTGTGCGGCGTTTTGGCGGGTTCGGCACGATCCAGCCTTCTTCAAAACCTTTGTCAATGATCGCTTTTTCAATGGATTTAATGGCAACAGCAGGATCGCTGATGGCAACGGTACATGAACCTTCACAAGGAGCCGGGCAGACACGGCCCGTGAACTCAGGAAAGTTGTTTGTTTTGATTAAACGGTCCAATGCTTCTTTCCAATGACCGCGGTAAACAAGGTCATTCCATTCCGGGATCAAGTTGTAAAGCGGGCATCCCGATACAGTGCCCCCAATCATCTGGCCAGTGTGGCAGAAGGGAGTCCCGCAGTCCATGCAGCGGGCCCCTTGAATTTGTAATTCCTGTTCAGGAAGTTTTGTGGTATATTCTTTCCAGTCTTTCACCCGATTAGCCGGGTTTCGTCCTGGCGCTGTTTTACGATCATATTCGATAAAACCGGTAGCTTTCCCCATCAATTCATTCTCCTTTCTATGCGTTTTCAACGACTGGCATTTTTTTCTCTGTGAATGCGGCATATTTCGCGTCAGCCGTTTTCATTCCTTGCTGCTCATAGTAGGAAATGGATTTCATCATTTCTTTATATTCATGAGGGATGACACGGATAAAGTTGTTTTTCTCCGTTTCCCAGTTTTCTAAAATGGAAGCGGCAAGCGGGCTGCCTGTCCATTGAACGTGGCTTGTAATAAGCGCTTTTAGTTCAGATTCTTCCTGTGCACCGTCTAATGATTCTGTTAATACCATTTCACGGTTTACACGGCTTTCCGTATAATCGCGCTCCGTTATATATAAGTACGCGATACCGCCGGACATACCAGCAGCGAAGTTCCGGCCGGTTGGACCAAGAATGACAACCCGTCCGCCTGTCATGTACTCACAGCCATGATCGGTAATGCCTTCAACAACAATATCCGCGCCGCTGTTACGAACCGCAAAGCGTGTGCCGGCACGTCCGTTAATGAACGCTTCTCCGTTTGTTGCGCCATACAGGTTTACGTTTCCGCAAATCGCATGTTCATGCGGTACAAGATTAGCGTCATTATGTGGACGGACAACGAGGCGTCCGCCTGACAATCCTTTGCCGAAATAATCATTCGCATCGCCGTTTACAGTAAACGTCAATCCTTTTGGAAGGAACGCGCCGAAGCTTTGTCCGGCAGACCCGTTAAACGTGAATTGAACTGTATTGTCAGGGAGACCTTCTGCCCCGTATGCAAGCGTGACAGCTGAACCCGTAATTGTACCCGCTGCACGGTCCGTATTGACAATGTCAAACTCACCTGCAACAACTTCCCTATTTTCAAGCGCCGGGCGAACGGCGTCTAAAAGAAGACGACGGTCAATCGTACGCTCTAATTTATAGTCCTGATCTTTCGTTTTGTACTGTTTCTGGCCGGGTTTAAGCGGCGTCATATATAGAAGAGGAAACAGGTCCAAGTATTTTGCTTTCGGATGCTGATCTTTCCGCGCATGCGGCTTTAACACTTGTTTCTGTCCGATCATTTCGTCGATTGTGCGGAAACCAAGCTCAGCCATCAATTCACGGATTTCACGCCCCACAAACGTTAAGTAGTTGACAACATGATCCGGATCGCCCATGAATTTTTCGCGAAGAGCCGGGTTTTGTGTGGCAACACCAACCGGGCATGTATCCATATGGCACACACGCATCATAATACAGCCAAGAACAACAAGTGGAGCTGTCGCAAAACCGAATTCTTCGGCACCGAGAAGAGCTGCCATGATAACGTCGCGGCCGTTCATTAATTTTCCATCTGTTTCAAGCGTTACTTTTTCGCGCAGGCCATTCATAAGAAGAGTCTGGTGTGTTTCAGCCAAGCCGATTTCCCACGGGATGCCGGCGTGTTTAATACTTGTTTTCGGAGAAGCACCTGTACCGCCTTCGTAGCCGCTGACGAGAATAACATCTGCCAAACCTTTTGCTACACCGGCTGCAATTGTGCCGACACCTGTTTTCGCCACGAGTTTCACGTTAATGCGTGCTTTGTGGTTTGCATTTTTCAAGTCATAAATAAGCTGCGCCAAATCCTCGATTGAATAAATATCATGGTGAGGAGGAGGTGAGATCAAGCCAACACCTGGCGTTGAGCCGCGTGTTTCCGCAATCCAAGGGTAAACCTTTTTGCCAGGCAAGTGTCCGCCTTCACCCGGTTTTGCGCCTTGTGCCATTTTAATTTGAATTTCTGTTGCTGTATTCAAATATTCACTTGTGACACCGAAACGGCCGGATGCCACCTGTTTAATCGAACTTGAACGCATGTCTCCATTGGCATCCTGGCGATAGCGGCCAGGATCTTCGCCGCCTTCACCGCTGTTGCTTTTACCGCCTAAACGGTTAAGGGCAATTGCTAATGATTCATGTGCTTCTTTACTAATAGAACCGTAAGACATCGCCCCGGATTTAAACCGTTTAAAGATGTTTTCAAGCGGTTCAACTTCATCAAGCGGAATCGATGGACGGACTGAGAAATCAAGATCAAGCAAGCCGCGAAGGAACATAACGTTTTCCTCGTTTATTAGCGATGAATATTGTTTATATAGCTCATAATCATTCGTCCGTGATGCATGCTGAAGCATATGAATGGTTTTTGGATTAAACGCATGTTTTTCACCTGTGCGTCTCCATGCGAACTCACCACTCGAATCAAGCGTCGGATCGCTGAATTCGCCTTTGCCAAATGCATCGTGATGACGGATAAGTGTTTCGTTTAAAATAACATCAAGTGTAATGCCGCTGAGTGCTGTCGTTGTACCGGTAAAGTATGTTTCAATGACGTCGTGGCCAACACCGACAGCTTCAAAAATTTGCGCGCCACGGTAACTTTGAACCGTTGAAATACCCATTTTAGCCATTACTTTGACAATGCCGCTTGTTGCCGCATAGTTGTAGTTTTTCTCTGCTTCTTCCGTCGACATGTTTTGAATCTTGCCATCTGCCACCATCGAACGAAGAGATGCGAGCGCAAGATACGGATAAATCGCATCTGCACCGTAACCAATCAAGCAGCAGAACTGGTGAACATCACGTGCTTCCGCCGTATCAAGAATCAAACTGACATTGGTGCGTCGTCCTGTTTTAATTAAGTGATGATGAAGACCGCTCACTGCAAGGAGGGCAGGCACAGCTGCTTTTTTGCTTGATACACCCCGGTCTGACAAGATGAGGAGTGACGCGCCATTTTCAATTGCTTCATCCGCTTGTTTAATCAGTTGTGACATCGTTTCCGATAAAGACGTTTTATCTTTTGCGTTAAATAAAAGGGAGAGCGTTTCTGTTTTGAATGCTTCTTTTTTGTTTAACGCAATTTTGTTCCATTCTTTTTCGCTAAGAATCGGCGTTTCCAAGCGGATGCGACGGCTGTTTTCTGCAGAAGGAGTTAAAATGTTTCCTTCGTTGCCAAGAAGCGTCATCATAGATACGACGTTATCTTCACGGATCGCATCAATCGGCGGATTTGTTACTTGAGCAAAAAGCTGTTTAAAGTAATTGTACAAAAGCTGCGGGCGTTCAGATAGAACCGCAAGCGGCGCATCATACCCCATTGAACCGATCGGGTCTACTTTTTCCGTTGCCATCGGCGCGATCTGTTTTGTTAATTCATCATACGTGTAGCCGAATGTTTTCTGAAGATTCAGTATCTCTTCGTCGGTAAATGACTCATCTTGTGCGTCAGTGGCTTCTTCAAGATCTGTAATATGTGTTAAATTATTGTCAAGCCATTCACGGTAAGGCTCAGCTGTTGTAATTTCCCGCTTGATTTCTTCATCAGACACGATACGTCCTTCTTCCAAATCAACAAGAAGCATTTCACCGGCGCTGACCGTTTCTTTTTTCACGATGCGTTTTTCATCGACTTCGATTGTGCCGACTTCAGATGAATAAATGATGTGGTCATCATCCGTCACATAGTAGCGGGCTGGGCGTAAACCGTTACGGTCAAGAATCGTACCGATTTTGCGTCCATCCGTAAATGAAATCGATGTTGGTCCGTCCCAAGGCTCCATTAGGCAGCTGTGGTATTCATAAAAAGCTTTTTTCGGATCCCCCATATGCGGATCACGGTCCCAAGGCTCGGGAATCAGCATCATTGCCGCATGAGGAAGTGAGCGTCCTGACAGTGTTAAAAACTCAACCGCGTTATCAAGCATCGCCGAGTCACTGCCGTTCGTATCAATGATTGGCAAAAGGTCTTCATATTGATTGCCGAACAATTTTGAATAGCCGGCTTTTTCACGTGCCTGCATCCAGCTGACGTTTCCACGGTTCGTATTGATTTCACCGTTATGAATCAAGTAGCGGTATGGATGCGCACGTTCCCAGCTTGGGAATGTATTTGTACTGAAACGAGAGTGAACGAGTGAAAAGGCGGACTGGTAGTCTTCTTTTGCAAGGTCAATGTAATATTGATCGATTTGCTCTGGTGTCAGCATTCCTTTATAAATGATGGTCCGTGTTGAAAAACTCGGAATGTAAAACGTACCTTTCACATCCGGATTATGACCAATTTCATTTTCGACGCGTTTTCTCATTATATAGAGTGCGCGCTCAAAATCTTTTTCTGTTTCATGTTTTTTGCTTTTTTCAACGAATAATTGCATTACATATGGAGCGATGACAAGCGCTTCTGGTCCAGCTGCCTCTGGATTGACCGGAACGTCACGCCAGCCGAGAAGTTTTAATCCTTCTTCATGAAGAATCAGTTCTGTTTCCACTTGAATCTGCTGACGTTCTTTTTCGTTTTTAGGAAGGAAGAACATACCGACTGCATACTCATACGGAGCAGGTAATGTAATGTTCAAGCTTTCACATTCTTTACGGAAAAAATCATCACAAATTTGCAACATGATGCCTGCACCATCGCCTGTTGTTCCGTTCAAGTTTCCGCCGCGGTGTTCTAAGCGGCAAAGCATATGAATACCATCCTGCACAATTTTGTGGGATGGGCGTCCTTTAATATTCGCGATAAAACCGATACCGCATGCATCATGTTCATTTTGTGGGTCGTACAAGCCCTGTTTTTCCGGGTAACCGTATAGATTCATGTTGTGCACCTCCGCGTTCAAATCATCTTTCTCTGTTAATATTTATTGTAAAGACGATAAATGATACAATCAATATATTATTAATCAGTTATTCATCTCGAAATGATATGAGTTGAAGGGTGTGGATATAAATGGAAATTAGACAAGTGAAATATTTTATGGAAGTAGCACGACAGGAACATGTCACGGAAGCTGCATTTCGTCTTCATGTCGCCCAGTCTGCGGTCAGCCGCCAAATTGCAAAGCTCGAGGATGAACTTGGAGTAGAGCTTTTTTTACGGGAAGGAAGGAGTGTGCGTTTAACGCACGCCGGCCGCATTTTTTATGATCATGCTGTCATTGCAATGGAAGCAATGGATAAAGCGGTGCAGGTAATTGAAGATTATTTGAATCCAGAAGCTGGAAAAATTCGTCTCGGCTTTCCGAACTCGCTGGCGACGAAAACATTGCCGCGGGTCATTTCCGCTTTCCGAAACCAATATTCGGATGTCGGATTTGATTTTAAGCAAGGGTCGAACAGGGAACTGCGCGACCGGGTGGAAAAAGGCGAAATTGATCTGGCGTTTGTCTCGCCTGTACCAGAAGCAACTGCTGAAATTGATACGCACGTTTTCTTCTCTGAGCATATGAGAGCGTTAATTCCTACGCATCACCGGCTTGCCAAGCAAGTATCGATTAACTTGCGCGACTTGATGGATGACCAGTTTGTTTTGTTCCGGACGGGATATGATATGCGGGCGCTCGTCATCGATGCATGCAAACAGGTGAATTTTGAACCTGCCGTGGCATTTGAGAGCGAAGATATTTATACAATTAAAGGATTAGTAGAAGCAGGGCTCGGTGTCAGCCTGCTGCCGGAGACGCTGTTAATTGACCAGACGCCGGTAGGCACAGTCAGTATCCCGGTCAGTGTGCCGCGGGTCACTAGAACGGTTGGCGTCATCATAACCAAATCGAGAACAATACCGCCATCCGAAAAATTATTTTATGAATTTCTCATTAAATACTATAATCGCTTGAATGAATTTAGTTTATAACAGAAAAGATCCAGTGCCGCTTATTTGCGGCACTGGATCTTTTCTATAGTTTCATTACGCCCAGTTGCCGTTGCGGAAAACGGCTTCACGTGTACCATCCGCTTTAATGCCGTCAATGTTCATCTCAGCGGAACCGATCATAAAGTCAACGTGGGTAATGCTTGTATTTAAACCATTTTTCTCAAGTTGTTCCTGCGACATTTCTTTGCCGCCTTCGATGCAAAATGCATAAGCGCTGCCGATGGCTAAATGATTCGATGCATTTTCATCAAAGAGTGTATTGAAAAACAAAATGCCCGCATTTGAAATTGGTGAGTCATGAGGGACAAGCGCCACTTCCCCTAAATAATGAGAGCCTTCATCTGTATCGACAAGCTGCTTCAGCACATCTTCCCCTTCTTCAGCAGATACATCGATGATACGCCCGTTTTCAAATGTAACGGTAAAGCCGTCGATAATGTTGCCTGCATAGCTGAGCGGCTTTGTCGCTTTTACATAGCCATTAACACCTGTTTTAACAGGGACCGTAAACACTTCTTCCGTCGGCATATTTGCCATAAAGCTGTGTCCTTGTTCACTTGTACTGCCCGCACCGACCCATAAATGTGTGTCTGGCAAGTCGATCGTTAAGTCCGTTCCGGGAGCTGTATAATGAAGTGTTTTAAAATGCTGCTCGTTCAATACGGCTACTTTTTCACAAAGGCGGGCATCGTGGTCTTTCCATGATTGCACCGGATCGGCATGATCAGCGCGTACTGCTTTGAAAATCGCTTCCCAAAGAGCTGGGGTTCGCTCCTCTTCAGGAAGTTCGCTGAATACTTTATCTGCCCAGTCCTGTGAAGGAGCTGCAATAACCGTCCAGCTTACTTTATCAGACTGAATGTATTCCCGGTATTTTTTCATCGCGGCACCAGCTGCTTTTTGATAAGCGGCAATTCGTTTTCCGTCGACCCCTTTTAACAAATCCGGGCCAGATGAAACGATCGACATAAATGCGGCGCCTTCTTCTGCAAGTGATTCCATCATTTGTTTGTTCCACTCAGGGAATTCATGAAATGCTTCTTCCGGTGCAAGTGTATATTTTAATTTAGAGACAGCATCGTCGCTCCAGTCGACATATACGTGCTTGGCGCCTGCTTTATATGCTTTTTCAACGATTAAACGGACAAGCTGTGCTGAATCAATCGCCGCACGAACGACGAGGGTCTGGCCCGGCTGAACATTTACACCTGTTGAAACCGACAGCTGCGCATATTTTTCTAATTGTTCCTGAAAATTTGTCATTGATATTCTCCTTTATATAAGTAGTATAGTCAGTTTATCAAAAAAAACGCTCCATTACGTAATAGAAGCGTCAGATTCCAAAAAGATACGAAGCATGTCTTTATCGGCTAAAAAATCATTCAATGTATAGCGGTCCAGCACCGACATAAATGCCTGCAGCGCTTCCGCAAATACGTGCCGCAATCCGCAGATCGGCGTAATGACACAACGCCCGGGATCAACAAAACATTCAACAAGATGGAAGTCATCTTCTGTTTTCCGGACGACCTCGCCAATATTAATATCCAGAGGATTTTTAGCAAGCCGGATGCCGCCATTTCGTCCTCGAATTGTTTCAATATAACCGAGTTTGCCCAGTTCGTGGGTTACTTTCATTAAATGATTTTTTGAAATATTATATGCATCCGCAATTTCTCTAATATTTGATAATTCACCTTCTTCTTTTGCTCCAAGAAAGACGAGCATCCGAAGGGAATAATCTGTATAAAGCGTTAATTTCATTTTCCTCACCTGTCCTATATACCTATTATGTCACGTGAAAAGAACGATGTGCAATTATGAACATTTTTCAAAACATACATTTTCTATATTGTTATTGCAGATCCAATAACGTATTTGCATGATCAATTAAAAGAAGGGGATACGATCGAAGTAAGTGCGCCGGCGGGTGATTTTTATTTGGAAAAAAGCACGCAGCCTGTCGCACTTATTTCCGGTGGTGTCGGTGTAACACCCATGATGGCAATGCTTGATGCGGTTGCTGCGAACGAACCGAACCGAAAAACAGTCTTTATTCACGCGGCTCGCAATAAAGAAGCGCACGCATTTGGCAGGGAATCAGCAGAAAAAATCAGCCAGCTGTCAGATGGAAAAGTGTACATTGCCTATGAAGAGAAAAAGCACGAGTCAGATGTATGCGATGTGACCGGATTTATTAGTAAAGACTTTTTACAGAAAGTGATTGATTCACAGAGCATTTGCTACGTTTGCGGTCCAGTTCCGTTTATGCGGGCGGTTGTGCAGCATTTGAATGAACTGGGCTTTGATAAACAAAATATAAAATACGAATTTTTTGGTCCATCGCTTGCCTTGCAGTCTTAAATGAAAAACGCAGAACCCTATTTGGATTCTGCGGTCAGAGTTTAGACAAATAAACCCTTTTGTCAGCACATTTGATTTTTCTTCTTCATCTTCATCCTTGTTCTTTGGTGATGGTGGTTTATAGCTTTCTGATTGGAGCCAAAATGCGGCAGGCTCGCGACTTCGCGTTCCGCGGGCAGGAGTCTTCGCCGCAAGCCCGCCGCCGCTGTTTCAATAAGAGCATCGCCGGTTCTCACGGACACGCTCCACTGGCGGCAGCGCCGAAACGGGACCCTTACGATGCCCACTCGTTTTCGCGAATATAAGCCAGCCAAAAAACGGGGTGAAGCAAAAAGGACGCAGACTCCTACGGGAACAGCGGTGAACGTGAGACCCCGCAGGAGCGGGAGCGACGGGGAGGCTCACGCACTGCCCGCGGAAAGCGAAGTCCTTTTTGCTTCACCTATCGGCCCCTTCAAAAAAACTGAAGACTTTGTCGACAGGCTGACCGCAAAACCCTATTCGGATTTTGCGTTTTTTTTATTATGAACCGTATTTTTTCTGCGCGTAACGTGCTTCTAAAATGTCAGGGCGTTCGGGCCAGCTAATTAAATAGCCTTGAATAGAGTCGCAGCCCAATTTTTTTAAAATGCTCATCTGCTCCTGTTTTTCCACACCTTCTGCCACAACAGACAACTTAAACAACTTCGCAAGCTGAATGATCATTTCAACAAGTGCTTTGTCCTCGAAGGATGTATGGACACCATCGATAAATGACTTATCAATTTTTAGTGTATCAATGGGGAGTTTCTTTAAATAAGTAAGCGAAGAAACCCATGTGCCAAAATCATCAAGGGAAATCGAAATACCTTCTTTTTTTAAAGAATTAATAATGGTAAGAGCAGCATCAAAGTGCGCCATAATCACAGTTTCCGTTATTTCGAGTTCAAGATGACGTGCTTCCAGGCGAGAATCATAAAGAATATGGCTAATCATTTTGGGGAGTCGATCCGATAAAAACATTGGGGCTGAAATATTGACAGCCACTCGTTCAATCGTACGGTTCATTTGTTTCCATTGCTTCATTTGGCGGCACGCTTCACCTAGAATCCACTTTGTTAAGTCAAAAATAAACCCGTTTTTTTCGGCAATAGGAATAAAAGTGGCTGGGGAGACGACGCCATGAATTGGACTATTCCAGCGGATCAGCGCTTCGACTGAATCAACACAGCCTTTGTGAACATTAAATTTCGGCTGGTAGCACAAATAAAACTCTCCGTTTTGGAGGGCGCTCTGAAAGCTCATCGCAAGCTGGCGTTCTAGATCCTGCTGTTGAAAGGATGCATCGTATAAGACGATATCATTTTTCCCATTATGCTTTACATGGCGCAAAAGAGTATAACAATCCGATCCATCCTCCGAGGCCAATGTCACACCGGCTGAAAAAGTAAGATGGACCGGCTCGCCGAAAACGTGAAAAAAGTTTTGCAGCGGCAAAAAATTGTTCAGAAAGCATTGTTTGGACTTCCTGGCTGCTATATGTGCCGGGAATGGCAAGAGCAAACTTATTTCCTTCAATTCGTGCTGCCAAACTATGGGGTGGAGCTGAAAAAACGAGACGTTGTGAAAATTCAACGATTAAGGCATTTCCGTTTTCATAGCCGTATTCTTCATTAATCCAATTAAAATTATCAATATCAATCACAACGACAGCAATCGGCAAATTAAGCGGAGTCGTCCGATCGTGAATGAATTTTTCTAAGCTGCTTCGGTTTGGAAGCTGCGTTAATTGATCTGTTCGTTCAAGACGAAACGCAATTTTTTTCGCAGAAAAAACAAAATTGTTATAAAAAGGAACATAAGAAAAAGAATAATGTAATCATAGGCGAAAAGACCTCGTTCTTTTATGAATTGGTTTTATTTTATCTAATAGATGTAAATCTAATGATAAGATTTTATTAATTTTAATTCAAAAAGACTATTTATGTAACAGCTTTGCCATTCTTTTTCTTTGTCGAAACGTGTAAAATATTCCTTAACTGAATTATAAGTAAAAAGTCTATGAAAATAAGGAGCTAGCATATTATGGATAAATCTTCTCTTATTGGTATTATTTTAGGTATTATTGCGGTCGGAGTCGGAATGATGGCCAAAGGAGTCAGCCCAGCTGTTCTTGTGAACCCGGCTGCTTTTTTAATTATCATTGTAGGGACTGTAGCAGCAGTAACCATTGCGTTTCCTGGATCGGATTTAAAGAAAGTGCCTAAGCTGTTTGGCATTTTGTTTAAAGATCAAAAAAGATTGAGTCCCAAGGAAGTTATCGGACTGTTCACAAGCTGGGCAGAGCTTGCCCGTAAAGAAGGCCTGCTCTCTTTAGAATCAAAAATGAATGAAATTGAAGATGATTTTCTGAAAAATGGCATGAGTCTGGCAGTAGATGGGCAAAGTGCGGATTACATCCGTGACGTACTGAGCGAAGAAATTGCGGCAATGGAAGACCGTCATATGTCTGGAGCAGCTATCTTTACACAAGCCGGCACTTATGCACCGACGCTTGGGGTTCTCGGAGCAGTTATCGGCTTGATTGCTGCACTCGGAAATATGAGTGATACAGATGCGCTTGGTCATGCGATTTCGGCAGCGTTCGTGGCGACGCTTCTTGGTATTTTTACCGGTTACGTGTTATGGCATCCCTTTGCGAATAAATTAAAACGCAAATCAGCGATGGAAGCAAAAGTGAAAGAAATGATGGTTGAAGGTATTTTGTCTATTTTAGAAGGGGAGGCCCCGCGCACCCTTGAACAAAAGCTGGCTTCTTATTTACCGGCAGATGAAAAGAAAAAACTGCTTAATGTAAGTGGAGGAGGACTAGGGGATGGCGAAGCGTAAGCGGCATAAAAAACATGAAGAGCACGTGGATGAATCATGGCTGATACCGTACGCGGATTTGCTGACGCTGCTCCTCGCTTTATTTATTGTTTTATTTGCGAGCAGCTCCGTTGACGTCCAGAAGTTTCAGGCCATTGCTTCTGCTTTTAATAACGAGATGGAAGGCGGCAGCGGCGTTCTCGATTTTCCAAGTCCCGTTTCCAACCCATCTATGTCTGAAACAGAAGAGCAGGAAAATTTAAAAGCAGCGGATCAAAAAGAATTGCAGGAAATGCAGGAAAAAATGACAGCCTACATTAAAGAAAATAATTTGCAGGATAAAGTGGAAACGACGTTGAATGGAGAAGGCCTGCTTTTGCGTATTCGCGATAACGTCTTGTTTAACTCCGGTGAAGCTGAAATTCAGCCTGTCCATCTTAAAAATGTACAGGAAATTTCAAAATTGCTTGTAATGGACATTCCGCGCAGTATTATTATCAGCGGTCATACGGATAACTTACCGATTAGCACGGCGCAATTTGACTCGAACTGGGAGTTGAGTGCGATGCGCGCAGTTAATTTCATGAAAGAAATTTTAAAGAATGAACAGCTTGATCCACGTCTTTTCAGTGCAAAAGGATATGGAGAATATCAGCCGATCGCTTCAAACGACACGGCTGATGGACGGGCGCAGAACCGGCGGGTGGAAATTTTAATTTTGCCGCAGGGAGAAACGGATCAATCTACAAATTCTTCGATTCAATAACAGAAGGGGGTAAATGAACCCTTTCTGTTTTTTTTTTGTTTAAAGGCTGAATCTCTGGGTAAACTTCTTACTGTGAATAAAAAAAGAAAGTTAACAAAGAGAGGGGAAACACTGATTATGGGTAAGAAAATTGCTGTTTTAATTACAGATATGTTTGAAGACGTAGAATACACGGAGCCGGCAAAAGCTTTTAAAGAAGCTGGGCATGAACTGATTAATATTGAAAAAGAAGCTGGAAAAACCGTGAAAGGGAAACAGGGAGAAGCGACAGTTTCAATCGACAAAGGGATCGATGAAGTGAATTCTTCCGAGTTTGATGCACTGTTATTGCCAGGCGGTTTTTCTCCAGACCAGCTACGGGCGGATGACCGCTTCGTTCAATTTACAAAAGAATTTATGGATGCGAAAAAGCCGGTTTTTGCCATTTGTCATGGACCACAGCTGCTCATTACGGCAAAATCACTTGAAGGCCGTGATGCAACAGGGTTTAAATCCATTCACGTTGATCTTGAATACGCTGGAGCCAATCTTCACGATGAGGAAGTTGTCGTCTGTCAAAATCAGCTTGTAACAAGCCGTCAGCCAGAGGATATTCCAGCATTTAACCGTGAATCATTAAAGCTGCTTGCTCAATAAGTAAGCTGAATATCAAAGACCGCCATGTGCGGTTTCAGGTTGTTGACAAACGTTTTCAATCAGCCTGTAATTTAACTTTGTCTACACTATGAGACCGCCATGCTGCGGTCTTTTTTTTTTGGGAAAATATCGTTTTTTGAAGGCGAATAAATGTATAATGGGTTATATGAACTATTATGTTTTGCTTATTTATTAAAGGGGTGTCAACGATGAAGAGTGTGCGGGGAAAACTTTTATTAAGCTTTGGTATTTTAATTGCATTAGCGGTTATCATTTCGGCAGTGAATTTCATTTCAATCTCGATCTTAAATAATAATACCGAAAATCTACTTTCAGAGACATTGCCACAATTGTTGAATGATGAAAACATTTCAACTGAAAATGCACAGCAAATAGCAGCACAAAGTGAAAACGTTATCGCGTTTGGTCAACAGTCCATGGCAATCAGTCTTATTTTGGCGATTGTGTCGTTGATGGGTGGTATCGTATTGGCATGGGGAAGCGCCCGTGCCCTTACTCGTCCACTGAAAGCAGTGGCTGCCCGGATGAAAGAAATGGCTGCTGGGCGTGTTCAGCAAGAGCCTCTCCACACAAAATCAAATGATGAAGTTGGACAGCTCGTTGTGGCAATGAATGAAATGAACAGCCAGCTTGGCTCAATTTTTTATGATATAAATGGCGTTTCGAAAAAAGTTGAAGAAGAAAGTGCATCGCTTCATCAGCAGTCAGATCGGATTCAGCAGGAAACGGGCCAGGTCGCGGCGATGATGCAGCAAATGTCTGCAGGTGCAGAAGAACAGGCACGATCGGCTTCCACATTGACTGAAATGTTCGGAAAATTTGTTGAGGATATTTCAATTGCGGCGATGAGCGGGGAAGAGGTAAAACAAGGTGCAGCGGATATGGTCTCTTTAACCGATGAAGGGGAAAGCGAAATGAAACAGTCGGTTGATCAAATGAATACGATTTATCAAAACATGACGAACGCGCTCCAAAAAGTAAAAGGGCTCGATGACCGGATGAAAGATATTACGGAACTCGTCAGTATTATCCGCCAAGTAGCAGAGCAGACAAACTTGCTTGCTTTGAACGCAGCCATTGAAGCAGCCCGGGCTGGCGAACACGGACGCGGCTTTGCGATTGTCGCGGATGAAGTACGGAAACTGGCTGAGCAAGTGGCTCAATCAATCACAGGAATTAATGATATTATTGCGAGTGTTCAGCAGGAATCTGCTGAAGCGGTTGTGACGCTCGAAAGCGGCTATGACCTTGTTGCGCAAGGAAGCAGCCAAATTACCGGCACTGGTGAAAAGTTTAGTGAAATGAAAGAACGGATCAGCCAGGTAAGCACGAATATTACATCTATTTCAGACTCGCTGTATGTCGTAATGGATCATACAGTAAAAGTGAATCAATCAATTTCAAATATTGCTGCGGTTTCTCAAGAATCAGCGGCAGGAATTGAAGAAGCGGCCGCAAGTGTGCAGGAAACAAACCGGTCAGTGGACGCCATTTCACATATTGCTGCGCAGCTCGATCAGCATTCTAGTGAATTAGGTGATCATATTGAAAAATTTCAGGCAGGGGGCAGCCGCAAAATGGACCTGATCAGTGAAGAAACAGACGAAGAGTCAATAAACGGATAAAAAAGATACCCGCGGCAACAGCCAGCGGGTATCTTTTTTATTTGCGCAAATTTCCAAGCTCCTCAGCAATCGCCTGCATTTCATTTGGGCTGAACGACTGCTTGCGGATGACCAAATCGTAAATGTCTTTTAAATCTTCATACGAAGAGGTGCTGAAATGTTCCGGGCTGATGGCGCCTGTATTCACCATCCGGAGTTTTGTTGTAATTTGGTTGACCATATACTGAATATTTTGGGCTGATTTTACGCTTAAATCCACGACTTTGTCACCTTTTTCATTTTTTATAATCATTCCATGTTTTGCAGCGCTTGTCAATAAAGTATAATAAGCGATTAAGCGGTGTGCTTTTCTTCTTTAATTTTCTTTAAAATAATGCGTGTTTCCGCAACGACAACACCGGACAAACTGAGTAAGCCGACCAAGTTCGGAAGCGCCATCAAACCGTTCATAATATCAGCAAATGTCCAAACGAGTTCAAGGCTAGTCACCGCACCGACGAACACGGAGAGTACGAAAACGATGCGGTAATAGTTCACAACTTTTTTGCTGAATAAATACGAGAAGCATTTTTCACCGTAGTACGACCAGCCGATAATTGTTGAAGAAGCGAAAAACAACAAACCGATCGCCACGATATAAGAGCCGGCTGAACCAAGAAACGCGCTAAAGGATGCCGTAGTCAATTCGCTTCCTTTAAGGCCAGAATCGTATTGTCCGGCTAAAACAATGACCAATCCGGTAATTGAACAAATGACGATCGTATCGATAAATACTTGCGTCATTGAAACGAGTGCCTGGCGGGCAGGCATATCCGTTTTTGCCGCCGCTGCTGCAATCGGTGCAGAACCGAGACCGGCTTCGTTTGAGAACACTCCGCGTGCAACCCCATAGCGTATAACAGTTCCAAGTGCGCCGCCGGCGACAGCTTCTCCTGTGAAAGCGTCGGTGAATACTAATGCCAGTGCGGCCGGAATATCAGCCAGGTTCATTGCTAAAACAATTAAGCCGGCAATCACGTAAAAAGCAGCCATTACCGGGACGAAAAAGGCGGTGACGCGGCCAATGCTTTTAATGCCGCCAAGCAATACAAGTCCCGTAAAAATCGTTAAAACAAGCCCTGTTACCCAGGTGGGTACATTAAACGTTGAGTTAACAACTTCTGCAACCGAATTTGCTTGGACAAGGTTACCGATGCCAAATGCCGCAATTGCACCAAATAAAGCAAATAAGACACCAAGCCATTTTTGATTCAGTCCATGTTCCAAGTAATACATCGGACCGCCGGACATCTCGCCATTCTCATCTTGCACACGGTACTTTACAGCCAAAACCGCTTCCGCGTACTTTGTGGCCATTCCAAAAAAAGCGCTGATCCACATCCAAAAGAGTGCGCCCGGACCGCCGATCAATACAGCTGCTGCCACACCAACAATGTTTCCGGTCCCGATGGTCGCGGCGAGCGCCGTCATGAGCGCTTGAAAGTGGGAGATGTCCCCTTCGGAATGAGTGTCTTGATTTTTGCTGAATGCAAGTTTAAGTGAATAAGGCAGAAGACGTATTTGTAGAAAGCCTATCCGCATCGTAAAATAAATACCAGTACCGACAATAAGAACTAAAAGCGGCGGCCCCCAAATAAACGAACTGATCCTGCCGAGCATTTCTAAAAGCTTGTCTTGGTCCATAAATCTCCCTCCCCCCTTTAATTTTTCACTATAAAAGACAATTCTGAAAAACCTGCATATTACTCAAATAAAATTTATTTTTATGAATATGTGTTTCGATTTTTTTTAATAAGGGAAAAGCTTCAACATCTGACAAGGAAAATCGGCATGGCAAGCCGAATACTAGACAATATTGAGATAAAGAAAGGATGACTATTCAATGGGTAAAAGCAAATTTTTCGTAAGTGTGGCAGCAGGTGCTGCTATCGGAGGTACAATCGCGCTTCTAGACCGTGGAACGCGCCAGGAAATGTCTTCATGGGCAAGTTATATAATGGCGCTTGCGAAAGATCCAGAGCAGTTAACAGAGTCATCACGTGAACTGATCGACCGGGCAACTGAAACAGCGCAAAAAATTAATGAAGATGTTTCGTTCATTAAAGGAAAAGTAGATGACTTAAAAGAGTTGACGCCGGAAGTAAAAGATCTTGTTCAAGAGACGAAATCAACTTTTGTGCCGGATGAACAAAATCCAGCAGCTTCGTCACCAAGCGCACAATATCCGTCGTCATAACGGAGGAGAGCATTTTTGGCAAAACATACAGATGAAAAAACAGAATTTCGTATCTTTTTTAAACACTTGATGCGAAGAGTAAAAGCATCAGATGTACCGGGTATAGCGGCACAAATGGCTTACTTCTTTCTGCTTGCTTTATTCCCGCTGATGATTTTTATGGTAACATTGCTTGGATACCTTCCGATCGATCCAAATGAAGTGTTTAACATTATTAAAGACTTTGCACCTTCCGATTCGTTAAGCCTCGTACAGGATACGCTGCTGGAAGTCACGTCTAATCAAAATGGCGGCTTATTATCAGTCGGTGTTCTTGGGACAATCTGGTCAGCGTCCAATGCGATGAATGCAGTGATTAAAGGCTTAAATTACGCATACGACGTAAAAGAAACCAGAGCTTTTTACGTAGCGCGCGGATTGTCGGTTTTGTTGACCTTCGCATTTATCTTTATTATTGCCGTCATGCTTATTCTTCAAGTATTCGGTGAGCAAATTGGCGAGTTTGCGTTTGAATTCCTTGGTATGGGCGACCAGTTTTTAATCATCTGGACATGGATTCGCTTTTTGCTGCCGCCAGTTGTTTTGTTTCTGGTGTTTGTAGGCTTGTATTATTTAGCGCCAAACTTAAAAGTGAAATACGTGACGGTTTTGCCGGGAGCAATTTTTGCGACGATTGGATGGATTATTGTATCACTCGGTTTTTCATTTTATGTCAATAACTTTGGTAATTATTCTGCCACATATGGAAGCATTGGGGGCGTCATCATCCTCATGATTTGGCTTTACTTATCCGCAATGATCCTTCTAGTCGGTGGTGAAGTCAACGCGCTCCGTAATGATCAAAAGCGCGGAGTAAACTGAAAAAAACCCGCTTGAGAAATTTTATTCTCAAGCGGGTTTTCCTATGCGCTTTTCAAAAGACGCAGACCATTTAAAATAACAAGAATCGTACTTCCTTCGTGTCCGAGTACGCCGAAGGGCAAATCAAGCGCCTGGAAAAAGTTTGAGATGATCAAGAGAGCGATAACCGAAATAGAAAAAATGATATTTTGCTTTACAATCCGCTGCATTTTACGAGATAGCTTGATCGCTTCGGCAATTTTCGGCAAGTCGTTTTTCATTAAAACAATATCTGCTGTTTCAAGCGCGACATCTGAGCCTTCGCCCATCGCGATCCCGACTGAAGCGGTAGCGAGGGCTGGAGCATCGTTAATACCGTCACCGACCATTGCAACTGTCCCATACTTTTCGAGCAAGTCCTTTATATGGTCGACTTTTTGCTCTGGCAGGCATTCGGCAATATAGGAATTGAGTGCCGTTTCAGAAGCGATCGCATCCGCTGTTTTTTGGCTGTCACCCGTCAGCATAATTGTAAAAATGCCCTCTTCCTGCAAAATCTTCAGCGCTTGTTTTGTTTCTTCACGAATAATGTCCTTTAAAGCAATGACGGCAGCAATGCCTTCACTGTCCGCTGCATAAATTGTTGTTTTGCCTTCTTCGGCAAATTGTAAAGAGATACCGTTCGCAAACGTGGCTGCTCCTTCTTCGCCAACAAACGCAGCCTTGCCAATTTTCCATTCTTTTTCGCCAATAACTCCTTGAACACCCCAACCGGCGACATCTTCAAGGTGGTCCGGCGGCGCAAAAGAAAGTTGTTCTTGTTGAATGTACCGAACAACTGCATGCGCCAGCGGGTGATTCGACCGGCTTTCAATCGACGCTACTGCCTGAAGCAGCTCCGCGCGGTTTAACCCATCACGAATGACGACATCGGTGACTTCTGGCTTCCCGAGTGTCAATGTCCCTGTTTTGTCAAACGCGATCGCTTTCACATGGCTCAAATTCTCAAGGTGAGCACCACCTTTAAACAAAATGCCGTTCCGGGCCCCGTTTGAGATCGCGGATAACGTCGCCGGCATGACAGATGCGACAAGCGCACATGGGGAAGCCACAACGAGCAGCACCATCGCCCGGTAAAACGTTTCTGTCCAGCTCCAGCTGAGAAGAAAATAAGGCAAAAACATCATTAATGCGACAACCGCAAGGACGACTTTTACATATGTTCCTTCAAACCGTTCAATAAATTGCTGCGAAGGAGATTTTTCACTTTGTGCCGACTGAACGAGATCAATAATCTTTTGGAAAAGAGTTTCATCTGATTTCTTTGTAACATCAATGTAAACAGAGCCGGTCATATTCACTGTACCGGCAAAGACATCAGCACCGGTTTTTTTTGAAACGGGAATGGATTCTCCTGTAATAGCGGCTTCATCGATCGTTGTGTGTCCTTTTGAAATGGTGCCGTCCGCGGGAACTCGTTCGCCCGGCTTAACGATGATAACGTCGCCACGCGTTAATTCAGATACATGGACTGTTTCTTCAATGCCGTCACGGATGAAAAGAGCAGTGTCCGGCTGGATGTCCATGAGCGCAGAGATTTCACGCTGGCTTTTGTTCATTGTATATGTTTCAAGCGCACCGCTGAGGGCAAAAATAAAAATAAGGATAGCGCCCTCTGTCCAGTAGCCGATCGCCGCTGATCCTGCGGCCGCTAAAATCATCAGCATCTCAACGTTTAATTCTTTCTCTTGAATGGTCGCTTCAATGCCTTCTTTTGCTTTTGCATAGCCGCCAATGACAAATGCGGACAAATAAACAAGGACAGAAATCGTTTCTGCGCCATTTCGGTCAAGAAACCAGCCGGCTAAAATAAGTACACCACTGAATAGCGCCGCAATTAATTCAATGTGAGGAGCCAATTTATGAAATATGCTTTCTCGTACTGTTACATTCTCAGTGTAGGTTGTCATCTGCATATCCTCCTAATCTAATTGAGAATTAAAATCAGCTTATTGATGATGATTATCATCAGTAATCCTTTAATGATAAGGAATTTCAATTAGAATAAATTAATTTTTATTTTATAATAATTATAATGTAAACTTATAATATCATAATCAATAAAAGATGCAAGCTTCTTTTATTGGCTCGATTGAATGGATTCGATACAATAGTGAGTATTAAGATGAAAGAGAGATGAAAATAGATGGAATTTAAAATGAAAGAAGGCGGATTTACAGCAGATTTCCCATTTGGGGAATTGCATATTTCAGGGGATGAATCGTATGGCTTCCGTCCATATCAATTACTCGTCTCGTCCGTTGCAGTATGCAGCGGCGGCGTGCTGCGTAAAATCTTCGCTAAGCAGCGGATCGACATTGACGACATAACGATACAAACGGACGTGTTACGCAATCCAGATGAAGCGGACCGCATTGAGAAAATCTCTATTCACTTTATGATAAAAGGGACAGGATTAAAAGAAGAGAAAGTTCGAAAAGCACTTGAATTAACGCGGAAAAATTGCTCCATGGTGCAATCGGTCATTCCAGCAATAGAAATAGAAGAAACATTTGAGCTAAAATAATTTGGTTTATAGTGTTAGGTAAAGTAAATAGCGGGTAAGCTGACTAAGTACTAAGCTGTTTATTTTGACGTAATGGAGAGTGGGATTATGGGGAAAGTGTTTGCGATTATGATTGCTGCGGGTGTTCCGCTGACGATTGCAGGTTCACTTTTGCACTGGCCGAGCGTGGTCATGTTTGTGATTTGCAGCGCGACGGTCATTGCGCTGTCGAGCTACATGGGAAGAGCGACAGAAAGTCTGGCGATTGTAGTTGGGCCGCGTATCGGGGGATTATTGAACGCAACATTCGGAAATGCAGTTGAACTTATTATTTCTATTTTTGCTTTAAAAGCGGGACTTGTCGGCGTGGTGCTTGCGTCATTAACCGGTTCCGTTCTAGGAAACCTCTTACTTGTTGCAGGCCTTTCGTTTTTTGTGGGCGGATTGAAATTCAAGCGGCAGACATTCAGTGTGCACGATGCGCGCCATAACTCAGCGCTGCTTATTTTCGCAGTTGTTGTCGGGTTTGTCATTCCGGAAATTTTTTCAATGTCAATGACGGAAGCGAAAACGTTGAACCTGAGTATCGGCATTTCAATTGTCATGATCGCGATTTACCTTGCAGGCTTGTTTTTCAAGCTTGTGACACATCGTGGTGTATATGTATCAGAAGGAAACGAAACACATCATGAAGAAGTGCCTGAATGGGGTAAGAAAAAGGCAATTGGCATTTTGCTTGCAGCCACGGCAGCAGTTGCGTATGTGGCAGAAGGCCTTGTTCATACATTTGAAGCAGTCGGCGAGCAATTTGGCTGGTCTGAACTTTTTATCGGGGTTATCATTGTCGCTATTGTCGGAAATGCCGCTGAACATGTTTCTGCTATTTTAATGGCGATGAAAAACAAAATGGACATTGCGGTTGAAATTGCGATTGGTTCTACGCTTCAAGTCGCGATGTTTGTCGCACCGGTACTTGTTCTTATTTCACTTTTGTACCCGACACCGATGCCTCTTGTCTTCACAATACCGGAGCTCGTTTCTATGGTTACCGCTGTGTTTCTCGCCATCAGCATTTCCAATGACGGAGAGACGAACTGGTTTGAAGGGTTGACACTTCTTGCCGCATACTTCATCATGGGCATTGGATTTTACTTGTTATAATGGAAGAAGGGAAGAGTTGAATTGAAACCAATTCAAGATAAAGAAAAGCAGGTCGTGTATTTAAAAGAGCGGCTGAATATTTTTATGGAAGTACTGGATTCGATTGATCCGGAAGAAGCAGAAGTAGAAGACATTGACCGCTTAATCGAGATGATCGATGACATTGAATTAAAATGTGAACAATTCCGCGGCCGCGGTTAATTTGGAAAGCTTAAGCTGTGTACGTGCAGCTTAAGCTTTTTATTTTTTCGTTAGCAGTTAATTGAAACCGTTTGCGATTTTTTCTTTTAAACATTATATGACAGGCGTATAATGAACGTGTTGACCTAAGTTTTATACATAAGAAAAAATTCTGAGGGGGAACTGCACAATGAATTTGGAAACACTTCAGCAAAGCATGTACACGTTGATTGTCGAAACATCGACGAATCTTCCGAAAGACGTCCGCCGGGCAGTGAAAAAAGCGAAAGAGCGCGAAAATGCCGGTACACGGGCAGCAATGAGCCTCGATACCATCACGACAAATATTAAAATGGCAGACGATAACATTTCACCGATCTGCCAGGATACAGGTATGCCCACATTTAAAATTAAAACACCTGTCGGGGCAAATCAAATACATATTCAAAAAGCAATTTATGCGGCTATTGAGCAGGCAACAAAGAACGGAAAGCTCCGTCCGAATTCCGTTGATTCACTTGATGGCTCAAACAGCGGCAACAACCTTGGTCCGGGTACACCAGTCATTAAGTTTGAACAGTGGGAAGAAGACTATATCGATGCGCGTCTTATTTTAAAAGGCGGCGGCTGTGAAAATAAAAATATTCAATATAGTCTTCCATGCGAACTTGAAGGAATTGGGAAAGCGGGCCGCGACTTGGACGGCATCCGTAAATGCATTATGCACTCTGTTTATCAGGCGCAGGGACAAGGCTGCTCTGCCGGGTTTATAGGTGTCGGCATTGGCGGAGATCGCTCGTCCGGATATGATTTAGCGAAAGCGCAGTTGTTCCGCGGTGTGGACGATGTAAATGAAAATGAAGATTTACGCAAGCTGGAAGAGTATGTGATGGAGCACGCGAACGAGCTTGGAATCGGCACAATGGGCTTCGGCGGCGAAACAACATTGCTTGGCTGCAAAGTTGGCGTGATGAACCGCCTGCCTGCAAGTTTCTTCGTGTCCGTTGCGTACAACTGCTGGGCATACCGCCGTTTAGGTGTCGCAATCAATACAGAAACAGGTGGAATTGGCGAATGGTTTTACCAGGATGGGGAAGAAGTATCATTTGATACGACTCAGCAGCAGGAACAGGAAGTGAAATCAGAAAGCCGGGTTGTCACACTGCAGGCGCCGATTACCGAAGAACAAATCCGTGACTTGAAAGTTGGAGACGTTGTCCAAATTAATGGCATGATGTATACCGGCCGTGATGCAATTCATAAACATTTAAGCACAGCAGACAGCGCACCAGTTGATTTAAATGGACAAGTTATTTACCACTGCGGCCCGGTTATCCTGAAAGATGAAGCCGGCCAGTGGCACGTTAAAGCAGCTGGTCCCACAACGTCTATTCGCGAGGAGCCGTATCAAGGCGATATTATGAAACGATTTGGCATTCGCGCTGTAATTGGCAAAGGCGGTATGGGACCAAAAACATTGCAGGCACTTGGTGAACACGGCGGTGTTTATTTAAATGCAATCGGCGGCGCGGCGCAATATTATGCAGACTGCATCAAGGGTGTCGAAGGTGTAGACTTAATGCAATTTGGTATTCCGGAAGCGATGTGGCATTTGCGTGTAGAAGGATTTACCGCTGTTGTAACAATGGATTCACATGGAAACAGCCTTCATGAAGAAGTCGACAAATCATCACTCCAAAAATTGGCGAAATTTAAAGAACCTGTATTTGCTTAATCGTTAAACCGGCCTTTTGCCGGTTTTTTTGTTTTGAAATATGTTTCCACGGATGAAGCAGCATTATACAGCACATCTTAAGAACAAAAGGTGGTGCTGAAATGAAACAGTTTATTTTGTTTGTTGTTTTCCTTTTTATGCTGCCGGTTATTGCGGTATCATCAGAAGCCATTCATTGGGGATTTCAAAAGGGTTCAGACGGACAACAGGCAGAAGCGGGCGGCCAGCTGGATCAAATGCTAAAGGAGTACGATTCATTTTACAAAGGAAGTCCGAAGAAAAAAGTTGTGTATTTAACATTCGACAATGGATATGAAAACGGCCATACGAAAACGATTTTAGATACATTAAAAAAAGAAAAAATACCGGCGGCTTTTTTTGTCACAGGACATTATGTGGAAAGCGCCCCTGACTTGCTAAAAAGAATGGTCAAAGAAGGGCACATTATCGGCAACCATTCCTGGCACCATTACGATTTAACAACAGTACCAGGCAGCACAGTAATTGAGGAATTGAAGCTTGTAGAAAAAGAAGTAGCCAAAGTAACCGACCAGAAAAAAACAAAGTACGTCCGGCCGCCGCGCGGTATTTTTTCGGAGAATGTATTAAAAACTGCTGAAAAAGCCGGATACACTCACGTTATGTGGTCTCTCGCCTATGTGGACTGGTACGCGGATCAGCCAAAAGGGAAACAATATGCATACAATGAGATTATGAAACAAATTCATCCAGGCGCCATTATTATGCTTCACAGTGTCTCCAAAGATAACGCTGAAGCACTGCCGGATGTGATCCGTGATTTGAAAAAGAAAGGCTACACTTTTAAGTCTCTTGACCACTTTGCCGGCGCGTAATGCCCGGCTTCTTTTGATTGGTCAAATTCTATGATACAGTAAAGCTTGAGGTGACCTAAATGAAAAATGGAATTGAAATGAAGCCGGGACAGACGTTCCCGCTTACAATAAAACGAATTGGGATCAACGGGGAAGGTGTCGGCTATTTTAAACGAAAAGCGGTATTTGTACCGGGCGCTCTGCCGGGTGAAGAAATTACTGCAGAAGCGGTAAAAGTGATGCCGAAATTTACAGAAGCCGTGATCAAAAAGCTGCGAAAGCCATCTCCAAGCCGTGTAACGCCGCCGTGTCCGATATATGAACAGTGCGGCGGGTGTCAGCTGCAGCACCTTGACTACAGCGCGCAGCTGACAGAAAAAAAGGGCTTGATTATTCAAGCGCTGGAACGTTATACATCTTTTAATATCGACAAGCTGCCGATTCATGACACGATTGGCATGGACGATCCGTGGCGATACCGGAATAAAGCACAATTCCAGACAGGGATTCAAAAAGGTAAAATGGCGGCTGGATTGTACAGCCCGAACTCAAACGAGCTGGTGAATATTGAAGAGTGTATTGTCCAGCATCGGGTAATCGATGAAACAATTCGTCTGTCAAAAAAAATCATGAACAAGCTGTCGATTCCGGTATTTAGTTCTAAAAACAAGCAAGGCGTCAAAACGATTGTGGTCCGGTATGGATTCGAAACAGGTGACGTGCAGGCTGTGATCGTCACGGGGGATAAAACATTCCCAAAAGCATCACAGTTTGCCGAACAGTTAATGGCGCAAAAGCCGCGTGTAAAGTCAGTCGTCCACAACGTAAATCCAGGCAATACGCATTTAGTCATGGGTGACGTATCAAAAACGATCGCCGGCAGTGACACCATCTCAGAAAAACTGGGCGAATTTGAATATGAATTATCGGCTCGTGCCTTTTTTCAATTAAACCCTGTGCAGACGAAAAAATTGTATGATGAAGTCAAAAAAGCCGCAAATGTGAAGCCAACAGACAAAGTGGCCGACACTTACTGTGGATCGGGCACAATTGGGCTTTGGATCGGTAAAAACGCGGCAGAAGTGCGCGGAATGGACACGATTGCTGTATCCATTAAAGACGCCCGTGCCAATGCTGAGAAATATGGCGTCAACGCGACCTATGAAGTGGGGCCTGCCGAGAAATGGCTGCCAATCTGGAAAGAAAAAGGCTGGGTGCCAGATGTGTTAGTCACCGATCCGCCGCGCACCGGACTTGACCGGAAGCTGATTCAAACGATTAAACAGATCAAACCCGCCACATTTGTGTACGTTTCCTGTAATCCATCGACTCTTGCAAAGGACTTAACCGACCTTGCATCCGTATACAAAATCGACAGCATTCAGCCGGTCGATATGTTTCCACAGACGGCTCAAGTGGAATGTGTGGTAGCGCTGAAAAGAAAATAATACAGTCCCAAACAATTTACATGTCTTGACTGACTTTACAATCGGCATGAAACAAACGGATATTGAAGAAGAAGTATAACGAAGACAAATCGTAAATCACCGAAAATTAAATGTTGGGCATAAGCATCTGCACAAAGTTGTGTGGATGCTTTTTTTAAACATACAATCCAGACTGCTAAAAGTATTCTTTCAGCAGGTGTCATTAGGCGGAAAAAGCATTTTGGCATTAGCTTGCCGGCTTATTATTAGAATTTTCAAGTTGAAAGAAAGAAGATTTACCATTGACTGTAGGTCTTTTTTCTCATATATTGATAGTGTAATCAAAAAAGCAATGCTCAACAAGAAATGGCAAACTTGCTGAAAAGCAAGGACGCAAAGCTATGGGCCTACGGAATTTGATTCTATAGCTGCCGGGCCGCTGAAAATGAGGAGAAGGTCGAAACATCTCTTATTTGGGGTGTTTTTATTTATTTTGTGTAATGGTGATTTTATGCAAAAGTCTCCTCCTATTTTCCATTTATGGATGAGTAATAAAAAAGGGGGAGAAATTTTTAATGAAATTAGTGGTTAAAAATACATTCATGATCAGCCTGCTAATTGCCATTTCCATGATGAGCATTTCAGCGTTCGGCTATGTAAAGGCGAAGGAATTTTTGTATGAAAAATTTCAGGAGCAGGCATATAATCAGCTGGAATCGGTAAAAGCGAATATCAACATTTGGACAGAAGGAAAGCAGGAAACAATGGAGTATATTGCAGAAGCTGATGCGCTGAAAGTAGATGATACGACGAAAGCTGCTGCTCTGGGAACGAGACTTGCTGAGCGCATGGAAAATCCAGATGCGTTTGGTTTCATGGATGCTGAAGGATTTTTGTACTTAGGTGATGCACAAATTCCGGTGAGTGACTATGAGCATTTTATCGGCGGCAGAAAGGGAGAAACGAACGCATATAATCCTGTTCCGTCTTCATCGCCGGGGGTAGATGAAGCGCCGATTGTACTGGCTTCATCGCCAGTGTATGGCGATAGTGGAGAAATTGTCGGCGTCGCTTCCGGTGGATACCCGATCGAAACATTGATTAACATTATTTCCAGTGTGACATTAGGCGAAAGCGGCTATGTCACGGTTTTCACGAACGATGGCACGATCGTTGCAGGACAAAACAAAGAAGACACATTGCATAAAAAAATAGCCAATTATGAAAATGAGGACTTAAATCAGCTTGTAAAAGAAAGCATGAATGGCAAAACAGGCGTTGTAGAAACGAATTTTAACGGTGAAGACAACCTTATTTTTTACAGCAAAGCCGATGAAGTCGACTGGGGTGTCATGATTTCTGTTCCAGTCAGTGAAGCTTTTGCCGATGCTAATTCTTTGCTGAACTACTTTATCATCATCACAATTATTTTTATTGTGGGAAGTGCCATCATTAGCTATTTGCTGAATAACCGGTCTTTGAAACCGATCACAGATATCAATAATAAAATTGCGGAATTGGCGAATGAAGAAGGCGATTTAACGCAAAGGCTTCGGATTAAGCGAAAGGATGAAATTGGGCAGCTTGCAGGCAATGTCAACGCGCTGCTGGACAGCTTGCAGGTGTTAATTAAAGGTATTCTTCAAAAAGGAGAAGTAGTGTCAAAAAGTACGTCCGACTTATCCGAAAGTGCAGAAGAAATCGTACAGCTGTCCAATGACGTCACACAAAATGTTCAAAACGCAGCCGCACTGTCAACAGAGCAGGAAAAAGGTAATAACAAAAACCTGGCGTCCATTACCGAAATAACTGAAACGGTTGATGAGATGAAAGATCATTCTTCATTAGTATCAGAGAAAACAAAGTACGCTTATCAGGAAGTAGAAACTGTGAATCAAGAAATTCAGACCTTGATCGAGCAAATGACGTCCATACAGGAATCCATCCGCCATTCTGCTGACACAGTGAAAAAACTAGGCAGTCGCTCATCGGAAATCGGTAATATCGTGGATTTGATCACGGGGATTACAGAACAAACGAATTTACTTGCGCTTAATGCGTCGATTGAAGCAGCAAGAGCTGGAGAACATGGAAGGGGCTTCGCGGTAGTAGCGGAAGAGGTTAGAAAGCTGGCGGAGCAGTCGTCTTTATCTGCCAAACAAATTTCTGAACTTGTAGGCGAAATTTTAACAGAAACCTCGAATGCTGTTAATGGCATAGAAACGGGCACAAGTCAGTTTGGAACGGGAATGGAAACATTAAAAACGGTAAATGGCAAATTGCAAAATGTGTATCGTTCAACGGCAGAATCGTCCGATGAAGCATTGAATATTTTTCGGGAAATGGATAACCTGCTTTTAAATGTAAAAGAAGTCGAGCGTGTTATTTCTGACAACTCAAGAAAGTCGGCAGCATCGTCTACGTATATTCGTGAAGTAGCCTCATCTTCTGAAGAACAGCTGCTGTCAATTCAGGATATTACTGAATCTATAGAGAAAGCAGCTCAATTTGCTGAAGAATTAAAAGACTTGTTGAACCGGTTTAAAATTTGAGCTTTGTAAGGCGCAATTCGGGATGAATTGCGCCTTACACTTATTTTCGGGATGAATACAAGTCCTCAATCGCTCCCCGCACAAGTGGAAATTCAAACTGAAACCCTTTTTTCAAAAGCTTATCCGGCAGTGCTTTCTGGCCGTCTAACACAACCGTGCTCATTTCCCCGAGTGCAAGCTTTAATGCGGGTTCCGGCACAAACAGCCAGTGCGGGCGCCCGAGCACTTTGGCGAGTGTTTTGCCGAGGTCGTTCATTCGGACCGGGGTAGGTGCAGTGACGTTGAGTGGTCCTTCAATTGAATCGTTTTCAGCTGCGAATCGGATTGCCCTTACCACGTCTTTTACATGAATCCAAGACATCCATTGCCGGCCGGAGCCAATTTTGCCGCCAGCACCGAATTTGTACGGCATTGCCATGCGCGGCAGTGCGCCATCTTTTTCACCTAAAATAACCCCAAAGCGGGCCAGCACGGTACGGATGCCAGCTTTATCCGCCTGAATGGCTTCTTCCTCCCATACATTCACGACATGGCTTAAAAATCCACTGCCGGCAACACGAGATGATTCTACAAATGTCCCGGTTTCAGAGGTTGGGTAAATGCCAATCGCGCTCGCATTCACCAGAACCTTTGGCTTTTGTTCCAATACATTCATGATCCGGATGATTTCACGAGTGGCAATGATGCGGCTGTCCAATATTCGTTTTTTTCGCTCTTCTGTCCACCGTCCGCTGTTGATCGATTCCCCGGCTAAATTAATAAAAATGTCAACGCCGGCGAGTTCTGCTTCCGGTTTTGAACCGGATGTGAGCCACTTTACGTAATGAAGATGCTCTTCTTCTTTCTTATTTCCGGTGTTTCGCGTTAAAATATAAACATCGTATCCATGGCGAACTAGTTCATTCGTCAGTTCTTTTCCGACGAAGCCTGTACCGCCTGCGATCACAGCTTTCATAATGAAGACCCCCTGATTCTTTATATATGTTATTTTACCTGTTTAGACCATAAACAAACTATTCGAATGTGCTGAGGAGCGTGAGTAATGGGTGTTATTACAAAAATAACGGTTCAGCAAAAACGGGTGGACCGCTATAATATAGAAATTGACGGCGAATATGCGTTTAGTACTGATGAAGCGGTGCTCATCGAATTTAATTTAAAAAAAGGCCAAACGATCACCGAAGCAGAAATCACCGATATTCAGGTGCGAGATGGCGTTCAGCGAGGCATCAATACAGCCATCAACTTCTTATCCGTCCGCATGCGGTCAGAAAAAGAAATACGCGACTATTTGAAAAAGAAAGAAATTGAGCCGGATTCATGGGATGAAATTATGAAACGGCTCGCGTCGATGGGGTATTTAAATGATGAGCAGTTTGCGGACGCGTATATTAAAACGCAGATCCAGACGACGGAAAAAGGACCGGCAGTTATTTTGCGTGAGCTGAAGGAAAAAGGCATCGAGGACCACATCGCCGCTTCGCTTATTGAACAGTTTACAGAAGAAGAACGAATTGAAAAAGCGGCAGCTTTATTCGAAAAGCAGCTGAAAAAATACAAGCGGGATTCTGCTTTTCTGCAGCAAAAAAAAGCGGAGCAGCACGTTTTAACGAAAGGCTACTCTGCGGTCGTTATGAAAAAAGCGGCAACCAAAGCTGAACCGGACGCGGAAGCGGAGATGGGGGCGCTTATGCATCAGGCAGAAAAAGCGCACCGCCGCTATCGTGCATTTGAGAACCGGGAATACCGCCAAAAAATGAAAGCGTCTCTTTACCGAAAAGGTTTTGATTTATCGGATATTGATCGGGCGATTGACCGTCTGTTAGAAGAAGAATAAGAGAGGAAGAGATGAATATGGAACAGGAAAAACGGTACAGTGACATGAGCGAAGCGGAATTAAAGCAGGAAATTGCGCAGTTGCGGGAAAAAGCGCGAAAAGCGGAGCAGCTTGGTATCGTAAATGAATTCGCTGTTTATGATCGGCGCGTGTCGATGGCTCAGGCCTATTTACTTGATCCAGATGTTTTTAAGCCGGGGAAACTATATGAATTAACAACAGACCCGGGGCAATATTTTAAAGTAAACTATTTAAACGGTGTATTTGCCTGGGGATACAGATTAAATGGAGACGGAAAAGAAGAAGGCATACCCATTTCGCTGTTAAATAAAGGAGTGTAAGGAAAATGGAAGAAACGTTTCGGAAATTAACAGAGCGGCTGCTCCAAAGAAACAGCCGCTTGTCAGTGACCCGCGCAAGAACATGGGTCGAGCTTTTATGGGAAGATTTTGAGACGACGTATGCAAAAGCCGGCCATGATTACCGAGGGAAAGAACTAACTGAAAAAATGGTCACACAGCTGATCGACAGCTACGGAACAAAGCTGCATGAATTTGCAGCCCGCAATCCGAAATATAAGCATTTGCTTGATGACTCAAATGATATAACTCATTAATCACCAGGCAAAAAGGTGAGTTTTTTGCGTAATTTTTCTTCGCTGAAAATCCAGCCGGTATACGAACCGATTATGTTGTAGTCAAAATCAAGCTGAACGACTGCAACAAATGGATAATAATTTTTGCTGCGGTAACGAAGATCGATGAATTTTACTTCATAGCAGTCATTATATTCAGCCATTTCCCACCGGTAAACAGGAGAAAAGTGAAGAAATGCATCCAAGTTTTTATCTTTTTTCGCTGCTTTAAATAAAATTGACTCCGGTACAGGTACGCGCTTGTATTTATCTAAAATGGTCACAGACCGCCGGTAGCCGCTTGCTACGTAAAAATGGTCAGGGGACTTTACCGCAATGCGCCACTGGTTAAACCGGATCGTTGGCGCAATAATAATCTCCTCCGCATCCGGAATAAGCCGGCGGACGGAATGGCGAATAGCTGCCTGCATTTGAAAGCGAAGGATGTAGTAAATAAACAAAATCGCATAAACGATGATGAATGTGAACGCCGGATCAAAGCCGGCAAGCCACCAAAGCAATAATCCGATGACGTGCATGGTGAAAATAAATGAGTCGAATGTGTTAATGACACCGAGCGCTACCCATCTTGATGAAAATGGACGGAGTGCCTGTGTGCCGTATGAGTTGAAAATATCGACGAATACGTGTAAAAAAACGGCTGTTTGTGACCAGAGCCAAAGGTGGAACATATTGGCTTCCGGGAAAATAAAAAACAGCGCTCCAGTAATAAGAAGTGGCCACAGCAAAACAGCTGGAATCGAATGGGTGGCGCCTCGATGATTTCGAATATAAACCGCGTTATTACGGAGCTTTAAAATGGTATCAATGTCAGGTGCCTGCGAACCGATGACGGCAGCTGTCATGACCGCATATTTCGTTACGGGATCTGTTGCAACAGCCGGATCAAGTGTCGCGAGACCGCCAAGTGCGAAGCCCATGACAATGTGAGTTCCAGTATCCAATAAGGGCAGCCTCCTTTGCTAAAAGAATCTAATTATTAATGGTATTCCCGAATTCAAGTCTATTGTAACATGCAGAAAGCGGAGGGACAGTTAATTTGCTGGAAAACAGTGCATTGCAGAAAATAAACATCAACAAATTCCAACAGGATTTAGTCAGCTGGTACGCAGCGGAAAAGCGGGATCTTCCGTGGCGGCATGAACGGGACCCATATAAAATCTGGGTGTCGGAGATTATGCTGCAGCAAACACGTGTTGACACCGTTATTCCGTATTTCAATCGGTTTATGGAACAGTTCCCGACCGTTGAATCATTAGCGCATGCCGATGAGGAAGCAGTTATGAAAGCATGGGAAGGGCTTGGCTATTACTCGCGAGTCCGCAACTTGCAGTCAGCGGTCAAGGAAGTAACGGAAAGTTATGGCGGAACTGTGCCGTCTAATAAAGATGAATTTTTATCATTAAAAGGAGTCGGTCCATATACAGGCGGGGCGGTTTTGAGCATCGCCTACGGACTGCCTGAACCGGCTGTCGACGGCAATGTAATGCGCGTCCTAGCCCGCATTTTAACAATTTGGGACGATATTGCCAAGCCGTCAACGCGCAAAATTTTCGAGGAGGCCGTTCGGCACTTAATGTACGAAGAAGATCCGTCTTCTTTTAATCAGGCGTTAATGGAGCTGGGGGCAACCGTCTGTACACCAACATCGCCAGCTTGTCTTTTATGCCCTGTGCAAAATCATTGCCAGGCATTTGAAGAAGGAGTACAGCGGGAGCTGCCGGTGAAAACAAAAAAGAAATCAGACAAAAAAATCCGGATGGGGGCAGTGGTGCTGCGGGCGCCGGATGGAACTGTGCTCATTGAAAAGCGGCCGGAATCCGGGCTTTTGGCGAACTTATGGCAATTTCCTAATATGGAGCTGCCAGCCGGTACGAATCCAAGGACCGTGATGGAAGCGTATGTTGAAGCAGCATATGGATTGAATGCCCGCGTCCAGCCAGAAAAAACAATTGAAATCACTCATGTTTTTTCCCATTTAACGTGGGAAATTGATGTGTATATTGGAACAGTCGATATAAAAAAAGAAAAAGAACGAACGAAATTTGTTTCAAAACAAGATGTGGAAACATATGCTTTTTCTGTTTCGCATCAAAAAATATGGAAGCACGTGAAAGGAATGGGACAATGAAAACCGCATTAGTGACAGGCTCAAGCCGTGGTGTTGGGAAAGCAATTGCCATTACACTTGCGAAAGAAGGATATGATATTGTTGTCAATTATGTGCGCAGCAAATCAGCAGCAGAAGAAACCGCTAAAGAAATTGAAGCACTCGGCCGCCGCGCACTCGTTGTAAAAGCGAATGTCGGGGACATAGCAAAAATTAAAGAGATGTTTGAAACAATTGACGAAGAATTTGGCCGGCTAGATATTTTTATTAATAATGCTGCATCGGGCGTACAGCGTCCGGTTATGGAGCTTGAAGAAAAGCATTGGGATTGGACAATGGATATTAACAGCAAGGCATTACTATTTTGCGCAAAAGAGGCGGCAAAATTGATGGAAAAAAGCGGAGGTGGTTCCATTGTCAGCATCAGCTCACTCGGATCGATCCGGTATTTAAAAAATTATACAGCTGTTGGCGTGTCGAAAGCAGCTGTTGAAGCATTGACACGTTATTTGGCCGTGGAATTTGCAGAAAAAAATATTGTTGTTAACGCGGTGTCTGGAGGCGCGATCGATACGAATGCCCTTAAACATTTTTCCAACCGTGAGGAAATTTTGGAAGATGCAAAACAAAATACTCCGGCTGGGCGAATTGTTGAAATGGAGGATATTGTTCAGGCGGTGCTGTTTTTAACGTCTCCTGGCGCTTTTATGATCCGTGGACAAACGATTATTGTCGATGGCGGCCGTTCACTGCTCGTTTAAGTTTTTACGAATAAGATAAGCCTTTTTCGGTCAATATAATCAGCGTGGCGGGTTCAAGACCACAAAGACAAAATAACCGTAGGGGTGAAAAAATGAACAACAACCGCAATAAAACAACAGCTGGCACAGACGTTAACCAAGTGAGACGACAAAACGCTGCATCTGCTCAAGGACAGCAATATAAGACAGAGTTTGCTTCTGAAACAAACGTACAGGAAGTAAGACAGCAAAATGCACAATCTACACAAAATGCAGGAATGACTGGTGGTTCTGCAATGGCGGGCCGCAATGCCCGCAGCAGGCAGGCAAATCCAGCACAGCAATATGCGGCAGAATTCGCAGCTGAAACAAACGCACAGGAGGTAAGACAGCAAAACGCAGCCTCTACACAAAATGCAGGAATGACTGCTGGTTCTGCAATGGCAGGCCGCAACGCCCGCGGTATGCAGGCAAATCCAGCACAGCAATATGCGGCAGAATTCGCAGCTGAAACAAACGCACAGGAAGTAAGACAGCAAAATGCACAGTCTCAAGCACGTAAAAAAAATTCAACATCAAATCCAAATCAATAAAATGAAAACAAATGAAGCCCCGGCTAAACGCCTGGGGCTTCATTTGTTTTCATTTGAGCAGTTAATCGTTATAATAGAAGATGAATGTTTTACCGTCCTTGCGAAAAGGGAATATAAAACAGCATGTGACGCTAGAAAGTAGGGGACAACGATGGAGATTCCTGCAGAAGGTGAATCGTTGCAGATTCACAGTTACAAGCATAATGGCCGCATTCATCGGGTGTGGGAAGAAACAGTTGTCGTAAAAGCAACTGAAAATATTGTTATTGGTGGAAATGACCGGACGATTGTAACAGAATCAGACGGGCGGACGTGGGTGACACGTGAGCCGGCAATCTGTTACTTTCACACACGTAAATGGTTTAATGTAATCGGCATGCTTCGCGCAGACGGCATCCATTACTACTGTAATATTAGTTCGCCATTCGTGTTTGACCACGGTGCGCTCAAGTATATTGATTATGATCTTGACGTAAAGGTTTTTCCGGATATGACGTACATTTTACTTGATGAAGACGAGTACCGACAGCATAGCCACGAGATGAACTATCCAGAGGTCATTGATAAAATTTTGCGGCGCAATATGGATCACCTGCTTCAATTGATTGAGCAGCAGAAAGGTCCATTTTCGCCCGGATTTATCGAGCGCTGTTATGGGAAATACTCACAGCTATGCCGCTGAATGCCTGTTGAAGTGTTCAACAGGTTTTTTCGTTGTGGAAAGAAAGGGGATAAGAGATGGGCGTTATCAAACGATATATGCAATTTGTCAAGCCATACAAGTGGCAGATTGCCGGGACATTGTTGATTGGCATCATTAAATTTGGTATTCCGCTCTTGCTGCCAATATTGATCAAATATGTTATTGATGACATTGTTGGCGGGTCGATGAGTGCAGCGGAAAAAAAAGAACAGCTTTACTGGTTAATCGGACTTATGCTCATTTTGTTCGTTATCGTCCGGTATCCGGTTGAATATTACCGGCAATACTTTGCCCAGTGGACAGGCAGTAAAATTTTATATGACATCCGAGATCGCCTGTTTGCACACATTCAACAACTCAGCTTTAAGTATTATGCCAATACGCGCGCAGGTGAAGTGATCTCGCGTGTGATCAACGACGTGGAACAAACGAAAAACTTTGTCATTACCGGGCTGATGAATGTCTGGCTTGACGCGGCAACCATTGTCATTGCTGCTGCGATTATGATGACAATGGACGTGAAATTAACGCTTGTGGCACTTGTTGTGTTTCCGTTTTACGCACTGAGCGTCAAATATTTTTTCGGTAATTTGCGCCATTTGACCCGCGTCCGTTCACAGGCTCTCGCAGAAGTACAGAGTCACTTGCATGAACGCGTCCAAGGAATGCCGGTTATTAAAAGTTTTGCCATTGAACCGGTTGAACAGGAGCGTTTTCGAACACACAACAAAAATTTCCTGCAAAAAGCGCTGGACCAGACAGCTTGGAACGCAAAAGCATTTGCCGTCGTCAATACAATGACCGATATCGCGCCGCTTTTAGTCATCGGTTATGCTGGTATTCAAGTTATTGACGGGAACTTAACCGTCGGGACAATGGCGGCGTTTATTGCGTACATTGATCGTTTGTACAATCCGCTGCGCCGTCTCGTTAATTCATCGACGACGTTAACGCAGGCAATCGCTTCCATGGACCGCGTATTTGAGCTGCTTGATGAAAAATACGATATAACCGATAAACCGGAAGCGATTGAATGCCGCGACGTAAAAGGGGACATCATGTTTGACCACGTTCATTTTCGTTATGACGAAGGAGAAGAACTGGTGCTTAAAGATGTTGATTTACATGTGAAAGCAGGAGAAACGGTGGCGCTTGTCGGAATGAGCGGCGGCGGCAAGTCGTCACTCGTCAGCTTAATTCCACGTTTTTACGATGTAACAGATGGACGGATTTTGCTTGATGGCACCGACATCCGTGATTTTAACGTCCGCTCATTGCGTGATAAAATTGGTATGGTGCTGCAGGACAACATTTTGTTTAGCGATTCGGTTCGGGAAAATATTTTGCTTGGCCGCCCAGAGGGGACGGATGAAGAAGTGATCGAAGCAGCCAAAGCAGCGAACGCACATGACTTCATTATGGCGCTGCCGAACGGTTATGAAACAAAGGTCGGTGAACGCGGGGTCAAATTGTCCGGCGGTCAAAAGCAGCGTGTGGCAATTGCCCGCGTGTTCCTGAAAAATCCGCCGCTTCTTATTTTGGACGAAGCAACGTCGGCACTTGATTTGGAGAGCGAGCATCTTATTCAAGAGGCCATTGAGTCGCTGGCAAAAACACGGACAACGTTTATTGTTGCCCACAGGCTGTCAACGATTACCCATGCGGACCGGATTATTTTGATTGAACATGGTGAAGTGATTGAAGACGGTTCGCACGATGAATTGATGAAAAAACAAGGCGGCTACTGGAGGCTGTTTCAAGTCCAGCAGCTGGACCAATAAAAAAGCGATGCCTAAGCCGGCATCGCTTTTTTATTCTTCTTCATATTCAGGCGCTTCGTCATCTTTATGATATTTATAAAAGCTTGTCATTAGATGATCAAGGTGTTCGAGCTTCTCCCCATATTCCAAAATCGACGATACAATGTGGAGAAGATGAATCGATGATGTTAATTCTTCTTTATTGTCCTTGTATATTTCATCTGTAAACATATGCATAAACTCATCCCGGTTCATACACGGCTCAAACAGCTCTTCAGACGTTTCAGTCGTTTTTGCTTTGCCGACAAACCGGAGAAGCAAATGTTCATGGTAGCTGACAAGGCAGTCAAGATGATCCTGCATTGTACGCAGCAATTCAGGGTTTAAATGGTGAAGCTCATTTTCATATTGATTGAGCCGCTGTAAAATATCCATGCTCCGGCGGGTCGTTAAAATCAATTTTCGATAGAGGACAATTTTTCGCTGCTTTGCCCGGAGATTTTTCTTCAGCGGGGTCCGGTCTTCTTTGTACAGCAAAAACATGTTGTCGATTTTAATCAATTTTTCGCGCTGTTTAGCCATGTCTTTTTTCAGCAAATGAGATTCCGACGCGTTTCGGGAGGTAATCCGAATCCACTTTAAAACTTCTTCGCTCAATTGGTTAAGGGATGAGAACAGCTTCGTTTCATATTTAGGTGGCAAAAAGACCAAATTCACAAGGAATGAAGATAAAACGCCGATTGAAATATTAAACATACGGATCATCGAGAATTGTACGAACTGATCGTTTTGGACTTCCATAATTGCGATGATTGTCACAAGAGCGATACTAACGGATTTTTCAAGCTTAAATTTAAGCAGAATAATAATGGCAATAATCGCTGCGAGTCCAACGATAATAATATGATTTCCGAAAGCGAGTACGAATAAAATAGCGATCGCGGCACCGATCACGTTTGCTTGAATTTGTTCCACTGCCGTTAAATAAGAACGGTAAATATTCGGCTGAATAGCAAAAACAGCCGCGATTCCGGCGAAAACCGGTGACGGCAATTGTAGCCATTGTGCAATGTAAAGGGCTAAAACAATGGCAATTCCCGTTTTGAAAATGCGGGCACCCAGCTTCATTTGATGTATAGTTCCTTTCCTGAATAGTTGTATTGATACGTGTTTACCGAAAATCCCTGTGGATCAAACAAACTGTACTATACAACGGAAAAGAAGGCATTGCAAGTAACAGAAAAATGAAAAAGAAACGCCTCTTTTATAGAGACGATCTTTTCATTCGTTATAAAAGCGCAGCAAATGCTTGTTCCGCAGCGTGAATGGTGTTTTGAATATCTTCTTCTGTGTGGGCGGTCGTTAAAAACCAGGCTTCATATTTTGATGGAGCTAAATTAATGCCGCGATGCAGCATTTCCTTAAAGAATCTTGCAAAGAGCTCGCCATCTGTTGCTTCTGCCTGATCGTAATTCACCACTTGTTGATCGGTAAAGTAAACCGTTAACGCACCTTTCAGACGATTAATGGTCACGGGGACATTTGCCTTTGCTGCGGCCTGTAAGAGTCCTTCTTCAAGCATGGCGCCAAGACGATCAAGCTGCTCGTAAACACCATCCTGTTCAATCACTTCGAGGCAGGCGATACCGGACAGCATTGAAGCTGGATTGCCGGCCATCGTCCCCGCCTGATACGCAGGACCAAGCGGCGCCACTTCTTCCATTACATCCACGCGGCCGCCGTAAGCGCCGATTGGCAAACCGCCGCCGATAATTTTGCCGAGTGCCGTTAAGTCGGGTGTTACTTCGAGTAAATCCTGGGCGCCGCCGTACATAAAACGGAAAGCAGAAATCACTTCATCAAAAATAAGCAGCGCGCCCGCTTCATGAGTGAGCCGTTTTACTTCTTCTAAAAAGCCAGGCTTTGGTTCTACAATACCGAAGTTGCCAACGATCGGTTCGATCATGACCGCGGCTACGTTATCACCCCATTTTTCGAGCGCTTCTTTTAATGGACCCGTTTCATTGAATGGAACGGTAATGACTTCCTGCGCAATGCTTTTCGGCACGCCGGCAGAATCGGGGGTGCCGAGTGTAGACGGACCACTGCCGGCAGCAACGAGGACAAGGTCCGAGTGGCCGTGATAGCAGCCGGCGAATTTAATAATCTTATCACGCTTTGTATATGCGCGCGCCACGCGAATTGTCGTCATAACGGCTTCGGTGCCGCTATTCACAAATCGGACTTTATCCAGTGCCGGCATCGCTTTTTTCAGCTTTTTGGCAAAGATCACTTCATGCTCGGTCGGCGTACCGAACAAAACGCCGTTTTGTGCTGCTTTTGTAATGGCTTCCGTAATATGGGGATGAGCATGTCCAGTAATAATCGGGCCGTATGCCGCTAAATAATCAATATATTGATTCCCGTCTACGTCCCAAAAATAAGCGCCCGCGCCGCGCGCCATTGCCACAGGTGAGCCGCCGCCAACTGCCTTGTAGGAACGGGACGGGCTGTTCACGCCACCAACAATATGTTTAAGCGCTTCTTCGTGAAGTGCATCTGACTTTGAAAACTTCATAACGTATGGCCTCCTGATTCTTTTTTCTGTTTCATTGTAGACTTCTTCGAAAAAGGAATCAACGTACGGCTCTATAGTTGCCAATTTCAACCCGATTCGCTACGCTAAAAGAAAAAGGGGGATTCTTGTGGAGAATTTAACAGGAAAACTGGCACCGATTTTTACATTGCCGGATCAGCGGGGCGAGATGGTTAACATTGCTGACTTTAAAGGGAAAAATATTGTTCTTTATTTTTATCCGAAAGACATGACGCCGGGCTGCACGACAGAAGCTTGTGACTTCCGGGATCAGAACAGCGTCTTTGCCCAATACGAGACGGTCATTATTGGCATTAGTCCAGATCCGGCTGCGCGCCATCAGAAATTTATTGAAAAACATGGATTGCCTTTTACTTTGCTCGCAGATGAAGAACAAACTGCAGCAGAACTGTACGGCGTCTGGACGCTGAAAAAGAACTTCGGCAAAGAATATATGGGTATTGAACGCTCGAGTTTTTTAATTAATAAAGAAGGCATTATTGCAAAAGAATGGCGGAAAGTTCGTGTAAAAGGACATGTAGAAGAAACGCTTGAAGCAGTAAAAGCGTTAAACTAAGGAGGGACTTCGTTGAACATCGTATTTACATTTCGCCCACCGCGGGATATTCAAGCGGATCTTCAGAAAAAATTTCCAAACGAAACGTTTTCGTTTTATAAGCAGCTGGATGAAGCTCAATCGCTCCATGAAGCGGAAATTTTGGTGACATTCGGGAGTGATCTGACAGAAGAACGTATTCATGAGTGCCAGTCTCTTAAATGGATTATGGTGGCGTCGGCTGGCATTGAAGAAATGCCGCTTCAAGCGATTAAAGACCGAGACATTCTTGTGACAAATGCTCGTGGTATACATAAGATTCCAATGGCGGAATTCACACTCGGTTTCATGCTGAATCACGTCAAGCGGTTTGCTGAGCTGCATACGCTCGAACAGTCAGAAACGTGGAACAAGCAGCTGCCGCTTCAGGAGTTGGCCGGAAAAGAAGTGACGATTCTGGGAACAGGAGCGATCGGTCAAGAAATCGCCAGGCTTGCAAAAGCATTCCGGATGACAACAACCGGTGTTAATAAAAGCGGGCAACATGCTGAAGGGTTTGATCAAATTTTTACGATTTATGAACTTGAGTCGGCTGTTCTCAGTGCGGATTTTGTTGTGGCGGTTTTGCCGAGTACGCCAGAAACGATCAGTCTGCTACAGCCAGAACACTTTGAAACGATGAAAAATACGGCTGCATTTATCAATATTGGGCGCGGTGACCTTGTCTCGGAACTGGTTTTGCTTTCTGCGATTAATGATGAGGAAATTGCACATGCGTACTTGGACGTATTCCCGGTAGAGCCGCTCCCTGAAGCCCATCCATTTTGGCGTCATCCGGCCATCACGGTTACGCCTCACATTTCCAGTGTGACAAAGCAGTACGTTCCAAGAGCAATGGTGATTTTTGAACATAATCTCCGCTGTTTTATCGATGGTGGGGATTATGAGAATGTCATTGACGTGGAGAGAGGGTACTAAACCGGCGCGGAGCCGGTTTCAGGCTGTTGACAAACGCTCGCTTTCGGCGTTGCTTGCCGTGTGTGAATGCTCATGACCCCCAAAAGGTCACTCCGCTTCCCAACCGGCGGCGTTCCTTGAAAGACAAGCGTTTTCAATCAGCCTGCTTTCTAACTTTGTCTACACTCTGAAACCAACACTAAGCCGGTTTTTCTTTTCCATTGACAATCATACTCATTTGCGAGTAAACTGTTTATAAAGATTATAAAGTAATAATCCTTTTCAAAAAGAAAAGAGGTGTAGGTCCTTGTCACACACACATGTCCATGAATCCCATGATCAGTTGAAAGATGCGCTTGATGCCCTGAAGCAAACCGGTGTCCGCATTACACCTCAACGCCATGCGATTCTTGAATTTCTCGTCGAGTCGATGACGCACCCGACCGCTGATGATATTTATAAAGCGCTTGAAGGAAAGTTTCCAAATATGAGTGTTGCCACTGTATACAATAATTTGCGTGTGTTCCGTGAAGTAGGTCTCGTAAAAGAATTAACGTACGGCGATACATCAAGCCGTTTTGATTTCGTTACAACAGAGCACTACCACGTGATCTGCGAAACATGCGGCAAAATTGTTGATTTCCACTATCCGGGTCTTGATGAAGTAGAGCAGCTTGCAGCGCACGTAACAGGCTTTAAAATCAGCCATCACCGTATGGAAGTCTACGGAACATGCACGGAATGTCATCATAAAGATTTGCACTAAAAAACCTCCATCACCCTTTTCGGGATGGAGATTTTTTTGTGAGTCTGATTAATCAAGGCTTTTTTTCTGATTATACTTTTCATCGAAGTCTTTTCCTTCCAAAGAAGGATCCAGTGTAAGCGGCTCGTTGCAGTACATGCACATATCGACACGTCCAAGCACTTTAGTCGGCTTCCCGCAGTTCGGACAAACAACTTGTATCGCTCTGGTCGACAGCATACCGATCCAGAAATACACAACGGTGCTAGCCACAATGCATAAAAGACCAAGCAGCATGAAGATCGTCATGACGAGGAAGTTCTCCCGGAAGAAAATACCGCCGTACATCACAATAAATCCAATAAAAATAAGGCTTAACGCAAATGTGCGGATTTTATTAATTTTACTTGAATATTTTTTTGCCATCATTTCATCCTCCCACTCAATACTATATCATATAATCTCTTCCCGCTTGCGGCAGGAATTCGACATTTTATGTCGAAACTAAACAAAACGAAATTTAAATGTCTGGAGGAAAAGGAAGTGGAAGATTTACTGCGCCCTTTATATCAAGAACGGACAAGTCAGCAAAATACACTCGGTGTATTGGCTATACAGAAAAATGAACAAAACCGAGCGTTTACTGAAAACTTTGATTCTATTTTGCTTATCATTGTTAAAGAAGCGGAAGAAGCTGTTTTTATTAAACACTATGGGGACTGGAATGAAGAAACAGCTTCTATGTATATCATAACAGAAGCACAATTAAAAGAATGGCTTCTGTTAGGCACAAACCGGAAAGTCATTGAATGGCTTTATCATGGTCGGATTTTGTTTGATCGAAACGAATATGTACAAGAGTTGAAAACGGAAATGCGCGATTTTCCATTTTACGGCCGCAAAATTAAAATGACGATTGAATTTGCGAAATTAATTAAACGTTACACAGACGGGAAAGCATTTTTTAATGATGCCCATTTTTTAGACGCATATAATCACGTACTGCATTCATTGCACCATTTGGCGCGGCTTTCTGTCATTGAAAATGGACTTTACCCGGAATTGACTGTGTGGAATCAAGTTCGCCATATTGAGCCCGGCATCTATAAACTGTACGAAGAACTTTTAACAAGTGATGAGAACTTGCAAAAAAGACTGGAACTGCTTTTTTTAGCGAGTGAATTTTTAATTCATTCCCGAACTGAACGTGGAGCAGATCATTTACTGACGCTGATGAAAGAAAAAGAATGGTGGAGCATTAGTGAATTGCTAAATCATGAAGAAGTGAGGCATTATGCGGTAGATATTGTGACATTAATAGAATATTTAATTGATCGACAGCTTGTTCGTGTGGTGTCTGTTCAGACAAAAGGGCAAGGGATTTTCCATCGTTATTATCACGTGACAAAAGATTAATTATTTTTCGAAATAAATCATTGACTCATCTGTTACGCAATGTTATATTAATTAGCGTCGCTGTTAGAGGAAGCTAAGACAGCAAAAAAAGAAATTGAAAATAATACTTGACGAATTTGATTCATATTGGTATTATGTTAAAGTCGCTGTCTTACGTTTTATGACAAAGACGCTAAGCTAAATTGAACATTGAAAACTGAACAAAATCAATAAAAACGTCAACGTTTTAAGCAAGAAACTTCTATTATAAGATGCATGTCATCTTATGTGGAAACAATTGAGCAGTCAAACACTTTTTGGAGAGTTTGATCCTGGCTCAGGACGAACGCTGGCGGCGTGCCTAATACATGCAAGTCGAGCGG
>NZ_JANAVL010000039.1:0-10894 GCF_024213455.1 Domibacillus sp. A3M-37 | reverse complement strand
AGTTTCTTGCTTAAAACGTTGACGTTTTTATTGATTTTGTTCAGTTTTCAAAGATCAATTTTCTTCACTGCCGTTAATAGCAACTAAACTATCATATCATGCAGTAATTTGAAAGTCAATAACTTTTATCTAATTATTATTTCAATAAATCATTAATACAGAATCAAATCATTTCATCCATGCCATCTTTATCGTTGGCGGACGATTAATATAACATGATTAGAAGAAGAAAGTCAATACTGACTTAAAAAATAATTATACTAAAATAATGAATACCTATATTTGAATTTCATTCTTTTTTCGCCGTTATTTTAACGACGGATTAATAATATAACCCATTTTTATTTTTATAGCAATACCTTTTCTGTAATGGATTTATTTACTAAATTGGTTTTCTCCATTAAATCGATCTCTATCGGAACGATTGAGTGTACGAATAAAACGTGAAACTCTTGGAACACTATAATGGAAGCCATCAAAAAGAGCGGTTTTTTATTATGCAAATAAAAACATTGATACATTTCCCATTTTTGTACCAAGCTACCCACCTTTTCAATTGCGTATGATGTCGAATATTTAATTGTGCCATGGCTTCTTTGACCAGTATCCCTGCTAATCTCGTTTCAACTGCCGTCATTTTTACTTCTGCTGGATAACTCACTCTTGAACTCACAGAAAAACACCTCCAAGTTGTTTTTAGGCAGTCAATACCCGTTTTCCAACTTAAAGGTACTTTTCATTTGTCTCACTCTATGGGGTCAGTCCCCGATCTCAAAAGGCTCTTTTTGTGTGGCTGTTTTATAAACGTTAAGAAGTTAAGCGGGAATATTGCTCTTGATGGTTTCCGAATTGATATTTCTTTTCTACATAAATTTGGTGACAAATCATGAAGGTGAAGATGGTCCATAGTTTTCGGCTATTATCTCTCTTTTCCATTACATGATCGGCGAGCAATGCATGAATCGCTTGTTTATTGAATAGGTGGTCTGTGTGGCTTTCGTTGATTAGCTGGATCGCCCAGTCGTACATTTCATTCTTGAGCCAATGCCGGATCGGCACAGGGAAGCGGAGTTTTTTCTGTCCCATACGTGCCGGGGCACAATGCCTTTTGCCACTTCCCGAAGGAGGAATTTAGTGTGGCCGTTATTGATTTTTTGACTGATGGTCAATTTTGAAGCGGCGCTGAACACTTGTGGATCCAGGAAGGGCACCCTTACTTCGAGCGAGTTAGCCATCGACATTTTATCGGCCTTCAATAAAATGTCTCCCTTCAGCCAGGTTTGGATATCAATGTATTGCATCTTGGTGACATCGTCATAGGAAAAGGAATCGGCGTACAGCATGTTCGTTACTTTTTCATTTTCCGCATTCCCCAGATAATGAACCAACAGATCCTTCTTTTCTTTTTCATTGAAAATATTCGCATTGCCGATATACCGTTTATCCAGGGGTGTCGTGCCTCTCTCTATTAGGCTCTCTCCTCTGACCCCGTCCGGGATGCCGTTCGCGAGTGTCTTCAAAAGGAATTTCACAGGAGACGGCATGTAGGAAAACATCTGTAGGGACTGGGGCTCCCGGTAGATATTATATCCGCCAAATAATTCGTCTGCCTCTTCTCCCGACAAGGCGACTTTTACATGCTCTTGGGCTTCCCTCGCCAGGAAATACAATGGATCGGCGAGCGGGTCATCCATATGCCAGATGATTTTTGGCAAGGCGGCCATGAATTCCTCCGGCGAGATCAAATAAGAGATGTTTTCCACATTTAGCTGGCGCGCTGTTTCTTTAGCAATATCGATTTCACTATATCCTTCGTTTTCAAACCCTACTGAAAAGGTTTTAATGTTCGGATTCACTTCTTTTGCTAAAGAAACCATAAAGGAAGAATCAATACCACCCGAAAGGAAGGTCCCGACAGGTACGTCACTTCTCATATGGACGTTCACTGAATCCATCAGCGTATCCTGGATTTCTTTTATCATCTTCCTATTTTCCATGTTGGATGGCATGAACGTCGGCTGCCAATACGAAGTAATCTTCATTTTCTCTCCCGGTTTTTGGGTGAAATAAGGAAGCCCCTGCATTTAATCAGGATGCTTCATTTTATATTGAAATGTTCTATATAAGGATAATAAAGTTGTTTAAAAAACAATAAAGTCGTTTCTGTAGTGCTTTAATGAATCAATGAAAAGATTTTAAAGCCCACATGCTGGCTCTGTATTTATCTTTTATTCCCGTATAAACATGAATATTAACGATTTCTATTATTTATAATGGCAAATTTTTCTATAATAGCAAATTGTTTCATTTGCTACTGATTCTGATTAGCTTGATTCTTGAACTTAAAAACCGACCTTTCTAAATGGCAGAAGGTCGGTTTTTAAGTGAATTCAATTATTTTGTTTGAGAGATGCCATTAACGATTTGAGTCAGTGCTTCGTTGATCGGCATAATTGGACGGCCGAGAAGTTTTTCGAAATCGTTACTTTCGATTTCCAAAGCTCCTTCCCGAATGTCTTTTTGGATGTTAACCAGCATAGGAATGAGGAAATCTGGTACCCCAGCGCCTTTCATAATATCAGCATAAGTGGCGTCGTCAACCTGTTGCACAGGTACTTCTTTACTCAATACAGCCCCAAGAGCAGATGCCAGTTCTTCCTGAGTAAATAGCTCACCAGAAAGCTCGTAAGTTGTGTTTTCGTGTCCGTTCCCGGATAGTACCGCTGCAGCAGCCTCTGCATAATCCTGCTGAAGTGCCCAGCCTACCTTACCAGTTCCTGCAGATGTAACCCAAGGAGCTCCTGCAAGGACACCTTGGATGCCCGCGATTTCATTTTCTAAGTACCAGTTGTTGCGTAGGAAGGAGTATGGAATACCTGTTTTGATGATGGCTTCTTCCGTGACACGATGTACTGGAGCAAGGAACAACTTGCTTTCACTTGCATTTGCTGCACTAGTATATGCAATAAATCCAACTTGCGCACGCTGTGCCGCTGCTATCGCGTTTGTGTGCTGCCGAATTCTTGTTTCATTATCTCCATCCGCAGAAATAATTAGTAAGCGGTCGATACCTGCAAAAGCGGAATCTAATGTTTCTGGACGATCAAAATCTCCTTGGCGAACTTCTACTCCGCGAGCTCGCAGTCCTTCCGCTTTCTCTGGATTGCGCACACTGACAGTCAGTTGACTAGCTGGTACAGTTTTCAATAAGGTTTCTACAACCTTCGTCCCCAATTTTCCTGTTGCTCCTGTTACTAACATTTTCATGGTCTATTCCTCCAATATGTTTTGTTGAAATCGTTTTTGTTAACTTGTAATTGTCTTGATTACCTGTAACCATATTAATTACTTGTAGAGTTTTTGTCAACTAATAAAAATTCTTCTATTTCACTTGATATTTCAAGAAATATGCGACTTGTAATTAAATGAATTACATGATAATAATATTGAGATATTGGTTATATTATGTGTAATGAGAGGGGATAAAATGTCTATCAGTAGTCGATTTGCTGTTGGAATTCATATATTAACTCTTATTGAATTAAATAAAGAGGGAATAAGTTCATCGGAATTTTTAGCAGGAAGTGTAAACACGAATCCAGCCGTAATAAGAAAAATTATGGGGATGCTTAAAAAGACAGGATTAATAGAAGTACATCCTGGTATTGCGGGAGCTAAACTAGCTAAGGATCCATTTGATATAACATTACTTGATGTTTATAAAGCGGTCGATGTTGTGCAGGAAAAGGAATTGTTTAGCATACATGAAAATCCAGCTCCTAATTGTCCTGTAGGAAGAAATATTCAAAATACAATAGGCCCATTATTTACAGCCGCTCAATTAGCATTGGAAAAAACTTTGGGAAATGTAACCCTTGAAGACGTTGTAAAGGATATTGTTGATAAAGAGAAATTAAATAGTAAATTTTGAAAAGCAGCAATAAGGATTCATAGGCAGCATAATAAAACAATTTAACGAATTCTCTTCTTTTATGATTCTTTAACGATGGCTCTTTCCTCCGCCCTTACGACCAGCTTCCTCACGACCCATTTTATCATTATTGTTAGCAGCCATTAAAAGCTCCTCCTCAGTAAATTTGGATTTCGCTATTGTTACGGTTTTGATATTCTTGGGTTATTTCTATATAAAACAGTTTTTCAAGGCTGAACCGAAAGGACTATCATTATATTCGGAAAGTAAAAAAGAAAAGAAGATGGATTCATCCTTGTTTTTCCGGGTATATCAGTAATAGAGTGATAAAAGAATATAATATTGGGCAGGATGGCAAAGGTGGCCGTCAAGGTATCTGGCGTAGGTGGGGCCAATACGAGGATAAAGAAGGAATTATATTTATTTATTACTTAAAAAGAAACGTTGTTACGATAGCTGGCTTGTCCAGTACCTTAAAACAATAAACAGGCCCTTGTCCTTATTAAAGACGAGAGCTTGTTTTTGTATGGGATTAAAAAAATCGAGCCAATTACGTTCACTGAAAAAATATAGTCCACCATAAATTGCTGGTATGTTGGATTGAACTCTAATTAATGAAGCTATATACTTCAAAATCGTTTGCTGGCGATTCGCTAGCGTCTTATGCATAGCGCACACCTCGTTTCTGTTTCGGCTTGGAAGCTGCTAAAATGTTTTCTCGTTTAAATGTCCGTAGCTGATTCCGTTTCAAGCAGTAAGCCCGGATATAATCCTCATGTATTTTCCGCACAATAATGTTCCGATCTGTAATGACTCTTTCATCATTCATATACATAATCAAAATCGGCTTCTTCTCTTCTAACGACATTCGAAACAATCCCTGCATTTTAACAACCTCCTTTTGTTTATCCCATTATATCGAACAAACGTTTTAGAAACAAGTGTTTCAGGAACATATTTTCGATTGTTGGTATTGAATGTAACAAAATCAATAAATTGCGACTTTACTAGCCCATAGCCCCCGGTTATCTTCTAGGTAAAGGAGTTCGCTGTATGTGGAGCAAAAAAGAAAAGATCGTTATGATGTGCCGGTTATGTAATAAAAAGATTGCTGAGACGCATCATGTGGGAGCAATGCAAATACACAGCATAGTTCACTTGTACTGCCGTGCCTGGCCAAGACCGGGTGAATATATTATTAATGAAGGTAAGTTCAAGGATATAGGAAGTATCTATGACCCCGGCCGAAAAACCGGGGCTTTTTCTACTCCATTTCGATCTCTAGTATTTCTATATTAAAGAACAGCGTCCAGTTAAATTGTGCCTTCTCATCCTCTGTAAATCCAGCCAGTTTCTTGCGTGTAATGCTTTCGAGCTTGGCAAAACAATTCTGTGGAAAGGCACGCGCTCCGTATTTCCATACAAGACCAGCAGCAAACTGGCGGCACATTTCGATGATCTCTACATCCTTCATCATTATGCAACACTCCTTTTCGCTTTCGATAACGGTGATAACATGCACCTAATCATTGGTGGCGCACTGATTGTCGGCGGCGTATTCCTGGCTGCTGGAAAAACCATTGGGTTTTATTGAAGGTTTTGTTTTAGGTAAAGGCGTACCGCATCACGGTATAATTTGGATCTTTCTCGTTTCGGGATCTTTGTCAACGCATCCATTAAATCCTTGTCATATTCCGGATTAAGCTTCGCTGATAATGACCGAACAGGCTCTACACGACGTTCCTTTGCGGGAGTATTATTTTTTCCGAGGTACACAGGAATGTTTTTTACAGTGAGCTTTTTTTCTTCGCTCATTCCCACCATCTCTTCCCTAGTGTTAATTAGTGTTAAATGATGATATGGGCGGGGATGCTTGCTTTATTCCAAAATAGATGAAAAAATTTAAGGAAAAGTGCGAAAAAGAGGGAAGCGGTGCGACTGGGTGAGAAGGCTGAAAAAGAAAAAAAGACTCTCCGGAATCCGGAAGATCGATGGCTGCTTATGTTCTGTATCGGCGCATGTCGAATATTCCGTGATTTTCAATCTTCTTTGTGCACTTTCGGATTGTACCCATGTTCAGCATTAATAAGAGCCCGCGCTTCTTCTGTGGATTCAAGCGATGTATAAACGCCGGTATACACCCGAGTTATCCTTTTCTCCTTTAAATGCTTTGAAGCCGATTTCTTTTGCTGCTTGGTTTGCTGCTTGGTTTGCTGCTCCCGGTCCATAATCTTCTGCAAATAAATCACCGTCGTGTCAATCTGCTCATGGCCGAGCACCCGTATGACCGCATTTTTGCAGGGCTTTTTCTCAGGAATGTTGTTAATAATAACGCTGGCTTAGTTAAGAGTGACTTTCGCTTTTTCATCTCAAAGCTTGGTTAAGATCTTCAATCAACTCTGCCGGGTCCCCCTGCCCTACAGCAATTCGAATTATCCCAGGGTTTATATGCTCTTCCCGGAGATTTTCCACATTTGTTCCGTAGTTCGGCGACCAAATTAAACTCTCAAATGATCCCCATGAAACGCCAATTTGAAATACTTTCACCCTATTGATGACTTCTGCAACCTTTTGATAGGAGGAAGAATATAATTCAAAGCTTAGCAAACCTGAATATCCGTTCATTTGTTTTTGCCTAATGTAAAATCAGGATGGGAGGACAGACCCGGATAATGCACGTTTTTCACCTGTTTATGTCCTTCTAAAAACGCTGCGACTTTCCAGGCATTTTCTTGATGGACTTTCATTCGCAGAGGAAGTGTTCGCAGTCCTTTAAGAAGTTTTGAGGCCTCAGCTGGGACGAAAATACTTCCTTGAAGAAGATATTCTTCAGAAAATATTGTTTCCATTATGGATGCGCTCGTAATAAGAACGCCTCCATGACATCGCTGTGTCCACCTAAGTATTTAGAAGCGGAATGAACGACGATATCGATTCCTAACGTGAGGGGTTTTTGGAAGAGTGGAGTGTCCCAGGTATTGTCGATAACTGTCCGAATGGTGAGGGATTTAGCAAGACTGGCAACTGCCTGCAAGTCGATCAGCCGGAAATTTAAATCTGTCGGGCTTTCGAGAAAAATCAGTTTTGTGCTTGGACGGATGGCTTGTTTTATAGCCTCAATGTCTGTTGAATAAACAACCGAATGCTCAACTTGAAATTTGTGTAAATACTTTAGCAAATTTAGCGTTGATGTATAAACATTCCCAACCGTTACAATATGATCCCCACTCTTTACACTATTAAAAAGGACGGCTGTGATAGCGGCCATCCCCTTTTAGTATAGGAAGGACTGCTAACGTTATACAGTTATATTACCTTTAAAAACGATTACTACTTTCCTGGCAGTAAAACGTTAACTTTTAAAACACCTCCTCTTTCCGAAGTTTGGTGAGCAATAAGATTGATTTTATATAATTTACTTTTACAATACAGCTCTAAACTTCCAGGCATCTGCATCAGTCCTCCGAGTAACCCGCGTCCAAGAAAAATTATATTTGTACATTTATTGATTAGAATTTCCTCTGCCTGCTTAGCCCGTGTAATGATAACCCGTGCATCAGTTAGCACAACAGTAACATTTTAGATTGTACACTTTATTCAGAATCTTATTCATAACGATTACATTTCTAATTAAAAAGGTTTAACGGATACGCCTAAACATGAATAAACCTCATTACTTTGAAGAAAATACAAAAAAGAAAAGAAAGGAGTGTTTACATTGAAAAAAGAAAATAAAGAAACACCTTCAATTACCAAGAATTTTGAACCTAAAGATTATAATAGGAATGATGAAGTTTCTAAAGGGCTGGCTACTACTCATGAACAAGTTAGTGATTATTACATGTCAGGAGAAGTCGTACCCTCGGAATACGAAAGCACTATACCACGAAATGCTCAAAAGAAATCAGAATAACATCCAATCCCTGTTATCGATGAAAAGGAATATCCACAAGGGTGCCTTTTCGATTACAAAGCCAAATTGCTGCTAATTTCTGCGAAAATTACCAGAGGTCCTTGCATAAAGGGACTCTCCTAAAGAGTGCGTCCCTTTTTTATGTTGTTGGCCAATAAGATTACTTTCAGAAGAAAAATAAGGACGGCAATTATTTAAAGGGGAAAGGAGAATTTGAAAATGGACAAGAAAAAAGCACCGAAAGAAAAAATGGCTGTCGAAAGTAATGGGCTGACAGATACTCAGGAAGTTTTGTATGATCATGAATTTAAAAAAGCAGATACAGCTGGGAAAGACATGAATAAGGGTACAAATGCGAAAAACAGCTTATAAATAGTGTACCTATCTTTAGGATATAAAAATATAAAAGAACCACCTTGAAATCGTAAAATTAACTGACTTAAGGTGGCTCATCGCTTTACCATGTGGATTTAAATGACCTGGTAAAGCGTCATAATTGGCATTAACACCGTTGATAAACCGAATAATGCTAAATGGCGAGCATCAGACTTATTCCAAGTTCAGGTTCCGCGTAAACAAACCGGCTACTCATTCTCCAGCATCTCAATGTATTCATCCAGTTTCTTCCGGTTTTCTTCTGAAATTTCTGGATATTGCGGATTCATTTTTTCCAGCCATTCAATCATTACTTCCGTTATAATGTAGCGTGAATACCATTCATCATCTGCTGGGAGTATGTACCATGGTGCATATTCCGTAGATGTATTGCTTAACATGTCTTCAAATATTTCTTGGTAACTGTCCCAGTGCTGTCTTTCCTCAACATCACTAAAAGAGAATTCCCAGTTCTTTTTCGGATCTTTCATTCGCTCCAACAACCTTTTTTTCTGCTCTTCTTTCGATACATTAAAGAAAAATTTGATCACCTGGAATCCATTTTCAACCATATAGCGTTCAAAATCGTTAATTTGCCGATAGCGCACCGACCAAATTTTTTCCTTTTTCACATCGTCCGGGATTACTTCATCCCCTAATAAGTCGTGGATTCTTGGCGCAATCACTTCTTCATAATGTGAACGGTTCAAGATGCCAATTTGGCCTCTTGCAGGCAGTCCTTCATGAATCCGCCAAAGGTAGTCATGGCTGAGCTCAGTGGCAGAGGGTTTCTGAAAGGAAGTCGTTTTCAAGCCTTGCGCGTTTAAATTCGAAAAGATGTAACTGATGGCTTCATCTTTTCCAGCTGCATCCATCGCCTGCAAAACGACTAATATTCCTTTTTTCGATTCTGCATGAAGCTTCCAGTGCAAATCCTTCAGCTTGCTGACACTTTCTAGAATCCGTTTTTCCAGCAATTCTTTTTCCTCGATGCAATCCTCCTCTGTAGTCGCATATTTCAATAGTTCAAGGTTTTTATTTTCTTCAACTAAATATTTGCTTGTATCCATGTAATCCTCCCATTTCTTACTTCAAACTTTGAAAAATTCGATATCGGTTGTGGAAATTAATTTTAAAAGTGTTGCTTATTATTTAATTACCCCCCTTGTTAAAAGCACAAACGAATCCTACTCTTTCTATCAATATCCCGCTTTTTCTTTATTTAATCCTTCACAATTTCTTAAGTATCATTGTCCTCACAATAACTTCGATTACTCCTCTTAGTGAAACAGAATGCCACCGTTAATTTAAACAAATCCTTACATAATTAATCTTGAATTTATAGGCTTAGAATAAAGTTTGATCAAAATGGCTTCTTCTAATTGAAATTCAAATAAGTTCCAGAATTCATAGGCTTCCGGCTGCGATTCTATTTCAGTCTCAAAAAAATATTAAAATAGGTGTTTATTATTTTTTCTATAGGTATAAATCATACAAACAAAACAATGTGAATGCAGAATTTTGGACACACTGTACTAGGTGTGAACAATGTTTATCGTGAAATAGAAAACTATGAACACCACATACATCAAATGGTCTTTTTGAATAAAATCACTTTTGTTTGTGCCTATGATGCAGATCGTATGAGGCAATCACTTCAAACTAATTTCTATCTTTTCAAGAAGCGGGACCAGCCGCCTCTTGATTATGTATCTTCCATAGTTTCGATTACGATCCGTGCATAAGTACTGTGGCTGCTTTCTTTCATCATAGCCAAGAATGTTAGCATTTTATCAATAGTGATCGACCAGTTCAGCTCGTGTTTATCGTAAAAAGCATCTTCGTCCATTCTAACAGCATCATAGAATAAGTCCCTTGGCTCTTTCTTAAATACGTTCTGGATCATTTCTAAATACGAGTTAAGTGAATATTTTCTGTCATCAGTTAATTCATGGTTTTTAACAAGATCAAGGAGTCCGGGAACACCAATACCAAGGCAGGCGATGATATTTTGATTTTCTTCCTCCATTGTTTCTTTCTCCACTCGCTTTTTTTCAGACAATTTATGCTGCTTGTATCCCTGCAGATCAATTATATTCATGTTATCCTCCTATGCCCTGATTTCATGCGTTAAACCATGTCTGTGAAGTGCCAGAACCATCATAATAAACGCAGGGAGAAGGTCTGCTGATTGAATCACCGCGCTCAAAACGCCGTATAACGTCCGTGCTGAGACCAGGATGAGATGTCCGCTATGAAAGAGACAGACAGCCCGGCCGCTTCCCGTTTTTCTTTCATGAGCAAACCGATCATTTCTCTTTACATTTACCAACCTAAACCGCATCCGTAAACATTATTTCTTCATACTGATTCCAGTTTCTTTGCTCCTACAATAAAGAGCGCTTTTCCCTCGACTATTGCTTTCACCCGGATGCCTTTTCTAATCTTCTTTGAGTACACAACAGTGATTTTTCGCCGGTTCATTTTGTTTCAGGACTTCATTATTTGATTTTTTATAACCGGCGTATATACATGAATTGTTATTGTTAGGTTCATTCAGGAATTCAGGGTAACAACTACCATTGAATGCAGCGATCGATCCATGTAATATATAAATACAAGCTGCATTGCACGTCACGATATAAAGTTTTAACCTTTAAGCTGTAACAGGGAGT
>NZ_JANAVL010000038.1:0-11613 GCF_024213455.1 Domibacillus sp. A3M-37 | reverse complement strand
TCAATATTATTAAGTGTTATTTTACCAAATTTGGAACTAAGAACAAAAGCGTTTGCTTCGCAAACCGAAATTCACCCCGCCACTTATCATTGGTCTTCGCCCATCACATGATTGAAGTGGGGTACTCTTTCGGTAAAATCTGATAGATAAATTCATGTCAAAAGGCTATAGGTTCATATTCTTTTAAAAAGAGGCATATCAATTTCTTTGTTTAGGAATCTGCTTAGTTGCTTTTCTGCGTATTACTTCTTGCAGTGGCCATTCCAATTACAATGATGGCAGCCCTTTCCGTTGCATGGTGTACAAATAGGCTTTTTTATGAAGTTCCCTCCTTTTGTCCATTTTAAAAATAAAGCAATACACGATATTTCAAAAAAGGCCAATTGAATATAAACGATTGTCTCTTAAAGAAGTTGCCTGATTTAATGTTGACAATCCATGTAGACGATCCACTCCACCTCTTTTTTATTTAGAGAGAGTATACTTTTTCAATGACAATTTAAAACTTGATTTATTGACAATATGCTAAGCAAGCCAACTTCGAATGGAACACTAGGCTACGCAAGTCTAATTGAGTATAAACGATTGTCCCTTAAAAAGTTGCCTGATTTAGTGTTGACAATCCAAAGCCCGTTGCATCGAAATCAAATTTATTACATGCTTTTTAGCGGGTGCTGCATGAATCGCTCCTTTAACAGAAGCAGTTAGTGCCCCACTTGCATTCGCAAAGGCAAGTAGCTTTTCATGATGTTCGCTAATCGTTGAAATTAGTTGTCCGCTATTCACGCTCAGCTGTATGAGCTCTGCCAAAAAACCGCCAATAAACGCATCGCCAGCGCCTGTTGTATCCGCAACTGCCACTTTAAAGCCCGGATCATCAAATCGCTCCCCGTTTTTTAAATAAACAGAAGCCCCATCTTTCCCTTTTGTGAAAAGGACAGCTTTTACATATCCGTTGAATAAAGAAGCAATGGCTTTATCTTCTTCCTCAATTCCTGTGATAAAAAAGAGTTCTTCATCAGAGATTTTTAACAGATCTGCCATCGGTAAAAATTCTTTAATAGCTTGGCGGCAGCTTTCCTCCTCTGGCCAAAGCGGCAGGCGTACATTGGGATCAAAGCTGATGATTCCACCATTTTCACGGCAGCTGTTTATCGCTTTTTGATGTGTCTTTTGGATTTCTTTATGAATTAAGTTCACCGAGCAAAAGTGAAGGATATCCCCTGCCTGAAACCATTTTTCATCTACCTCTTCTTTTCTAAGCAATAAATCGGCCGCATTTTTCCGATAAAACGTAAAACTTCTTTCACCTGTCTGGTCCACTGAAACGAAAGCTAATCCTGTTTCTCCTTCATCACTGCGTACAATGTGTGACGTGTCGACATGATGTTCTTGAAGGATATCCATAAGGTGATCTCCAAAATGATCATTTGCCATTTTCGTAATCATCACTGCTTTCCCACCGTATTTTGCGACTGCAATGGCTACATTCATCGGAGCGCCGCCGGCTACCCTCTCAAAACCGGCTACATTTTTTAAAGATGTATTTTTTTGAACTGGAATAAAGTCAATTAATGCCTCACCTAAACAAAATACTTTTGCCATTTTTGTACCTCTTCTCTTTATGTTGTCGTTCCTTCAATCAGCTTTATTGGAAAAACAAATTCCTTGGTATCAACCAGTTCATACTGTCCTTCGATTTCTTGAATAAGTGTATGAACGGCTTTTTCAGCAATGACATCCAGCGGCTGCTGAATCGTTGTTAATTCTGGCAGAATGGTCCGCATCGTTTCAGTACCGTCATATCCGACTACCTTTAATTGTTCTGGTACAGCTATTTTTCGCCGTTTCGCCTCTGTCAGTACGCGGGCAGCGAGTTGGTCATCACTCGCAAAAACGCCATCCATATCAGGATTTTCATTAAAAAGGCGGCTAATGACTGAAACAACTTGCTGTTCTTGGGCTGTCACAGGCGTTTCGTATGTTTTAAACGGCATTCCGTTTTCTTTCATTACATCTTCATAGGCGTACCTGCGTTTGTTTCCCGGGGTTTCCAATTCTTTTGGACCATTTATGTGAATAATCGATTTACAATTTTTCTGAATGAGCAGTTCAGTTGCATGCCGACCGCCCTGATAATTATCACTCGAGACAACCGGAATGCTGTCGGACAAGTAACGATCAATAGCAACAACCGGTAAGTTGGAACGCTGGTAATCTTTAATGCCGCGATTGTGCGCCCCGCTGATAATACCATCTACTTGATTCCCCAGCAGCATCGCCACATATGATTCTTCTTTTTCAGGCTGGTTGGAACTGTTACAAAGAAGTACCTTATACCCTAACTCAAAACAGATATTTTCCATACGCGCGATCAATTCTCCGTAAAATGCATTCGCCGTTGATGGAAAAACAAATCCAATCAGGTTGGTTTTTTTTGTATAAAGTGAACGAGCCACGTCATTTGGTATGTAGTTCAGTTCGGTCATCGCCTGATCCACTTTCAGGCGTGTTTTTTCACTTAGATATCCCCGATTGTTCAGCACGCGGGATACCGTTGTAGGCGATACACCAGCCCGCTTGGCCACATCTTTTATTTTCGGCTTCATTATAAACCCCCTTTTATTTAAATAAAAAAGGAAACGAGCTTGTGGACCCGTCCCTTTTTTACATTCATGCCTTATTATTCCGTACTTGCTGCATTTCGGTCATAGCCATCTTGTTTAATTTCAAGCCATGTTTTTAGGCCAAGACGGTCGAGTTCAGCCAAATATTCCGACCACTCTTCTTCTACTTTTCCTGTTTTAATCCACTCGGCGCGCTTCCGGTGAACGTAGGCAAACAAGTCGGCTTCAATTTTTGACAGCTTGTCTAATTCTTCTAATGAGAAGAATACTTTCGGATAAATGTTATCAGCCTTCATGTGCGGAACCATAACATCTTTCATCAGCCCAAGTCTCCATGCCGCATCTTCCGGCTTGGTTGTGAATTTTCCGTAATATTCATCCAGTATCGCCAGCGGTCCGCCGATATTCGTTTTCTGTCTTAACTCTGCTGGTGCGGACCCTTCAAGAGGAAGATGCTTCAGCGTATTAGCTGCTTCATCATACTCAAAAATGTTTTGCTGTTTGTCATCCCCATAAGTTCCCCAGTTGTTTTGAACAGACTGAATTGGGTCATACAGTTGGTCAATCCATTTCGCTGTCAGCTCAACATTTTGGTTCGCGCTTGTGATGACCATCCGGCCACGGTCAAGACCCATCCCGTTTGTACGGGCCACATTGGTTTCACCGCTTGGACCTGCAAGTGGATTCATTAACTGGTATTTTTCATTCATGCCCGTAATATTTGCTTTGTCCCATGTAAAGTAAAGCCCGTAGCGATCCTCTTTTCCTTTTGACAAATACGTGTTAAAGTCCTGTTCAAATGCTTCCTCGTCAATTAACCCTTCTTTATACAGCTCATTAAAGAATTTCATGGCTTCTTTGTAGCCGTCCTGGTCCGCTGTAAACGTCACTTTTCCATCATTGGTTACGACGGTATGATCCCAGTTGTCGCCGAGTCCAAATGAACCGAATAAAAATGCTAAATCTTCTCCGCCTTTATTAATAATAAAGGACATTGGAATTTCATCTGCCTTGCCGTTTCCGTTTGGATCCTGTGTTTTAAACGCAATTAATACTTTCTTTAGCTCTTCCGTTGTTTTCGGCATATCCAGCCCGAGATTTTTCAGCCATTCCTGATTAATCCATGGAAATGTATCAACAGAGTGAATACTTTCTTTGCCAGAACCAAGCTCTTCAATCCATGGGAACGAATAAATATGGCCGTCCGGCGCTGTAATCATAGCCCGATACTCCGGTGCCTGCTCAAGTACTTTTTGAAGATTAGGCATATGCTCTTCAATCAAGTCTTCTACCGGAATGATCGCCTCGTCATCAGCCAGCTGCAGCAGATCGTAATCGCTGTAGGCCGCATCCATAATAGCATCCGGCAAATCCCCGCTCGCCACCGCCAGGTTCCGCTTTTCAATAAAGGAGTCATTCGTGTAGTTTTTCCAGTCAATGTGCACACCTGTCTGCTTTTCAAGGCGCTGATAAATCAGTTTTTCATTCGGATCTTCTGGTGCAAGAGGCGAGCTTTGTGTCATAAATTTCAATGTGGCTTTTTCTTTTAATGGAAATTCAATATTTTCAAGATCCAATGCCTCTGTTGAACTGCTGCTTCCCCCGCTACAAGCTGCTAACAATACCGCTGAAATCGATAGCGCTGACATTACTTTATATACTTTTTTCATCCCAATCCCTCACTTTTCTTATTTAATAGAACCAACCATGGCTCCTTTTTCAAAATATTTCTGGAAAAACGGATACATAATAAGAAGCGGCAGACTTGAAATAATAATCGATGAATATTTAATCATCTCTGACACTTTTTTCAGTTCCGCCATGGCGAGCTGATCACTGATCATGCCTGGCTGCACTTCATTTTGAATCAGTATGGAACGAAGAACAAGCTGAAGCGGATGCATCGCCGGATCTTCCAAGTAAATCATCGCATCAAAGTAGGAATTCCACTGGCCAACAAACGCATATAAAGCAAGAACAAGAATAATCGGCTTCGCCAGCGGCACAACAATTTTAAAGAAAATATGCAGATCCGATGCGCCGTCAATGCGGGCCGCTTCGAACAGTTCTTTTGGAATCGATTTAAAATACGTTCTCGCTAAAATAATGTTAAAAACACTAACCGCCCCAGGAAGAACAATCGCCCAAATGGTGTTCAGCATGCCAAGATCCTTGATAACGAGGTAGGTTGGAATGAGTCCGCCATTGAAAAACATGGTGATCAGAAAGAACACCATAAAAATTTGTTTCCCTTTAAATCCATCAATGGCAAGCGGATACGCCGCCAATATGGATGTCGCAACCGTCACTAACGCAAAGACGGCTGAGTAAAGAAAAGCGTTAAAAAAGCCTCTGACAATGGCATCATTTTGAAAAATCCGCCGATACCCTTCCAGTGTCCAGTCAGAAGCGCTTAATGCCAGCCCTTTCTGGAGCAGCACGTTTGGATCTAAAAAAGATGCCAGCAAAATATAGAGAAGCGGAATTAAAATAATAAGTGTAAATAACACAAGCATGATTTTATTCGCAAACAGCAGCGCCCGGTCGGACTTGGTATGGTGAAAATTCATTCTGAACCCTCCTTTAGTAAAGACCTTCACCTTCATTTAGCCGTTTCACGACAAAGTTCACAAACACAAGCAAAATTAAGTTAATCACAGAGTTAAACAGGCCTATGGCGGTTGAATACGCATAATCCCCGGCTTGAAGACCCACTTTGTACACGTAAGTCGGAAGAATTTCTGAAGATGGGATATTCATATCTGTCTGCATCAAATAGGCTTTTTCAAATCCGATCGCCATGATGCCCCCGGCTGCCAGAATAAACAAAACAGCCATAACCGGTTTTAACGTCGGAAGATCGATGTGCCAAATTCGCTGCAGCAGCGATGCTCCGTCAATCGTCGCCGCATCATGAAGCTGCGGATCCACATTGGACAGTGCCGCTACATAAATAATCGAGGACCAGCCAGCTGCCTGCCAGATGCCAGACAAAATATACACAGACCGGAAATATTCAGGCTCCGTCATAAAGGAGACCGGCTTGTCCATAATCAAGGTAATGAGTGTATTCACCATGCCGTTTGGTGATAAAAAGATAAAAAGCATCCCCGTAATGACAACGACTGAAATGAAATTCGGCGCGTATAAAACGAGCTGAAGGTTTTTCTTTACGCGCTGGCGCCTGATTTGATTGAGCATAAGCGCTAATAAAATAGGAATTGGGAATCCTAAAACCAAGCCGTAAAAGCTCAGCTTTAATGTATTCATAAAAATGTCATAAAAGTTTGGTGACGTCAGGAAGCTTTGGAAGTGCTCAAACCCAACCCAGTCACTTCCCCAAATCCCTTTCATCGGACTGAAATCTTTAAAGGCGATTAGTGCCCCATACATCGGCACATATTTAAAAATTAAGGTTAACAGCACCGCTGGCAGCAAAAATAAGTAGAGCAAATAATTTTGCCTGACATATTGCAGGACTGTCTGACGCTCTTTTTTTGCCGACTTTGCAATGGTAGACGTGTGTTCCATCTTTCTCCCTCCTCTATTCGTTTAGCTCGTTTTTTCAATAACCCGCGGATATGTCAACCGGTTTCATTTTTCGGTTAAAAAAACGAGCTGCCCGTCTTTACTTCCAGATTTTTTTTAATGGATGCACGGTAAGTGAGACGAGTTCTACCTGTCCGTTTTTGGCAAACAGTTCGATAGCACGGCTGTCTCTGTCTGGAAAAATCAAATCGGTCATGGCCACTTCCCCGTCGTTCGCAAATACTTCCACTGATGACCAGTCAACGAAAATCTGCAGCTTTACTTTACCATGTTTGGATGAAAGGACAGCATTATGCTTGGCTGCGAAGTCTTGATGAAAATCGCTCTGCCCGGAAGCGGTACGGTCTAGAAAGAGCTTCTCGCTTTTCACATCATATCCGACAATCGTTTTTTCGTTGGAGGAAGTGCATAATGAAAATCCAAATGATGAGGCGTCGCCTAGTTGAAATTCCGCTTCCAATTCATATGAATTTGTGTCCGGTGTGTACACTACTTCTTTTTTCTCTATGACTTCATTTTCTTTTAACAAAATGCTTTGAGAACGGAGTGCTTTTAGTTCCTCCACCGGCGACTGAATAAGCCGTATTCCCCGTTTGCCTGATGCAAGCGACAATGTTCGTGGAAGTGTCATGGCCCCTCGCCACTTTTCCGAAGGTGTCAGGTTCGCGTATTTCCAGTTGCTCATCCAGCCAATGTACATTCTTCTGCTGTCTGACTGCGGGATATCCGACCAGCTGACCCCAGCATAGTTATCTCTGCCATAATCAAGCCATAACGTTGTATCCTCTGAATTTTCATTTCTAAATGTGGTTCCGTCAAATTCACCAATAAAATATTGCGTTCTCGATCCTTCCACAAAATCAGCGTTATCTCCTACGCTGACAAGCAGCACCCATTTGCTTGCTGATTCGTCTCCATCAACCGGAAGCTGGAACAAATCTGGGCATTCCCATACGCCTTCATGAAATCCTTGATTTTCGCCAAATTCACTCGCAAACGTCCATTCCTTTAAATCAGGCGATGAATAGATGCTGATCGTCTGCCCGGTTGCGAGCACCATCACCCATCGATTCGTTTCTGTATGCCAGAACACTTTTGGGTCCCGGAAGTCTAGCTGTGATTCATCGCTTAAGACAGGATTCCCTTCATAAAGATCCCACGTTCTTCCATTGTCTTTACTGTACGCGATGCTTTGCACTTGTTTTGAACGATCGGAATCCGGATATGTGCCCGCATGCGTGAAAATGGCTACCAACCCGCTACCTCCATTAAAAAAGCCAGTTGCATCCTGCCAATCTACTACGGCGCTGCCAGAGAAAATGGCCCCTATTGAATCCGGCTTAAGGGCAATCGGCAAATGCTCCCAGGACACGAGGTCGCTTGAAACTGCATGCCCCCAGTGCATTGGCCCCCAGGTGGTTCCATTCGGATGGTATTGATAAAACAAATGATATTCCCCGTTGTAATACACCATCCCATTTGGATCATTCAGCCAGTTTGCTTCCGGTGAATAGTGAAACTGCGGACGATAGGTTTCAGTATAATAAACATCTTTTATTTGTGTTTGCGTCATATCTTTTCCCTTCCTCTCCATTAATAAAGCGCTTTCTATAAATCAGATTATATGTCATCCGGTTTCATGTGTCAACCGGATGACGCAAAAAAAATTATTTTGCACCTAAAAGATTCTTTTACAATAATTGATGGATTTTTGCCTACGGCAGTTTTAAAAAAAAAAGCAAAAAAAGAACTGTCTCGCATTTTGAGACAGCCCTTTCTTATGTAAAGTGAGGTTTTGATAAATGTTCTACATGACCCGCTAAAAATCATTTTTCAAACCAACAGAACGTTTGCTTTTTTCACGTGCTACTGCCTTCAATAAGCTGAACAGGAAATACAAATTCTTTTTCAGAATCTTTTTCATACGTCCCTTCGATTTCTTCTATCAATAAATCAACGGCTTTTTCCGCTATGGATACGATTGGCTGTTGAATTGTCGTTAATTCTGGAAAAATAGACCGAACAAAACTTGTCCCGTCATATCCGATGACTTTTAACTGTTCCGGTACGATTATATTTCTTCTTCTGGCTTCCGCTATTATCCGTGAAGCAATGTGATCATCACTCGCAAAAATGCCGTCTACGTCCAGCTGCTCATCAAATAACTGGCTGATTATTTTTTCTGCCGGACCCATGACCGGAATTTCATAGGTAATGAATTCCCTCCCGTTTTCTTTCATCACATCCTCATACGCATCTCTTCGCTTATTCGCAGGGCTTGCCATTTCCCTTGTACCGTTAATATGAATAATCCGCTTACATTTTTTCCAGATAAGAAGCTCCGTTGCCAGGCGGCCGCCTTGATAATTATCGCTTGATACAACGGGAATTGTCTCAGATAAATATCGGTCTATAGCGACGATTGGAAGCGAATGCTGATACGCTTTAATCCCCAAGTTGTGTGCACCGCTAATAATGCCATCCACCTGATTGCGAAGCAGCATTTCCACATACTGCTCTTCCTTTTCAGGCTGACTGGAGCTATTGCAGAGAAGCACTCTATACCCCCGTTCAAAGCACAAATTTTCCATATGAAAGATAAGCTCTCCGTAAAATGGATTAGCGGTCGTGGGGAAAATAAAGCCAATTAGGTTGGTTCGCTGCGTGAAAAGGGAGCGGGCCAAATCGTTTGGAATATAATTTAATTCTTTCATTGCCTTGGCTACTTTTTCGCGTACTTCCTGACTTAAATACCCGCGATTATTGAGAACACGGGATACGGTTGTAGGCGATACCCCGGCTAGTTTCGCTACATCTTTTATTTTCGGTTTCAATCGTTACACGTCCTTAAATCACTATCTTTTTCTGTATTGTCTCATTGTAAGGATAAAATAAGCAAGGATTACTCATTTCAATTGATGAAAAATTGAAGATTTTAAAAGTCGTTTTTCTAAATTCTAAAAGTGGCTCCTTTCATATGTCAGCTTTTTTTATTCACTGAAACATACCATTATAATGTCCGATAAAACCGTCTCGCACTTTCCCGTTCAGAAATAGGAAGCCTTTTTTCTACCGGGAGTATGTCAGGAAATTTTTTGTGAGGCTCCCGCTGGTACCAGTAGGCGACAGAAGAATAATCATTTGACTGGGAATTTCCATGCCCGTGTTCAATGCTGAATACAAGCGATTTATTAAGCGAGTGCTACCGTTTATACAATGCGGGCTTAACCGTTGGTATGACTGCGGTTGTGGCGATTACTGGCGCTAACTACTGCGAGTAAGTCGATCCCCAGCGGACAGCCAAACGCCTGCATAAAATCGTACATAAACGAAGCGGCCAACAACGCCCAGATTTAACAACATTTGCGGAAAAATGACGCACCCCCGCCTTTTTCACCGTCGAGGTCCGACCCTCACAACGCTGATGAAATGAGTCAACTTACTAACTTCTTTCACAAAAAAAAAGATTATCAATAGAGGCAAAGGCTTAAGCCAATACGTTTCTCTGTTCATATCTTACAAGATAGATCCAATTATTATAGATCAATTAAAAGATGTTAGAGACATTGATTTATATAATTGCATCGCTATCTTTCTGTAAACGGAGGTGAAATGATATGGGCGGTTATGGCGGTTACGGACAGTGCTGTAAACCTAAACACGGTCACGGAGGCTTTGCGCTGATCGTAGTATTGTTCATTCTTTTAATCATCATCGGTGCTACACTGCACCACGGCTGCTAATTTAAATGATCCGGCGCCATTACAGCGAATTCCCCCCGGAGTTCTCAATCGCTTAGTAATGGCGCTCCTTTAGAATAGGTCAATTAAAAGACATTGATTTATATTAATGGCTTCACTACCTTTTGTTAAGGAGGTGGAAAATTAATGAGTGCAGTAGCAGGATACGGTGGACACGGCCGCGGCTTTGCATTAGTGGTCGTTCTGTTCATTCTTTTAATTATTATTGGCGCATCGTTTGCTGGTGGTTACGGCGGTTATTGCTAATATTCTCTTCACGGATCAGGCATCATTTTTTAAAAAGGTGATGCCTTTATTTATCAGAATAGGAGGTGATTTTTCATGCGTTGTCCGAGACCGATAGTATGCCCACCGCGGTGTGTGTACCATGATTCCTACATTCCCCGTGAGGTCCCTTATATCCATCCGATTGTGCACGTCAACCGGCAGCACATCGTCAACGTCCCACGGCATATTTATCAGCCCATTACAAGAAACGTCGTCGTAGACCCAGGTTATCCACGCCGATATGGCCGTCCTTACTACTGACAGAGAAATATCATTCCCGGTTTTTTTATGGACGGTTTGCGGTTCCTCCGCGGCGGGTAAAATTTAACAGGCGGGCTTTCATCACTCGCACATCTCTCTGATTGCTACGGAACCCCCGTGGCTTTTTTTTATGCGCCATTTCAGCGATTCGCCAACGAGTCCCCTCTACGAAAACTCAATCACCTTAATGACATAAACCATTTTAGCGGCAGATTTTCCGTATTTTAATACTTTCATCGAATTTCCCGCAAAAAAGTTTTCGTATGGCTGACCGGGTGAACGTTTGTTTAGGTTTACGCTTCTTCCAACAGTGCACGCTCGCTTTCTTCGATGACATAACGATCCAGCATATTACTCAATGAGTCGTTAAAAAATCCAGGCAAATTGCGGATACGCTTCGTTTTGGTGCGCTTTACAGCGGTTTGTAAAGCGGTTATAGCGATGTCTTCCACATCGTGTTTATCGAAGAATTAGTCAGCCGCGTAGAATGCGCCTTGTAAACGCCGTACATCTTGCTTATGAGCGATTAATCCTCGCCGATGGTTGACGAAATGAGAGATTTAAAACGTTGGTAAAACGTCATCGGATACGTAGGGTTTATAATAATGTTTTGTTTTAAATAGATATTGTTTTCTTGGTCGGACATTTTCGCTAGTTTCAGCTTCAAATGGCTGAATAACGATGGCATTACTCGTTTGCTGCATGTTTCTGTTTCGTCCGACCGCTTAATTGTGTGCTGTTTTACGAAGCGAAGCGCTTGAGGTACGCAATAAATCAGAAGAAAAATATCGGTTTTAAAAAACCAAGCTTTTAACATAGGAGAAGAAGCTTAAATGAAAACTTTAGCGAAAAGGATCATACAGCTTTAAGAAGGCTTAATTCTCCAATTCTGAAATAGGAAGCAGCAATTCAAATACAAAACACCGCCTGAAATTTCATTCAGGCGGTGTTTATTTATATAAGAAAAGACGTTCGCGGGTAGCTCTTTCGTCTTTCCTTTTAGGTTTTCCAAAAATCAATTTTCTTCTCATGGAAGATCATTCATAAATAAAAAAAGACCAGCTTCCGCTATTCTTTTAGTTTGCCTGGCGGCGTCCTGCTCTCACAGGGGGAAACCCCCAACTACCATCGGCGCTGAAGAGCTTAAC
>NZ_JANAVL010000037.1:0-12538 GCF_024213455.1 Domibacillus sp. A3M-37 | reverse complement strand
CCAATTCGGACACATCCTCTCAAAAATAATTGTAAGGACTTAATTAAACTGTGTCCATGAAACTATACTAACTCCAATATGTACTTTTTTAACTTTGTTCAACAAACGGGCCATATAGTTGAATAAACCGAAAGTTAGTCAGTAAATAAAGATGAAATTTGAAAAATGTAATACTTGATGGAATCATAAAAGCAAATTAAATGAAAAAAGTGAAATTTCTTGTTAAGGTTTAATTGATATGAAAAAGGAGGTAAGGACAAAGATGACTACATTGCTCGAAGAAATTAAAGCTTATAAAGAAGCATTTAAGCAAAAGGCTCCTGAGGAAAAGCAGAAGTTAATGGCGCAAGCAACAAAAGAACTAGAAGAATCCAGGGTTGCACAGGGACTGAAAGAAGGAGACCAAGTACCGGATTTTAGACTTCCTGACGCAACAGGAAAAACGGTATCCATTACTGAAGAGCTTTCAAAAGGACCGGTGGTTCTGACATTTTATCGAGGTGGCTGGTGCCCTTACTGCAATCTTGAATTAAAAGCCTATCAAAGAGAATTAGATTCCATCAAAGACGCAGGTGCAACATTAATAGCCATCAGTCCGGAGACACCAGATGCATCCTTGTCTACAAAGGAAAAAAATGAGCTTGAATTCATTGTTCTCAGTGATGAAGGCAATAAAGTTGCTGAAAAATTTGATTTGGTATTTAAAATGCCGGATTATTTAATTGAAGTATATAAGGACTCTGAATTAGACGTTCCAAGCTATAATGGAAATAATGATTGGGAACTTCCAAAGCCTACTACATTTGTAATCAATCAGTCAGGTAAAATCGTATTTGCAGAAGTCGATTCTGACTACACAAAACGTGTAGAGCCGTCTAAAGTAATTGAGATTGTAAAAAACATCTAACACAACGCACCTGGAATCAGGTGCGTTTAAAAATAAGCAGAAAAATAAACGTTTTTCATATGTATTTCTTGTTCCACAATCGGGCGCTTTAGTGGAGCAACGAAAAAAGCCTAATTTCTCAATTTTAATGAGAAATTGGGCTTTTTATATTTACTTATAGTGCAAAATAGCGTTTAAAAAGTGTGCAATTTATCTCTTAAAGTCACATCCTTTTCAACTTGAACAGCAGCGTGTTCAGAAAAGGACGAGTTTTGGAACACATAAAGTACGTAAGTAACAATTCTATTAAGTTGTGAGTACCCAAACTTGTATGTGTGGCATAATAAAAAAAAAGCATTTAACAAGTAGTAATATAGATCCTCTTTGTCGTTAAAGTATTGATAAAAGCTTCCTCTGGGAATTCCGGCACTTTTAATAATGTTTGCAATTGATGCTTCATTTTGCAATTGATGCTTCATGTAATGGTGTTCTAGAAAACTCTTTTTTCGCAGATTCTAGTAAAATCTCCTGCTTGTCTTTTGATAAGTGGAAAAACGTTTGTTTTGGCATGTTTTCTCTCCTATCCATTTAAGTGACACGGTGTCATGCGCGGACCAAAAATAACCTCAGACTGTCAAAAAACTATGTAAGCTGAATGAAGCTTTTTACACAGGGTGTTTAATGCCCTGTAAGAATTCTTTTTAAAAAGCAGCATAGTGGCTGCGGCTGGCGGCTTCGCTTTCCTCCAGGTCGAACGCTGCACCAGCCACTGTTTGGCGCATGTTTTATTAGCCTCTCCTGCTTTTTTCCAAAATAATAATGATTTGATGAAAAACAAGAAACGAACCTTCGAACAAAAAACAATCTATCCGTGGCTGGAATTTAGAAATCCCTATATTTGGACCCTTTCGGCCTTGATATCAACTAATAGGCTTTTGCCCTGTGGAATTTCCAAATGAAAAATTTTATTATGCTCTCTCATGTCTATTCGTCTTTTTATTTTATCTTTCTTCATGGATCAATATCCCGTTTCTTTAGCATGAGAATACCTCCTTCGCTTATTTTCGGGAACTCCCCATCCGTACCATTGATCTAATTATGAATAATGGAATATTACCCTGCTCCGGGGGCAAAATACAGCGGAAATTCGTTGATGTTTATTCATTGCTGGATCATCCAGCAATGTTCTTTATAAGGCCTATAACCATACCTGGAGGTTACCGCATGAAAAAATTAACGTTGACTGTTTTTACACTTATTCTGCTTCTTGCCCTTGCTGCATGTGGCGGAAATAATGCGAACGAAGATAAAAAAGAAGAAGAAAATAAACAGGAAGCACAAAGCTCATATGAGAAAATAAAAGAAAAAGGTGTCATCACAATTGGTACTGAAGGTACCTATTCTCCATTTACCTTCCATGATAAATCTGGAAAATTAACCGGATTTGATGTCGAAGTGGCTACAGAAGTGTTTAAACGCTTGGATATTAAGCCTCAATTTGTTGAAACAAAGTGGGACGGCATGATCGCTGGACTTGATGCAAGACGTTATGACATGATCGCCAATCAAGTTGGAATAAACGATGAACGCAAAGAAAAATATGATTTTTCAGACCCTTATACCCTTTCGAAAGCTGTTCTAGTTGTGCGGGAAGACAACAACGAAATTAAATCGCTTGACGATTTGAAAGGCAGAACCGTCGCCCAGTCTTTAACAAGCAATTACCGCCAAACAACAGAGGAGCACGGAGCAGAAATCACCGGGGTGGAAAGCTTTAACCAGGCAATCGATTTAGTAACCTCCAGGCGCGCTGACGCTACTTTAAATGACAGCCTTTCTTATTTAGATTTAAAAAAGCAGCGTCCTGAGCTTCCAATCAAGGTCGCCTATACGGAAAACGATGCTGCCGAGAGTGCGTTTCTTTTCCGAAAAGATAATGAGGAGCTAATTGAAGCTGTTAATGGCGCTCTTGGCGACATGCAAAAAGACGGTACGTTCGAAAAAATATCAAATAAATGGTTCGGTGCAGACGTATCGAAATAAAGGAAGAGATCGCATATGTTCGGGGAGGAACGTACAGAACGAATTGCAGGAATCCTTAGTGAATCTTTTTTTCCTATTCTAATGGCTGGTTTGCAGTATACCATTCCTTTAACACTTATCACTTTTACTCTTGGCCTGATATTGGCTTTCTTTACAGCGATAGCAAGAATCTCTGGATTTATGCCGCTTGTTCTTTTCACACGTTTTTATGTATGGATTTTTAGGGGAACTCCCTTATTGGTTCAGCTGTTTATCATCTTCTATGGGCTTCCAAGTGTAGGGATTACCCTTTCTCCCTTTACGGCTGCTGTTATTGTTTTTACCCTGAATAAAGGGGCATACAGTTCGGAGATCATACGCGCCGCCATATTGTCAATTCATAAAGGGCAGTGGGAAGCCGCCTATAGTATCGGCATGACAAAATCTCAGGCGATGAGAAGAATCATACTTCCACAGGCCGTTCGCGTTTCTCTTCCGCCGCTTGGAAATTCTTTTATCAGCCTTGTGAAAGATACTTCTCTTGCCGCCTCTATAACGGTTACCGAGCTATTCCAAAAGGGACAGCAGATTGCAGCGGTTACCTATGAGCCCCTCTGGCTTTATATCGAAGTGGCCTTCATTTACTTAATATTCAGTACCGTGCTTTCCTACCTTCAGGGCAGGCTCGAAATACGGTACGGCCGCGGCGTAGCAAAATAGTGGAGGATAAGCGATGATCATAATTGATAATTTATACAAACGATTTGATTCACTCGAAGTATTAAAAGGGGTAAGCCTTTCTATTGAAAAAGGGAAAACAGCCGTCATTATCGGGCCTTCCGGGTCCGGGAAAACCACACTCCTCCGCTGTTTGAACCTGCTGGAGATTCCCGACCAGGGAACCATTACTCTTGGGAACAAAACATTAGATATAACCTCACGCATCCGTCTTAAACAAGCAGAAATGGTTTCTTTTAGAAAGCAGACCGGAATGGTTTTTCAAAGCTATAACTTGTTCCCTCATTTGACGGCTGTTGAGAATGTCATGGAGGGTCAATTGAGCGTTTTAAAGCGTGCTAAAGACGATGCCAGAAAAAAAGCTCTGTTCTTATTAGAAAAAGTCGGGCTGCATGACCGGACGGATATGTATCCGTTCCAATTATCCGGAGGCCAGCAGCAGCGTGTCGGGATTGCGCGTGCGATGGCTATGGATCCAGAAGTTCTTCTTTTTGATGAGCCAACATCTGCCCTTGACCCTGAGCTGGTCGGAGAAGTGCTGCAGGTAATGAAAGACCTGGCAAACGAAGGGCGGACAATGGTAGTTGTAACCCATGAAATGAAGTTTGCGGGCGAAGCTGCCGACCAGGTCATTTTTATGGACGGTGGTGTGGTAGTGGAAAAAGGCACGCCTGAAGACGTGTTTAATGCAACTAAAAATCCCAGAACCCTTCAATTCTTGAATAAAGTATCCGATCGGTAAAGGAATAAAAAGTGAAGCTGGGAGGTCAGGCAGCTTTTGGGAGCTGAAATCTGGGCATAAAAGAGGCCTTCCCCACCTGTCTTATCTAAATCTGATTTGAATATATGGGATTCTTCGAGATCATACAGATGCCTACCTTTCTCATTAAGTGCTGGATACGCGCCGTTTAATAAACTTCAGGCACTCTATTCTACGTTATTTTTGAAATCTTTATAATTTGATCATCTTCCATGTAAAATTCATGGCACTGCAGCAAGGTCTTTTTGAATTCTTCCGGCATCTTGGAGCGTCTACACTTATCTGGACAGAAAAATTAAGGTCACGTACACTTGACCTAAAACAGATGAGGAGCTCTAACTATGACAAAGCGAGAACGTCGCACATTCACGCCCGAGTTCAAAAAGCAAATGGTGCAGCTGTACCAGAATGGAAAAACGAAACGAGCCATTATTGATGAATATGATCTGACTCCGTCATCTCTTGACCGGTGGATCAACCAGGATGAAACCTCCGGTTCTTTTAAAGAGAAGGGCAATCGTTCTCCTGAACAGCAGGAGCTTTTGGAACTCCGCAAGGAACTAAAGCAGCTTAGAATGGAGAACGATATTTTAAACCAAGCCGCGCTGATCATGGGACGAAAGTAAATGTCATTAAGCGAAATAAAGACAAATACTCGTTATCAGCAATGTGCAGCGTCCTGCAAATCTCACGTAGTACGTACTACTATGAGGCCAAAGAGCGTCAGTCAGAAGACGACGTAACAGGCGCTGTCATAGAGATTTTTGAACAAAACCGAAGTGCCTACGGCACGCGCAAGATCAAAGTCGAACTGCACAAGCGTGGATTTACGGTTTCCAGGAGACTTATTGGCCGTATCATGAAGGAACAAGGGCTTGTTTCTTCCTATACAGTGGCACAGTTCAAGCCACAGAAAACTCCCTGTAATGAATCAGTTCAGGCAAATGAATTGAAACGCGAGTTTCAGCAGACAGAAGCCAAAAAAGTAGTCGTCAGTGATTTAACATACGTCAAAGTCAAAAACAAATGGCATTATGTATGTATCTTTGTCGACCTCTTTAACCGCGAAATTATTGGCTTCAGCACGGGATTAAACAAAGATGCAAGCCTTGTCGCACGGGCTTTTTCTTCCATTCAAGGTGATCTGCGGGATATACAGCTGTTCCACACCGACCGTGGCAGCGAGTTTAAAAACCAGCTCATCGACGAAACGTTAGCGGCCTTCCAAATTAGCCGCTCTTTAAGCATGAAAGGCTGTCCATATGATAATGCCGTGGCGGAAGCCACGTTTAAAATCATTAAAACAGAGTTTAACAGCCAGATGAAGTTTGATAGTTTAGAGCATCTTACGCTTGAATTCAGTGATTATGTGAACTGGTTTAACAAGCTGCGAATTCATGGAACACTAGGCTACGTAAGTCCAATTGAATACAAACGATCGTCTCTTAAGAAAGTTGTCTGATTTAGTGTTGACAATCCATTTGGTTTCTATTGCGCAAAATAAAACTAAAATGCATAAGTCCGACCAGTTCTTGAGAGGACGTATACAGAAAAGAGATAAATCCAGAACAGATTATTGCATCTGAATTTTATTTCTTTTTTAACTGAGGACAACTAAAGATAGATTTAAAACCTTTTATTTTTAGAATGACTGATAAAGTTATGGGTGGAAATAAAATGGTTATTCAGTGTCGAACAAAAAAAGGTAAGGCGCTGCACAATGCAGCCCCTTACCTTTTTTTGTTCAATTATACTTGTTTGAACATTCTCTTCAGAACTAGCTTCAGGTTATTTTTTCGTTACTTTAGAAGGCGCCGATTCCTGGTTGTACGCATCTACCGCCGTTATATAATATCTGTAGTTTTGCGCTTCCGAATCGGTGTAGCTTTTGCGTTCAAAAGCCGATATACTTGCCACATGTTTGAATTTCCCGTTTTCTTCACGATAAATTCGGTAACCTACTACTGTTTCTTCCCGTACAGCGTGCCAGGAGACAAAAGTCCCGTTCACTTCAACATTGGTCGGTGCAGCTGGCTTTTGTATCGGTTTTTCAACAGGTTCTTCTTTTAATTGCGTATACACGACAAGCCGTTCTTCATGCGTGCCTTCCGATCGGTTAAATCGACCAGTGCATGTGATTAAATTCAATTTTTTCTCATTAGACGAGCCAAAAACCTCGTTAATGGGCGCTGAATTTCGCTCATAGCTCTTTTTTGCCTGCACGACAAAGACCAGCTGTTTTCCTTCAGCATCTTTGACAATTACTTGATCCCCTTTTTCAAGCTTCTTTAGATCGAAAAAAACAGTAGGACCCTTTTTGCTGTCAACATGGCCGGCTAAAACAGCATTTCCGACATTCCCTGGTTTAATGCCGGGCTCAAACCAGCCGACGTTGTTGACTTCCTTTGGAACGCCCATCTGTCCATTTTCTAAAATACCAACTGGTTCAATCGCTGCTTTCACACCAATCGCTGGAATTTCTACACTGGCTGGCACGATGCTGGTTGCGGCTGTTTTTTTTGACTCTGCCATCAGATTCTGCACTTCCTCATCAAGGAGTGTGAATTCTGGCGGCTGTTCCCCAACATTAGCTGCCATCTGCTTCTGCTCCTCACTTTGAACAGAAGGATGCGGGAAATAACCGCTTGTATAGCCGAATAAAAGAAAACAAATCATACTGGCTGTGGCTAAAAATAAGATCGGTTTCATAACGGATCACTCTCCTTTCCTTAAATAAAGAAGAGAGGGGAGATCCTCTCTTCAGTTGTTATTTTTGAATGGCTTTACGACGGATCAATAAAGCAGTCATTACAACAAGTACAGAGCCCATTACTGCCCAAATCGCAGCAATCATGTTGTTGTCTTCTGAACCGCCAAGACCTGTTTTAGGCATTTCAGCAGGCATAGCCGTTTCGGTAAACTTGTCTGGCATTTGTGTCACAATGGCATTGCTAAGCACCTGCCCAATCCCGAACATGTAGGCATACCCTTCCCGGAATGAAGCGTAAGATGCCTCATAGTCGCCTTCAGTGTATTGATCAAATGTTTGCTTCACAAGCTTTTCGTGCTCTTTAACCGCTGCTGTCGCGTCTTCTGCCGGCAGTTTTCCAGCAGTCGCTGTTCCTAAAAAGTCACCAAAATCGTTCGCAAATGTATCAAGTTTTGCTTTTGCGGACTGGACTGCTTCCTCATCATCTTCAAGTGTGGCCGCAACGATTTCAGCTTGTGCATTAATGTGATCGGTCTGCCATACTTTTTCAAACTGGGCAGCCCCTTCATCTCCGTAGATCGACGCGATGGCCGCTTTGAAATCTGCGGTATTAGCATCTTCAGCCCAGCTCACAAAATCATAATCTGCTCCCTGGTCGAATCCTTTTTGCATACCTGTTGCTGCCAGCGCAAAGTGCTCCGCTGCCAAGCTGTTCAACGCCGAGCGCAGTTCCACTGCTGATGTGTCTGTTTTTGTGTTTTCAAATTTCTCCGGCATTTGGGTCACGACCGCAGTAGACAATGCCTTACTGATCGCATACATGTGCTTGTAGCCTTCGCGGAATTCCATATTGGCTTCTTCGTAGTCTCCCTCTACATAGTTATCGAAAACGGATAGTACTTGCTCCTCGTGAAGACGAATGGCATCTTCTGCTGCTTCAGCAGGCAGATTTCCTTCGGTGGCTGTATCGAGAAAAGCTGAGAATTCCGTGACGAACTGTTCAACCTCATCTTCGGCCGCTGCACGCGCACCTGGATCTTCGTCCTTTGCCGCTTCTACTAAATCTGCTGTGTAATCATTGTGTCCTCTGAAAATGCGCTCAAACTCTTTCGCACCCTCTTCACCATAAACAGATGCAATGGCCGGTGTCATGTCGACTGCGTTCTGATCAAGTGCCTTGTTCGCCGCTTCCGCATCTTTTGCTCCGTCATATGATTTCGTCATTGCCGTAACGGCGAGCACATAATGCTCTGACAATAAGTGATCAAGTGTCGAGCGAAGCTCCGCCGCCGGCGTGTTAACTGTGGGCACCGCCTCTGTATTTGCCGATGCTATGCCCGGAACGATTAATGTTAGACCCATTACCGGAGCAATTAGTTTTTTCATATTCTTTTTCATATTCTTTTTCATATTCTTTTTCACATTCACCTTAACCATCTCCTTTTTCATTGTTTTTGGTTTTTCTTGTTCATATAGCTAACGGACTGAAAAAAGAAATGGATCACTTTTCGAAAAAATTTTTTTTAAAAAGAGAAATGTTCTTGAGCCTTTCTCTCACCTTAATAAATCTTTAACTAGTTATTTTAATTACCGCACAGCCTAAAAATAGTTTACAATTTTATTTATGAAATGATCCGAATGCACTTGTAAAACGTTAGCTTGGTACATTCGACTGAACAGGAGGGACTCATGGGCGAACAGGATTATGAACTATATAGGAGAGTCAAGCAATCAGATAAATACGCACTGGAATTGCTTTATGAACGGTATGAAAAACTGTTGTTTTCATTTGCTTTTCGAATGACTGGCAGGCGAGATCTGTCAGAAGAAATTGTTCAGGAAGTTTTTATAAAAGTGTGGACAAAACCAGATCTTTATGACGAATCAAAAGGAAAGTTTTCTTCGTGGCTGCTTACCGTCACCCGGAATTCAAGTATTGATCATATGCGCCGAAAAAATGAACAAACTGAAGCACTCACAGAACGAGATGACCTTCAAAGCCAGGAAACGGCCATCGAAGATTTAATACAATGGAAGGAAGAAGGAACAGAATTGCGAAAAGCGATCACACACCTCGCCGAAAACCAGCGAGAAATAATCGAGCTCTTTTATTTTAAAGGCCTGTCTCAGCAGGCCATTTCACAAAAACAGAAAATTCCGCTCGGAACGGTTAAAGGAAGGATTAGGCTTGCATTAAAGCATTTAAAGACACATTTGCGAGGGAAAGGAGGAGAAGGCGATGAAGGAACAGCATGAATGTGACGTATTACTCGATTATTTTAATAACACCCTCACGGAGGCGAAAAAAGCTGGATTTGAAAAGCATCTCGAAACATGCTCAAATTGCCGGGAAGAACTCCTTGAACTCCAGGTGCTAACTGAAGATTTACCGTATCTTGCAGAAGCAACCGAGCCAAATGAAGGTATGAAAGACCGAGTTCTTGCGGCTGTTTTTTCAGCCAGTGAAAAGGAAGAAATAAAGGGTCTTGAACCAGTAAACGAAATAAAAAAAAGCCGTCCTTCACGAAAACAAAAGCCATGGCTGCAGCCGCTGCTTGCCGCTTCTCTTCTTTTATCACTTGGAGCCAATGCCTACTTCCTGCTGAACGACAAGTCAGCAGTCAACGAACCGATGACTGCCAGTGCCACTCAGGATGTCCAGCTTGCCGCGTCAGAAGGTTTTAATGGATCAGCCCGAGCTACAATAGTAAATGAAGAAAGTGCCGCTTCTGTTATCGTACAGGCAGAGCAACTACAAGGACTTTCAGGGACGGAAGCTTATCAGGTATGGCTGATCGATGAACAAGGTAATAAAGTCCGTGCCGGTACATTTCGTCCAAATGAAAATGGAAATGGCGCTGTATCACACGTTATGTCTGAACCTAAAAACGGAAACTGGCAGATGATTGCCGTTACGCTAGAACCGACACCAGAAAGCACCCAGCCGCTTGGTGATATCGTCCTGGCTGCAGAACTTTGAAAATAGTGCAGAAATAATCAGCTTCACATTATAGAGACAATGAATTTGATTACGTACTATATATGTAATCTTAATAATAGAGTTTATATATGGGAAAAAGTTTGAACTGCAACATCTCGAAAAGGCAGCGTTCTTCTGCTAAGAAGAACGCTGCCTTTTCATTTACCATTTTAATAGCAGCTACCTGAGCCAAATAACACGAAGTCATCACCTTTTGAAGACTCCTAGATGTATAAATAGAAGACTACCCTGACACATAATTTGAACATATTCGACTAATAGGAATACCGCCGACTGGGAAGCGTAATGACCTTTTCGGGGGCATAAAGCATTCACAGCCGGCAAGTAACGCCGAAAGCGGGCGTTTGTCAACAACCTGAGCCTAAAGGAGCTTATCCTTTAGGCTTTTCGTATTGGTTAAGACTGATTGCGGAAGCGAAGTGCTGCCACAGTTGTAATAGACGCAAGCAACAAGCCGGCTAACAGCCACATGTACGACATATTGGACTGAGAGCCGCCAAGGCCGGTATGCGGCATTTCTTTTGGCATTGCTTCGCCGGAGAACTTATCCGGGAACTGGTCCACAATAGCAGCGGATAATCCTGCAGCCGGCATGCTCATGTGGGCGTATGCTTCACGGATAGAGCTGTACGCTGTTTCATAGTCGCCTGCTACATACGAATCAAAGGCCTTAAGCAGCTGATCTACATGCATCGTCAAGCCTTCTTCAAGGTCTGCTGCTGATACGCGTCCTTGTGTCGCTGTATCAAGGAAAGCGGCCTGCTTTTTAATGTACTCATCAAGATCTGCTTTCGCCGCTTCCTGAGCTTTGGCATCTTTTGCGCCTGTGGCTTTCACGTAATCAACAAAGTAGCCGATATGAGAGTTCCAGATCTTCGCAAAATGAGCTCCTGCTTCTTCACCATAAACAGATGCAACAGCAGTGGATAGGTCATTGGCATTAGCAGTTAGGGCAGCCGCCGCCTGCTCAAAGCTTTTCGCTCCATCGACTCCGTCCTGCATCGCCATAGCAGCCAGGCCGGCATGCTCGGTAAATACATAGTTTAACTGCGAGCGAAGATCAACGGCTGGTGTGTCAGGATTCGAGTTTTTAAACTTGTCCGGAAATTGCTCAGCAATGGCAACTGATAATGTTTCAGCAAACATGCTCATATGATGGATCGCTTCACGTTCATGTGTGTATGCCGTTTCAAAGTCGCCTGCTGTGTAGGCATCAAATGCACCGACTAGCTGGTCAAGGTGCATGGACAGCCCTTCTACAAGCGCTGATTGGGGAAGGCGGTCTTCTGTTGCTGTTGCGAAAAAGGCAGCTTGCTCTTTTTTATACTCCTCCAATTTATCGAGCGCTGCCTGTTTCGCTGCTTTATCACCGGCGCCTGTGGCTTTTACATAGTCAACAAGATAGCTGATATGAGAGTGCCAGATGTCTAAAAACTGTTTTCCAGCTTCGTCTCCATAAACGGATGAAACTGCGGCGGCAAGGTCATCGGAGTTGGTCATAAGCGCTGCGGCCGTTTGGTCAAAATCTTTTGCGCCATTTGCGCCTTTGCGCATGGCTTCAACTGCTAAAAAAGCATGCTCTGTTAAAGCAGTATCTAATGTGATGCGAAGCTCTGCTGCTGGCGTTGCTGTACTTTGTGAAGCGGCCGCTGTTTTGTTTTGGTGATTCATTTCATGGTACTGTTCACCGTTGTCTGCAAATGCGGCGGTTGGGAGAGCGAGTGAAAATGCAAGCGGGGCAATAAGGAATTTTTTGTTCATTTTTCTTTTATTCAAAGTAAACCTCTCCTTTTTTAACATAGAATTTGTTGTTCTTATAACAGCTAACGGAAGAAGATTTGGATTGGATCACTTTTGTATAAAATTTTTTGAAAAGAAAAAATAAAATACAAAAAGAATGTTGCCCATGCAGCTTTGGGAGATACATATTTATCGGAGCGAGCCGTTAAACTCGTTTTTCAAGAATAAAGCTATATCGGGAAAAAATTAAGTTATATTCAAGCAGTGGCTCGAAAAAAGCGTGAATGATAGCTGTCAGACTAATGATAGACCATATTTTTAATTTGCCAATGAACAGTACCGACCTACTGATTACATCCTATATTCTTTAAATTCTGTAAAAAAATAGGTAGTATCGTTTGACGGATCCTTTGACTTTTACCAGATAATTCTAAAAAGGTGATAGACGGTATATACTTCTATGTATTAAGGAGTAAGTAACCGATAAACGTTGATGTAGCGTAGCTTCCACCCAAATATAAATTGACACAAGATAGAGTATGAGCAGCCCAAAAACGCCCCAGATCTTTAGAATCCGGGGCGTTACAAATGCAACATAATACCCTGATATGCTCCCCCTTAAGTGGACAGTGTAGAAAAGCAACGCTACTGTTTACTCAAGGGGGATTTTAAATGGCGAAA
>NZ_JANAVL010000036.1:0-13502 GCF_024213455.1 Domibacillus sp. A3M-37 | reverse complement strand
GCATCTTATAGTAGAAGTTTCTTGCTTAAAACGTTGACGTTTTTATTGATTTTGTTCAGTTTTCAATGTTCAATTTGCTTTAATTCGTCTTGAGCGACATATAATATCATATCATTCGTTTTCATTATATGTCAACATCTTTTTTAAACTTTTTTCTTTCATGCTGACTGTTTTTCAGCAGCAACGTTTATTAATATACCACCTGCTGCAGTACTCGTCAATCACTTTTTTGATTTATTTTATCGGAAAATAAAAAAATGAATAGCCGCCAAGGAGAGAACCCCTGGCAGCCCTAGGAAACCGGCAAGAAAGGCTGTAAATGGATTCATTACTATATGCAAGCCTGTCTGTTGAATTAACACATTTGCCCCATATAAAAAGAAAGCACCTATTACCATTTTTTTTAACACTGTAAATAACATTGCACTTGTTTTTTGCATATCTCTTCACGCTCCCCTTCTATACGTATGGAAGGAGATTATTCTTTTATGCGGATTTGACGTTTTTTTGCTTCTCTAAATAAAAAGAAATATTTAGCCTGAGCGGCTTTTGTTTGTGCTTCAAGCTCATCATTTTGCTCAAAACTAAGACGAAGCAAATCGCGGCGCTTAAACCAATCCGTTCTCGAACGGTCCAGCAATTCGATTAATTTATCATCATATACACTGCGCAACGTTTGTTTTTTACGGAAAAACATGAATGATTCTCCTCCTTACAGCTCACGGCGGCCTTCAATAGCTTTAGACAATGTTACTTCATCTGCGTATTCAAGATCGCCGCCTACTGGAAGACCATGGGCAATGCGCGTTGTACGAATGCCGGATGGTTTTAGTAACCGAGAAATATACATGGCAGTTGCTTCACCTTCAATATTCGGATTGGTCGCCAAAATAACTTCTTTAACAGTTTCGTCCTGCAGTCGTTTGATGAGGTCAGGTACATTAATATCTTCTGGTCCAATCCCTTCCATTGGCGAGATAGCGCCATGAAGAACATGGTAGAGCCCATTATATTCTTTCATTTTTTCCATCGCAATAACGTCTTTTGGATCCTGCACGACACAGATGATGCTTCGGTCTCGCCTTTCATCTTTGCAAATGGAGCATGGGTCCTGGTCGGTAATATGACCACAAACTGAGCAATAGCCAAGATCACGCTTTGCATTGACGAGTGCTTTAGCAAAACCAAGTACATCGTCTTCTTTCATATTTAAAACAAAAAAAGCCAGACGAGCCGCTGTTTTCGGCCCAATGCCCGGCAGTTTCATGAAGCTGTCAATCAGCTTCGTTATCGGTTCGGGATAATACATCCGCAGTTCCTCCTCTTTAGAAAGGAAGGTTCATCCCTTTCGTAAACTGTCCCATTGTCTGGTTTGTTTCGTCGTCCACTTTTTTCAATGCATCGTTAACAGCTGCAAGAACAAGATCCTGAAGCATATCGATATCATCTGGGTCCACGACTTCTTCTTTTATTTGAACGTCTGTTACTAGTTTTTGACCGGAGATGCTTACTTTCACCATGCCGCCGCCCGCTGTTCCTTCAAATTGCTTTTCAGCCAGCTCTTCCTGTGCTTCCTGCATTTGCTTTTGCATTTTCTGCATTTGCTTCATCATATTTTGCATATTGCCCATTCCTCCGCCACGCATCATGTTCATCATCCTCCAATTAAGTTAGTCTTTAATTTCAAGAAACTCTTCCCCGACAAGTTCCAGCGCTTTTGATACGAGAGGGTCTTCTTCCTCTTCCTGCACATCCGCATCTGTTCCGTCAGCCGGCGGTGTATAGCTGCCGTCTTCTTTTTGCTTTTTCAAAAAAGAACGGCGAATGTCCATCCAGGCATCTTCCGGCACAACAAGCGGCCGGTACGGCTTGCCGGTTAATTCATTTAAAATCGTCGAAATAGAATCCATAAATGCTTTATTATCGGACGCCATTTGACAATGAATTTCATATTTAAATTTTAACACAAATGAGTCACTAGACGCAGCGACAGGTTCCGCATCGTTTAAAAGAGCTGCCTGCGAGCGCATTTGCCGCTCGCTTAAGTAGCCAATCATATTCCCCCAGCAGCTTTTAATGTTTTGAATGTCCTGCTTGGTGGCTTCCGAGAGCACTTTTTCAATTTGCGGCATAGAGACTTTAAATAGATTGCCCGGGCGTGATATTTTTTTGGATGCTGGTTTCAGTGCTTCTGCTTCCGCCATGCCGGACGGCCGATTTTTCAGTTCCTGGACTTCCTGCTCAAGCCGATTTATTTTCTCGATCAATCCAGCTACTTCTGGACCAGATGCAGAAGATTCAGCTTTTATATGCAGACGGCACATTTTCACAATTGCTACTTCCAGATAAATACGTGCATGATTTGTAAACTTCATATCCTGCTGTGCTTTATTTAAAACCGCAATGTATTCATAAATGGCTGATTCAGAAAACCGGCCGGCCATTTCTTTAAAATCCTCATCCGCCATCGTCCGCTCCATGGACTCTTCGAGACCAGGAGCCATTTTAAAGAGCAGCATATCACGGAAATATAAAATCATATCTTCTGTGAAACGGACCGGATCTTTCCCTTCCATTAGCAATTTGTTTAATGTCTGGACCGCTTCTGCCGCATTTTGCTCATAGATGGCCTGCGCAATTGCATTCAGTATTCCCTGTCCGACTGTCCCAGTTACCGTCAGCGCATCATCTTCCGACAAGCGGCCGCGGCTGTAGGAAACGGCCTGATCAAGCAGACTAAGTGCATCCCGCATTCCGCCTTCTGCGGCGCGAGCAATGATCGGCAAAGCCAATTCATCAAATTCTGTGTCCGTTTCATTTAAAATGAGCGTCATCCGGCCCGTGATCGCGTGAGCGGTAATCCGCTTAAAATCAAACCGTTGACAGCGGGAAATAATTGTTAAAGGAATTTTATGCGGCTCCGTGGTGGCTAAAATGAAGATCACATGGGATGGCGGTTCTTCGAGTGTTTTTAAGAGCGCATTAAAAGCGCCCGTTGAAAGCATATGCACTTCATCGATAATATACACTTTATAACGGACAGAACCAGGCGCGTATTTTACTTTATCGCGTATATCCCGAATTTCATCTACACCATTATTAGAAGCAGCATCAATTTCAATAACATCTTGAATCGAGCCGTTCGAAATACCCCGGCATGATGCACATTCATTGCAAGGTTCTGCAGACGGACCGTTTTCACAGTTTACCGCTTTGGCTAAAATTTTCGCCGCACTCGTTTTTCCGGTACCACGCGGACCTGAAAAAAGGTATGCATGCGAGATTTTATCTTGAAGGAGAGCATTTTGAAGCGTTTTCGTTATATGCTCCTGCCCAACGACATCTGCAAAGTTTTGCGGCCGCCATACACGGTATAATGCCTGATAGCTCATTCTTTACCTCCTTCACCTTTCTTGTTTTATTATAAACGAACGATAGCACCTTTTCTATTCCGATAAAAGCAAAAAGACGCCCGGCAAGCCGGACGCCTTTTGATTATGTATACCGTGCACCTTCTGTCGACTGCCAATCACAGGCGTTACTTGAGCAGTTAGCTCAGCCCAGGCTGTCCCACGGCACATGAGAGAGTCCACTTAATGCTGCTTCCTTCCGGACCTGACATGGTTCATGGGTTCTCATTGCGCAGGACCCGGGCGTCAACGCCACTTACAAAAGGCAGGCCCCACAATTAAACAGCCTCGAGAAGGAATTCAGTTCCGCTAGAGCGGATTGCGGATACAGGGCACCGCTACCTCCCCACTTAGCACGGCAAGAACTATTATACTATTTAACCGGCAAAAAAGCAACGGTGAAGCTATTCCACTTTTTGCTTCTTCTGGTCTTTCTTTTTTTTGCGGAGATTTCGAAAAAATTCCGTCAGCAGCATCCCGCATTCATCCGCCAGTACTCCTGGAACAACCTCGCATCGGTGGTTAAACCTTTCATCGTCCAGCAAATTCATTAAAGTGCCAGCGCACCCCGCTTTCGGATCGTCCGCCCCATATACCACTCGTTCCACACGGGAAAGCAAGATAGCGCCGCTGCACATCGGACACGGTTCGAGAGTGACATAAAGCGTCGTCCCCTCCAATCGCCACGACCTTGTTGATTCACATGCTTTTTCAATCGCCAGCAGCTCCGCATGGGTCACCGCATTTTGGGTCGTTTCCCTCAAATTATGGCCCGATGCGATAACTTCATTGTTTTTAACAATAACGGCTCCAATCGGCACTTCACCAAGGCGCTCCGCTTTTTTCGCTTCTTCGATAGCCATTTTCATAAAAAATTCATCCATTTCCATGCTCCTTTCGGCAAAAATTCGGGTAATACTATAGAAAATAAGGAGGAAAGATAATGACAAAGAAATGCGCGCTTCTCATTATTGATATGATTAATGATTTTCAATTTCCAAACGGGGGAAAACTGGCAGAGTTCACGAAAGAAATCGTCCCTCCTATTTTACAGTTAAAAGAACATTTTTACGAAAAAGAATGGCCCGTCATTTATGTAAATGACCATTATCAGCTTTGGAAAGCCGACATTGCCCTCATTACAGACCATGCGACGAATGACGTGAGCGCTCCTATTATACAGGAAATGAAGCCGGGTCATAAAGATTACTTTTTAATAAAGCCGAAGCACTCTGCATTCTACGGAACTGCTTTACATACGCTTCTGCACGAGCTGGACGTCACATCCGTCGTCAATACAGGAGTTGCCGGCAATATTTGTGTGTTTTTCACAGCCAACGATGCGTACATGCGTGAATTTGATATATATATACCGAAAAATGCGATTGCATCGGAAGAAGAAAAGTTTAACGAGTATGCGCTCGAAATGATGGAAACTGTTTTAAAAGCGGACGTGCGCCCATCAGACGAATTCATTCAACTTTTGTCATAAGAAGCTGTCCCTCTCTGTACATATAATAAAGAGAGGGGGAAGAGCGTATGCACATTTATGTAGTCAAAAGCGGCGATACACTGTTTCAAATTGCGCGGCGATACGGGACAACCATTCAGGCGATCAACAAAGCAAATCAACTTCCAAATCCGGCGCAGCTCGTCATCGGGCAGGCGCTGGTTATTCCCGTTTCCGGACGATTTCACCTGATTGCCGCCGGAGACAGCCTATGGAAAATTTCAAGGCAGTACGGTGTTACAGTGGAAGAGATCGTCCGAATTAATGGCTTGTCACAGTCCGCCCCGCTGCAAATCGGGCGGCAGCTGCGCATTCCATCGCCTACAAAAACACCCATTGAGTCAACGGGCTATATTGAGCCTTCCGCATCCGGCTACTCAGGAAACATCCTGAACCAGGCACGGGAAGCGGCCCCACAGCTGACCTATTTTTCCCCGGTCAGCTACAATGCCAAACGGGATGGCTCACTTGAAGAACCACCCATTCGTCCACTGTCGCCAATTGCTGAACAAAATGGCACCGTCTTTATGATGAATATCACAAATTTGGAAAACGACCAGTTCAACGCAGAGCTTGGGCGTATTTTGCTTAACGATGAAGCAATCCAGCAGACATTTTTGAATAATATAAGCCGGATCGCCAGGCAGACAAATTTCCGGGACATTCATTTTGATTTTGAATATTTACGCCCGGAAGACCGGGAAGCATATAATCGGTTTCTCCGCCGTGCTACAGAACGCTTTCATCGTGAAGGCAAAACTGTATCAACCGCGCTCGCGCCAAAAACGAGTGCCACACAAAAAGGTCAGTGGTATGAGGCGCATGATTACAAAGCTCACGGAGAGATTGTCGACTTTTCCGTTATTATGACGTACGAATGGGGATACAGCGGCGGACCGCCAATGGCCGTGTCCCCTATCGGACCGGTACGCAATGTTTTAACTTACGCGCTGACAGAAATACCCGCCTCCAAAATCGTGATGGGCCAAAATTTGTACGGATATGACTGGACGCTTCCGTACCGTCAGGGAAATCCACTGGCAAGAGCGATCAGCCCGCAGGAAGCAATTCGGCTGGCGGTCCGCTATCGGGCATCGATCCGCTATGACTTCACTGCGCAGGCACCATTTATCGATTATACGGATGAAAATGGACGTGCCCATAAAATATGGTTTGAAGATGCGCGTTCGATTGACGCGAAATTTTCTCTTTTAAAAGAATTAAAGCTGCGCGGCATCGCATATTGGAAAATCGGCCTTTCTTTTCCGCAAAACTGGCTTCTGCTTGCTGACCGCTTTACCATTATTAAAAAATAAAAAGAACGCCCATCTGATAAACAGATGGGCGTTCATATCTCTAATTATGCACGTATGGTAAAAATGGAGGAGGAAAGGGGATTCGAACCCCTGCGCGGTTTAACCCGCCTGTCGGTTTTCAAGACCGATCCCTTCAGCCGGACTTGGGTATTCCTCCGTCGTATCGACAAGAATTAATTTATCATAATCTAAATTATCCTGTCAACACGATTCGACTTATTTTTTTTCGATTTTTTCTTTGCCACCCATGTATGGACGAAGTACTTCCGGAATAAGAATGCTGCCGTCTTCCTGCTGATAATTCTCCAAAATAGCGGCAACGGTACGGCCGATGGCAAGACCTGAACCGTTTAATGTGTGCACATGCTCCGGCTTACCATTTTTCTCGCGGCGGAAGCGGATATTTGCCCGGCGTGCTTGGAATCCTTCAAAGTTAGAACAAGAAGAAATTTCTTTGTATGCGCCATAGCTCGGAAGCCACACTTCGATGTCGTATTTTTTCGCCGCTGTAAACCCAAGATCGGCAGAACACATGTCAAGAACACGATACGGAAGACCAAGCAATTGGAGCACTTTTTCCGCATGGCCCGTCAGTGTTTCCAGCTCCTCATAAGAATTTTCCGGCTTCACAAAGCGGACCATTTCCACTTTGTTAAATTGATGCTGGCGAATCAACCCGCGTGTATCACGTCCGGCAGAACCCGCTTCAGAACGGAAGCACGCGCTGTACGCCGCGTAAGAAATCGGCAAATCCTCGCCATTCAAAATTTCATCACGGTGGTAGTTTGTAACTGGTACTTCAGCTGTCGGAATCAAAAAGTAATCTTCTGCTTCAATCCGGAATGCATCTTCTTCAAACTTTGGAAGCTGGCCAGTTCCAGTCATACTCGTTCGGTTAACCATATACGGCGGCATCATTTCTGTGTAGCCGTGCTCTTCTGTATGCAAATCAAGCATAAAGCTGATGAGCCCACGTTCCAGTTTTGAACCAGCGCCTTTGTAGAAAGTAAAGCGGCTGCCTGTTACTTTGCCGGCACGCTCAAAATCGAGAATATCAAGATCCGTCGCCAAATCCCAGTGCGGCTTTGTTTCAAAATCAAATGCCGGTACATCGCCCCATGTGCGAATTTCCACATTATCATCTTCTGAATCGCCTGCCGGTACACTTTCATGAGGGATATTCGGCATCCGAAGCATCAGTTGCTCGAGCTTTTCTTCAGTATCACGAAGATCGGCGTCTAATTCCTTAATTTTGTCGCCCACTTCACGCATTTCGGTAATAAGGGCATCCGCATCCTGTTTTTCTTTTTTCAAGCGTGCAACTTCCTGCGATACACTGTTGCGTTTTCCTTTTAACTCTTCTGTCTGGCCAAGCAGCTCACGGCGTTTTTTCTCCAGTTCTTCAAAATCTTCAAACGCGCTCATGTCCTCGCCCCGGAATTTCAGCCGTTCTTTTACTTTTGCAAAATTTGACCGCAAATATTTCATATCCAGCATATGCTATTCCTCCTTTAGAAAATAAAAAAACTTCCGCCCCCTATATAAAGGGACGGAAGTTATATTCCGCGTTACCACCCTGATTGAAAGCACAACATGCTTTCCTCTCAAAACAACGTTTTAACGGCCTGCGCCGGTCAATGCTTACTCTTACTTCAGCATCCCGCTCCGGAATGGATTCACATGACTTCTCCACCGGTTCGCACCACCCACCGGCTCTCTTTTGAAGTAAATCAAGCTACTAGCTTCCTTCATCGCGTTTCACTATTTTATTTGAATTCAATGTACTACATTTTTTATGAATTCGCAAGTGACGCTTTTGCCTGCTCCGCCATACCGATAAAGTAGCCCGTAATACGGTGATCATCCGTCAGCTCCGGATGAAAGGAACAGCCGAGGTAATGGCGGTCGCGCGCGGCGACAATCCGGCCGTCGCATTCCGCCAGTACTTCTGTTCCTTCTCCAGCTGAAACGATATGCGGTGCACGGATAAAAACGGCGTTATAGTCATCCGCCACATCTTTAATCATAAGATCCGCTTCAAAGCTTTCTTTTTGGCGGCCAAATGAATTCCGTTCAACGGCAATGTTCATTAATCCGAGGTGTGGTTCAGCGTAACCGACTACTTCACCAGCGAGTAAAATAAGACCCGCGCATGTTCCAAACATCGGACGCCCGGATTCTCCAAAAGCAAGAAGCGGCTCCATAAAACTGTACCGGTCGATCAAGCGGCGCATCGTTGTGCTTTCACCACCCGGCAAAATCAAGCCGTCCAATTCATCCAGCTGTTCGGGCCATTTTACAACGACCGCTTCCGCTCCATTTTCTTCAATCGAGCGCACGTGCTCACGAACGGCACCCTGTAATCCAAGTACACCGATCTTTGTCATTACCAGCCGCGCTCCTGCATGCGTGATTCCGGCGCGATTTTTGAAATTTCAAGACCTTTCATCGGCTCGCCCAGTTCTTTTGAAAGCTCAGCAATTAATTTGTAGTCTTGATAATGCGTTGTCGCTTCCACAATCGCGCGGGCAAATTTAGCCGGATTGTCTGATTTGAAGATGCCGGATCCGACAAATACGCCGTCTGCACCAAGTTCCATCATAAGCGCTGCGTCTGCTGGCGTTGCAATACCGCCTGCTGCAAAGTTTACAACCGGCAGTTTGCCTTCTTTTCTAATTTGCATTAGTACTTCAAACGGCGCACCGTGATTTCTTGCTTCTGTCATAACTTCATCTTCGCTCATATGAACAAGCTTGCGAACTTGTGCGTTCACTTTGCGCATATGGCGAACAGCTTCAACGATGTTCCCTGTTCCAGGCTCACCTTTTGTACGAAGCATCGAAGCACCTTCACCGATCCGGCGTGCTGCTTCACCGATATCGCGGCAGCCGCAGACAAACGGTACTGTGTAGTCGCTTTTCAGCAAATGGTACTCTTCATCAGCTGGCGTCAATACTTCACTTTCATCCAAATAATCAACACCCATTGCTTCAAGCACACGTGCTTCCACAATATGGCCGATACGCGCTTTCGCCATAACTGGAATGGTCACAGCATTCATTACTTCTTCCACGATACGCGGATCTGCCATACGAGCCACTCCGCCGGCTGCACGAATATCAGATGGGACACGCTCGAGCGCCATAACCGCTACTGCACCTGCTTCTTCTGCAATTTTTGCCTGCTCTGCATTCACAACGTCCATAATGACGCCGCCTTTTTGCATTTCTGCCATTCCCCGCTTAACGCGATCTGTACCTGTATTCATTTTCTTACTCCTCCTATATTGGTCAGAAAAAACTGATTTTTTGTAAAATACTTAAATCCTAATAAACACGAAAAATCACCTTCTGTCAATAGCAGAAGGTGATTTTCATTAAAACCAACCAGTTACTTTATCTACAACCCAATTCCATCCATTGCTAATGCCGCCCCCAACTGCGCGCATTGATAAAACAAACCAATTCGCTTTCTCAACGTTTTGGGCTGTTTGTACATTTGTTTGACCGGCTGCCTTTAAAAATAGAACTGCTTGGTCTTTATCATCTTGAATTGATACAAAACCAACCACTTTATCCTTTTTCACCGGTGCAATCAATTTTCCATTTTCGTTTAAATCCGAACTATTTAAGATAACTTTTGTTTTATAATTCGTTTCTGAAGCTTTTGGCACTAAAATAGATAAAGAAGATGCTGTTTGAAGCTTCACTTCTTTTTCTTTTCCTTTTTGAACAGATATTGTTTCAGTCCCTTTCACCGCACTGCCAGCTGCGACAAGCTCTTTAGACTCGAACTGAGTAAAACCATAGTCCATCAGCTTCTTCATTTCTGTAAACCGGGCATTATATGTTCCTTCGCCGCTTTCACTTGTCGCACCCATCACAATCGCAATAAGCTTTTGGCCGTTGCGTTCAGCTGTTCCAGTAAAACAGTAGCCTGCAAAATCAGTTGTTCCTGTTTTTAAGCCTGTCATCCCTTCATAAGCAAAAACAAGAGAAGGAAGCATCCAGTTCCAGTTTTCCATTGAAATTTCATCATCGGTTCCTTCACGGAATTTCTTTTTTGGAATTCCGGCTGTCTCCAGCACTTCCGGGTAATCATTTACTAACCGGTATGCAAGTGTGGCTACATCACGGCCGGACATCATATTTTCATCCGTCTCAGCACCAGTTGAATGATTTCCTTTTAAATCTTTATTATTTAATCCAGTTGAGTTGACGAACTTCACTTTTTCCAAACCAAGTGCTTTTGCTTTTTCATTCATCAATTTGACAAATTCCGCTTCGGAGCCTGAAATTTTTTCCGCAATGGCAATTGTCGCCGCGTTTGCTGAATAAATTGTCATCGCCTCGTACAATTCTTGGATCGTGTACGTTTCATCGGCGCGGAGCGGGACATTTGACAAACTCCGATCTTGAGAGACGGTATATACGTAGTCTGATACTTGATATGTATCATCCAAACTTACTTTGCCTTCTTTGACCGCTTCAAGCAGTAAATATTCCGTCATCATTTTTGACATGCTGGCCACACCAAGCTGCTGATCGCTATTTTTCTCATACAGCACTTGGCCGGTTTCCGCATCAATCAATACAGCGGCCGCCGCATTGACATCAAAAGCCGCACGTGCTTTCATTTGGCCAGGGGAAAACAATCCAATAAACAACAACACGCTTAACAGAACAGCGCCAATCTGATACCCACTTCTCTTTTTCACACTCAAAACCCTCCATTTTTTATGCAACACTTTCGTTATTGTACCATACACGTTCATGGGAAAAATAGACGAGAAACGACCTAGATGCCATATACTAAAGGCAGGGGGAATAATTTTGAATAACTTATCAATCCGTCCTGCTTTGCCAAAGGACGCTGGCTTTGCCATGCCGCTTATTATTGAGGCAATTGGAGCAATTGCCTGCAGACTAACGGGAATGCAGAAGGAAGAAGATGTAGTACGAACGCTGCTCACTCTTTTCAAACAAGAAACGAATCGGCATTCATATTTATACACGTGGATCGCTGAACAAAAAGGAGTTCCCGCCGGCATACTCGTTTTATACGATGGACAAAAAGGAGAAGAATTAGATGCCATTTTGTCAAGCTGGCTGCAAAAAAATGGCGCACCGATTTCTTTTTTAGATAAAGAAGCACATTCAGATGAATGGTATATTGATACGATTTGTGTTCATCCTGATTTTCGCGGACAGGGGATTGGCACGATTCTTTTAGACCATGCTGAAAAAACCGCAAAACAGCATGGGGCACAAAAACTCGCTTTAAACGTCGAAATCGAGAAAAAAAGAGCGTACTTGCTGTATAAACGGAAAGGGTTTGAAGTCACAGAACCATGGACAATTATCGGCGAACCTTTTCACCACATGGTAAAACATATTTAAAAGCAGCCTGTCCAATACTGGACAGGCTGCTTTTCCCTATAATGAATAGTTAGGCGCTTCTTTTGTAATTTGCACATCATGTGGATGACTCTCACGAAGACCTGCGCCTGTCATACGGATAAATTGGCTGTCTTCACGAAGTGCATCAATGTCTTTTGTGCCGCAATAGCCCATACCGGAACGAAGACCGCCTGTCAGCTGATACAATGTATCAGACAGCGGGCCTTTATAAGGAATACGCCCTTCGATGCCTTCCGGAACAAATTTCTTTGCGTCTTCTTGGAAATAGCGGTCTTTTGAGCCTTTTTCCATTGCGCTGACAGACCCCATACCGCGATATACTTTAAAGCGGCGTCCTTGGAAGATTTCTGTTTCGCCCGGGCTTTCTGTTGTACCAGCAAGCAAGCTGCCAAGCATTACAGCAGAACCGCCTGCAGCGATCGCTTTTACAATATCCCCAGAGTATTTAATTCCACCGTCCGCGATAATCGCTTTGCCGTGCTTACGAGCTTCTGTCGCACAATCATAGACAGCCGTAATTTGTGGTACACCTACGCCTGCAACAATACGCGTCGTACAAATAGAGCCAGGACCGATGCCAACCTTCACAACATCGACGCCTGCTTCAAACAACTCGCGAGTGGCTTCAGCTGTCGCTACATTTCCAGCAATAATGTTTAATTCAGGGTAAGCAGAACGAATTTCTTTTACTGTTTCAATAACACCTGCTGAGTGACCATGCGCTGTATCAATCACAATAACGTCTACGTGAGATTGGACGAGCATTTCAACACGCTTCATCGTGTCACCCGTTACCCCAACCGCTGCGCCGGCAAGAAGGCGTCCTTGTTCGTCTTTCGCTGAGTTCGGGAACTCAATTACTTTTTCAATATCTTTAATCGTAATAAGGCCTTTTAAGACACCATCTTTATCAATAAGCGGGAGCTTTTCAATTTTGTGTTTTTGCAGAATTTGCTCAGCTTCTTGAAGCGTTGTGCCAACCGGAGCCGTCACAAGATTTTCTTTCGTCATAACATCCGTAATTAAAATCGAGTAATCCTGGATAAAACGAAGGTCACGGTTTGTCAGGATGCCCACAAGCTTTTGCTCTTCCTGGCTGTTCACAATCGGCACACCAGAAATGCGGTACTTGCCCATTAAATGCTCTGCAGCAAATACTTGATGCTCAGGTGTTAAAAAGAACGGATCGCTGATAACGCCGCTTTCTGAGCGTTTTACCTTATCCACCTGCTCAGCCTGCTGTTCAATGCTCATGTTTTTATGAATGATCCCCAGGCCACCTTGACGCGCCATCGCAATCGCCATATCGCCTTCCGTAACAGTATCCATTCCAGCACTGATCATTGGAATGTTCAATTTCAAACTTGGCGTTAATTCCACCTTGAGGGATACATCTTTTGGAAGCACCTCTGATTTCGCTGGTACAAGCAATACATCATCAAACGTTAATCCTTCTTTTTTAAACTTATCTTCCCACATATTTAAGCCTCCCTGACCGAAAAATATTATTAGTAGGTTATCAATTGAACGGGTATAATGTCAAGGTTCGCTTTATAAGTTAGACTTTTTTGAATTTTCGCACTTAAATCCGAACATTACAAGCAAACGCTTTACCAATACACTAATGAAACAACTTCTTCCAACTCTTCCAAAAATCAATATCGCGCTATACCATTCTTTTGATTTCAAATGATTCTTTTGTTTTATTTTATCTTGTTCAGAAAAAATTACAACAAAAAAGACAACCTGAATATTCAAGTTGTCCTGTTGTGCCAGGCGGCGTCCTGCTCTCACAGGGGGAAACCCCCAACTACCATCGGCGCTGAAGAGCTTAACTGCCGTGTTC